>NZ_CP059467.1:625262-937893 GCF_017894365.1 Aromatoleum bremense
CTTGCTGCGTCCATGTGCCTCTCACGGGGGACGGCAGGGGCTGGAGACGCGTCGAGCCGAGAGTGCCGGACCGTTCGCCAAACGTCCAACGTCTCGACCGCTCTGTGTTTCAACTGATTCGATCATGAAGGGAGATATCCAGATGACCATCTTCAATGCCTATCAGGCGCGATTCGAGGCAGCCCGCGAAGAAGAGATGTCGATCCAGGAGTATCTCGATCTGTGCAAGTCGGACCGCTCGGCATATGCCACCTCCGCGGAACGGATACTGATGGCCATCGGGGAGCCCGAACTCGTGGACACGCGCGTCGACCCGCGGCGGTCACGCATCTTTTCCAACAAGATGCTCAAGCTGTATCCGGCCTTCCGTGACTTTTACGGCATGGAAGAGGTCATCGAGCACATCGTTTCCTACTTTCGTCACGCGGCGCAGGGACTGGAAGAGAAGAAACAGATCCTGTACCTGCTCGGTCCGGTCGGCGGCGGCAAGTCGTCGCTTGCCGAAAAACTGAAGTCGCTGATCGAAAAAGTGCCGTTCTATGCGATCAAGGGATCGCCGGTGCACGAGTCGCCGCTCGGTTTGTTCGACGTGAACGAGGACGGCCGTCTGCTGGAAGACGACTTCGGCATCCCGAGCCGCTACGTCAACACGATCATGAGCCCCTGGGCGGTCAAGCGGCTGCATGAGTTCGGCGGCGACATCACGCGCTTCCGCGTCGTCAAGCTGCGCCCGTCGGTCCTGAAACAGATCGCGGTCGCGAAGACCGAACCCGGCGACGAGAACAATCAGGACATTTCTTCACTGGTCGGCAAAATCGACATCCGCAAGCTCGAGGAATATTCGCAGGACGATCCCGACGCCTACAGCTATTCGGGCGGCCTGTGCCTCGCCAACCGCGGGCTGCTGGAGTTCGTCGAGATGTTCAAGGCACCGATCAAGGTGCTGCATCCGCTGCTGACGGCGACGCAGGAAGGCAACTACAAGGGCACCGAAGGCTTTGGCGCGATCCCGTTCGACGGCATCGTGATGGCGCACTCGAACGAGTCGGAGTGGGTAGCTTTCAAGAACAACCGCAACAACGAAGCGTTCCTCGACCGCATCTACACGGTGAAAGTGCCGTACTGCCTGCGGGTGTCGGACGAGATACACATCTACGAGAAACTGCTTACCGAGAGTTCGCTCGCGGCCGCGCCGTGCGCGCCGGACACGCTGCGGATGATGGCGCAGTTCGCGACGCTGTCGCGGCTCAAGGAGCCCGAGAACTCGAGCATCTATTCGAAGATGCGGGTGTACGATGGCGAGAACCTCAAGGACACCGATCCGAAGGCGAAGAGCTACCAGGAGTACCGCGACTACGCCGGCGTCGATGAGGGAATGACCGGATTGTCGACGCGGTTCGCGTTCAAGGCGTTGTCGAAGGTGTTCAACTTCGACCACCGCGAAGTCGCGGCCAACCCGGTGCACCTGATGTATGTACTGGAACAGCAGATCGAACAGGAGCAGTACCCACCCGAGGTCGAGGCCCGTTACATGGGCTTCATCAAGGAGTTCCTCGCCCCGCGCTACGCCGAGTTCATCGGCAAGGAGATCCAGACCGCTTACCTCGAAAGCTACTCGGAGTACGGCCAGAACATTTTCGACCGCTACGTGACCTACGCCGACTTCTGGATCCAGGACCAGGAATTCCGCGATCCCAATACCGGCGAGATCCTCGACCGTTCGGCGCTCAACGACGAGCTCGAAAAGATCGAGAAGCCAGCGGGCATCAGCAATCCGAAGGATTTCCGCAACGAGGTGGTGAACTTCGTGCTGCGCGCACGGGCCAAGAACGATGGCAAGAATCCGAGCTGGACAAGCTACGAGAAACTGCGCGCGGTCATCGAGAAGAAGATGTTCTCGAATACCGAGGAACTGCTGCCGGTCATCAGCTTCAACGCGAAGGCAAGCGGCGACGAGCAGAAGAAGCACCAGGACTTCGTCAACCGGATGATCGAAAAGGGCTACACGGAGAAGCAAGTGCGCTTGCTGTGCGAGTGGTATCTGCGGGTCCGCAAATCGTCATGAACAGCACCCCGCCCGGACGCCGGTTCCGGGCGGCGGCTCGCCCAATCGGGAGGAAACCATGACCCGCATCATCGATCGACGGTTCGACAGCAAGAAGAAAAGCGCGGTCAATCGCCAGCGTTTCATGCGCCGCTTCAAGCAGCAAATCCGCCGCGCGGTCAGCGATGCGATCCAGGATCGCTCGATCCGCGATCTGGATAACGGCGAACAGATATCGATCCCATCGAAGGATCTGAGCGAACCGCAATTCCAGCACGGCCGCGGCGGGGTGTGGGAGCAGGTCTTTTCGGGCAACGACCAGTTCTCGACCGGCGACCTGATCAACCGCCCGCCGGCGGGCGGCGGCGGAGGTCGCGGCCAGGGCAAGGCCAGCAACGAGGGCGAAGGCGAGGATGACTTCGTCTTCCACCTGTCGCGCGAGGAGTTCCTCGACATTTTCTTCGATGACCTCGCATTGCCGAACCTGATCCGCACGCAGCTGGCCAAGATCACCGACTACAAGACCCAGCGGGCCGGTTTCACCGCCGACGGCTCGCCGGCGAATATCAACATCATCCGCTCGATGCGCGGAGCACTGGGGCGCCGGCTGGCGCTCGGTTCCCCGTTTACGACGCGACTGCGGGAGCTGCAAAAAGAACTCGACGCAGTCATCGAGGCCTGCGGCGAGGACAGCCCGGAAGCGATCGCGCTGCGGGAGGAAATCGCCCGGGTGCGGGCGAAGATCGAGGCGATCCCGTTCATCGACAGCTTCGACCTGCGCTACAACAACCGCATCAAGGTGCCGAAGCCGACCACGCAGGCGGTGATGTTCTGCGTGATGGATGTCTCCGGCTCGATGGACGAAGAGAAGAAGGCCACCGCAAAGCGCTTCTTCATGCTGCTGTATCTGTTCCTGAATCGCACCTACGAGCACATCGAGGTGGTGTTCATCCGTCACCACACGATCGCCAAGGAAGTGGACGAGGATGAGTTCTTTCACTCGCGCGAGTCGGGCGGCACGGTCGTGTCGAGCGCGCTCAAGCTGATGCACGAAGTCATCGCTTCGCGTTACGCGCACGGCAACTGGAACATCTACGGTGCCCAGGCTTCCGACGGGGACAACTGGGACAACGATTCGCCGATCTGCCGCGACCTGCTCGACACCCAGATCCTGCCCTACTGCCAGTACTTCGCGTACATCGAGATCACCCCCGGCGAACCGCAGAACCTCTGGCGCGAATACGAGAAACTGATGGGGGCACACAAGAACTTCGCCATGCAGAGAATCGAAGCGCCGGCCGACATCTATCCGGTATTCCGTGAACTGTTCAAGAAGACGCTCGTATGAAACGTGCCGCCGTGAAAAAGCTCAAACAGCTACCCGCGACCTCCGAATGGACATTCGAGGCGATCGACACTTACCACACTGAAATCGCACGGGTTGCCGGCGAATTCGGCCTTGATGTGTACCCGCCGCAGATCGAGCTGATCACCGCCGAGCAGATGATGGACGCCTATGCCTCCGTGGGCATGCCGGTGAACTATCACCACTGGTCTTTCGGCAAGCACTTCCTGACGACGGAAAAGGGCTATCGGCGCGGCCAGATGGGTCTCGCGTACGAGATCGTCATCAACTCCAACCCCTGCATCGCGTATCTGATGGAGGAGAACACGCTGACGATGCAGGCGCTGGTGATCGCCCACGCAGCTTATGGCCACAACAGCTTCTTCAAGGGCAATTACCTCTTTCGCACCTGGACCAACGCCGACGCAATCGTCGACTACCTGATCTTCGCGCGGCATTACATCGCCGAATGCGAGGAGCGCCACGGCGAGGAAGAAGTCGAACTGCTGCTCGATTCGTGCCATGCGCTGATGAACCTGGGGGTGGACCGCTACAAGCGCCCGCCGAAGCTCTCGTTGGCGAAGGAGAAACTGCGTCAGAGCGAACGCACCGAATATCTGCAGAGCCAGGTGAACGAATTGTGGCGGACGTTGCCGGTTCATGAGGCCAAGCCCGGCCGCGCGTCGCGGCCACGCTTCCCGCCCGAACCTGAGGAGAACCTGCTGTATTTCGTCGAAAAGCACGCGCCGCTCCTCGAACCATGGCAGCGCGAAATCGTGCGCATCGTGCGCAAGATCGCGCAGTACTTCTTTCCTCAACGCCAGACGCAGGTCATGAACGAAGGCTGGGCGTGCTTCTGGCACTACACGCTCCTCAACCGGCTGTACGACGAGGGGTTGCTGGCCGACAGCTTCATGCTCGAATTCCTCCAGTCGCATACCAACGTGGTGTATCAGCCCGCCTATAACGAGCGCTGGTACAACGGCATCAATCCCTACGCGCTGGGTTTCATGATGTGGCAGGACATCCGCCGCATCTGTGAATCGCCGACAGAGGAGGATCGGGCCTGGTTTCCGGACATCGCCGACAGCGACTGGCGCGAGACCCTCGATTTCGCGATGAAGAACTTCAAGGACGAGAGCTTCGTCGCCCAGTACCTGTCACCGAAGGTGATCCGTGATCTCCGGCTGTTTGCGATTCTCGACGACGAGCACGAATCCAAGCTCAAGGTGTCGGCGATACACGACGAGCGCGGTTACCGTCGCGTGCGCGAGATCCTGTCCGACCAGTACAACCTCGGCAGCCGCGAGCCGAACATCCAGGTCTGGAACGTGGATCTCAGGGGCGACCGCTCGTTGACGTTGCGCCACCAGGAATACCGGCGGCGACCTCTTGGTGGCACTCTTGACGAAGTCATGAAACACATGGCGCGGCTGTGGGGGTTTACCGTACGCCTCGAGACGCAGCACGAGGACGGCAGCGTCGAACTCGTGCAGGAGACGAGGATCGAGAAGCGCCGCGGTCATCCGGACAACTGACGGGCACGACGGACAGGGTCCGTTGCGAGGAGCACAGCACGCGGCAGGCACGGCCTGCCGAACCTTTGCGACATCGCAGGAATCACCCGCTACGCATCATCGACAAATCGCCGGGCGGTAGAATCGGGTCTTTCCCTTGTCATCCGGAGACCCCATGTTCCAGCCGCCCAGTCCGATCTATCCGGTCGCCGGCATCCGCACCATCGAAGCGCGCGTCGCACCGCTCGCCCAGCCGACGCTGATGGAGCGGGCCGGCCGCGCGGCGGCGGAAGAAGCCGTGCGCCTGACGCAGGACCGTGCAGGACACGTGCTTATCGTGTGCGGGCCGGGTAACAACGGCGGCGACGGGCTGGTCATGGCCCGCCGGCTCCTGCAGGCCGGGCGGTCGGTGACGGTGGCGTTCGCCGAAGATCCGCGCAGTCTGCCGCCCGACGCCGCGGCGGCGTTCACGGCGTGGCGTGCGGCCGGCGGTGAAACGGTTTCGGACTTTCCCGGCGCGCCGGCGAACGGCTGGGCACTCGTTGTCGACGCACTGTTCGGTATCGGCCTGCGACGGCCGATCGAAGGCCGCTACGCGCGCTGGATCGACACGATGAACGCGCAGCGGGCACCGCGGCTCGCGATCGACATCCCGAGTGGCCTCGACGCCGACACCGGCGCAATCCTCGGCACGGTGTTCCAGGCGACCGCAACGCTGACCTTCATCGCGCTCAAGCCCGGGCTGCTCACGCTCGACGGGCCGGACTACGCCGGCACGGTCCACGTCCATCGGCTCGACATCGACCCCACTGCCTGGCTTTCGCCCCCGGGATTCGAGATCCGCCCCGCAATGGTGCGGGAGTTCATGCGGCCGCGACGGCAAAACACGCACAAAGGCAGCTATGGCGACGTCGGCATCATCGGCGGGGCGCCTGGGATGACCGGCGCGGCGCTGCTCGCCGGCCGGGCGGCGCTGAAACTCGGGAGCGGCCGGGTGTATGTCGGCCTCGTCGACGATTACGCGCTCCCGGTCGACCACACCCAGCCTGAACTGATGTTGAAGCGGCCGGAACAGGTTCTCGAACAGGCCAGCGTCCTCGCGCTCGGGCCGGGCCTGGGCACCAGCGCGACCGCTCTTGCGCTGCTCGAGCGTGCGGCCCGATCCGATCGCCCCCTGCTGCTCGATGCCGACGCGCTCAACCTGCTGGCCGACGCGCCACACCTGAAAGCGCAGGTCGCCGCACGCGAGGCCCCGACCTTGCTCACTCCCCACCCCGGCGAGGCCGGTCGACTCCTCGGCATCGGCACCGCTCACGTGCAAGCTGACCGCGTTGCCTCCGCGCTCGAACTGGCGACGCGCTTTCGCGCCGACGTCGTGCTCAAGGGAGGCGGCAGCGTCCTTGCGACAACGACAGGGCAATGGTTCATCAACACCACCGGCCATCCCGGCATGGCGAGCGCCGGTATGGGAGACGTACTGACCGGCCTGATCGCCAGCCTGCTCGCCCAAGGCTGGCCCGCCCGTTCAGCGCTGCTTGCCGCGGTGCATCTGCATGGTGCGGCCGCCGATCGCCTTGCCCGCGAAGGCATCGGGCCGATCGGGCTGACCGCGAGCGAAGTCGCCGAGGCCGCGCGCGGCGTATTCAACGGCTGGATCGTGAAGGCCGCCCGGGGGCGCTGAAGTGAGTGGTCTTGATGCGATGTCGGAAGCGCGCCCGGTGCGCTGCTAGAATCGGCGCTCGTCCCGACATTCGCCCTTCATGCCGCAAATCAGCGTCAATCGCCTCCAGCCCGGAATATTCGTCTCGCTCTCGGGCCATGGATGGATGAAACACCCGTTCCTGCTGAACCGGTTCTGCCTTTCGAGCGAGCGGCAGATCCAGGCGATGCGCGAAATGGGGATCGTCGCGGTCGAGTGGGACCCCGCGCGCAGTACCGTCGCACCGCTCCCCGAAAGCCCTGCCGGAAGCGCCAGCGCGCCGGAGCCGGATTTCGGTTGTGCGGCGCTGGCCGGCATGCAGGACGAAAAACGCGTGCGTCTCGAGCGGGTGCGACAGCAGCGCGAAGGCCTGGCGCGTCGGGAACGGCAGTTCGAACAGCAGGCCGTCGTGGCGGGCGACATCTTCCGCTCCCTGCTCGCCCGCCCGCAGGACGCCCACCGCCACGCTTGCGCGCTGGTCGGCGGGATCGTCGAAAACCTGCTCGGTACCGAGAACATGGTCATCCATCTCGTCAGCCAGAAGAGCCGCGAAGGCGGTCTCGCCTTTCACGCGCTGAACGTGATGGGCCTTTCGCTGATGCTGGGCAAAACGCTGCGGCTGCCGGACGAGGACATGAGGCACCTCGGCCTCGGTGCGCTCCTTCACGACGTGGGCAAGCAGGACATCCCGCCGCGCATTCTGCGCAGCACTCAGCGTACGGCGCCGGAAGAGGAATTCTACCGGGCACACGTCGGCTACGGCATCAAGGCGGTCAGTGCGCTGCGCGCGCTGCCCGTGCCGGTCAAGAACATCATCGCCTGTCATCACGAGCATTGCGACGGCAGCGGATTTCCAAACCGCCTCGTGGCGGAAAGGATTCCCCGTCTCGCCCGCATTGCAGCGATTGCGAATCGCTACGACAACCTGTGCAATCCGTTCGACCTGCGCGAAGCGAAGGCGCCGGCCGAAGCGCTGCGGCAGATGTTCCGCAACGAGGCCGCCCGCTATGACCGGCAGATGGTGGAACTGTTCATCAAGACACTCGGAGTCTACCCGCCGGGGACTTTTGTCGCCTTGTCGAACGGCAGTGTCGGCATGGTCGTCGAAACCAACGCCGCCGACCTGCTCCACCCGCTGGTGATGCTGTACGACCCGGACATTCCGCGCTCGGAGGCACTGCTGATCGACCTGCGCGACGCCGAACTGAGCATCGAATCGGCATTGAGCGCCGCAAAGCTTCCGGTCGAAACCGTCGAATACCTCGCCCCGCGCGGTCGTCTCGACTACCTTGTCGAAGGCAGCAGGAATTAGGAAACCGGCGAGCGGGAAATACCGCGCCCGTGCGCTTCGATCCGGGACTTCCGGGTTTCGTCTGCCCCCACAATAATCGAGCCCCCGCCCCATGTCCGACACTCACCCCCATGCGCTGCGCAGCATCATGTTGCTCCTCGGTGCGCTGTTCCTGTTCGTGCTCCTCGATGCCACTGCCAAACGCCTCGCCGCGACCTACCCGGTCCCGATGCTGGTGTGGTCGCGCTACGCGCTGCACTTCCTGCTGATGGTGGTGTTCCTGGCGCCGTCGATGCGACTCAAACTCGTTACAACGAGGCGACCGGGCCGACAGATTGTTCGCGCCACCTGCCTGCTCGCCGTGACCTTCTTCAATATCGCCGCGCTGCAGGTGATGCCGCTGGCCGAGACCACCGCGATCGTCTTCGCCGCGCCGCTGATGGTCACCCTGATGGCGGGGCCGCTGCTCGGCGAACGCATCGGCCCGCTGCGCTGGGTCGCGGTCGTGACCGGTTTCGTCGGCGTCCTGCTGATCGCCCGGCCCGGCGGCGCGCTGGTGGCCGAAGGCGTCGCCCTCGCCCTCGGGGCGGCCGTGAGCTACGCGGCCTACCAGATTCTCACCCGCCAGCTTTCCCCGACCGAAACCCCGGTCAACATGCTGTTCTACACGGCGCTGGTCGGCACTGCCGCCACGAGCCTCGCGCTGCCGTGGTTGTGGGAGGGCCCGATGCCCGGGCCGCTGGATGCGCTGCTGATCGCATCGCTCGGAATCTACGGCGGCTGCGGGCATTTCCTGCTGATCCGCGCCTTCCGCGACGCTCCGGCTTCGATGCTGTCGCCGATCCTGTACGTGCAGCTGCTGTGGGCGACCCTGATTGGCTGGTTCGGCTTCGGCCAACTGCCGGACGGCTGGGGACTGGTCGGCATCCTGACGATCGGCGGCGCAGGCGTGCTGATCGCCATCGACGGCCGCCGCGCCGCGCAGCGCCGGCAGGAGGCGCTTGCCACGGCTCACGAACCGGCGTCCAGGACAAACGAGATTCGCGCCATCGAAGGGGCGGAACCGCTAGAATCCCCGCTCCACTTCGAAGGCCGACGCCAATGAATCTGTCACAACAGCTACGCATCGAAATCCAGCGCAACGTTGCCGCCTCGCTGGCGGAAGATGTCGGCACGGGCGACCTCACCGCGCGTCTGATCCCCTGGGAAACCGACGCGCGCGGCCGCGTCATCACTCGCGAGGCGGCGGTCCTGTGCGGCACCGCGTGGTTCGACGCTGCGTTCGAGGTGCTGAGCCCCGCCGCCGCAGTCGTCTGGCACGTACGCGATGGCGACCGGATCGAACCGGGCCAGGTGCTGTGCGAAGTTGTCGCAAGCGCCCGTGTGCTGCTCACCGCCGAGCGCACCGCGTTGAATTTTCTGCAGTTGCTTTCAGCGACCGCGACCGCGACCCGGCGTTTCGTCGACGCGATCGCCGGCACCCGCGCGAAGATCGTCGACACCCGCAAGACGCTGCCCGGCCTGCGCCTCGCGCAGAAATACGCGGTGACGGTGGGCGGCGGAGTGAACCACCGCGTCGGACTCTACGACGGCATCCTGGTCAAGGAAAACCACATCATCGCCGCCGGCAGCATCGCCCGCGTCATCGAGCAGGCCCAGGCGATCGCGCCGTCGAACGTGTTCATCGAGATCGAGGTCGAGACGCTCGAAGAGCTCCATGAAGCGCTCGACGCCGGCGCGAAGATGATCCTGCTCGACAACATGAGCCTCGAGACGATGCGCGAAGCCGTACGCATCGCCGACGGGCGCGCTGAGCTCGAAGCATCGGGCGGCGTGAATCTCGAAAAAGTGCGCGCGATCGCCGAAACGGGCGTGGACCGTATTTCGATCGGCAGTCTGACGAAGGACGTCCGGGCGATCGACCTGTCGCTGCGTCACGTCGAGGAATGAGGGCCGCTTCGGGTTAGACAGATCCGGACCAGAGCAGCCGCCCTCCACACCGGGCACGGACTGCCCGACAAGGGCCGCGACGGACTCCCGTTCGCGGCCTCCCTCTGCCGGCGCTACACGCGCTCGACAATGAAGCGCTTGACCGCCTCGACATCCGGCGCCATGAGTTCGACGCGCTGCGGCAGGTTCTCGATGCCTTCGAGCTCAGCCGGACGCTCCGGCTCGCGCCCGAGCGCTTCACGGATCGTTTCGGCGAACTTTGCCGGCAATGCGGTTTCGAGCACCAGCAACGGCACGCCCGCCGGCACGCTGCCGGCACAGTCCCAGGCGACCTTGATGCCGTCGGCGGTGTGCGTGTCGATCATCGTGCCGTATTGCTCGAACACCTTGCGGATCGTCGCCACGCGCCCCGCATGCGAACTGCAGCCGGACACGAGCGCGAAATCGCCGATGCGGGCGAAATCGGCGGACCCCGACAGGTCGAAGGCGCCGCCTGCATCCACCGCCTTCCAGAGTTCGGCGACCCGCTTCGAGTCGCGCCCGACAAGGTCGAACACGAAGCGTTCGAAGTTCGACGCTTTGGAAATGTCCATCGACGGGCTCGACGTGACGTGTGTTTCGGCAGCCTTGCGCGGACGATAGACGCCGGTGCGGAAGAACTCGTCGAGCACGTCGTTTTCGTTCGTCGCGAGGATCAGCCGCGCGATTGGCAGCCCCATCTGGCGGGCGATGTGGCCGGCGCAGATGTTGCCGAAATTGCCCGACGGCACGCAGAAGGCGACCTGTTCGTCGTTGGACTGCGTCGCAGCGAAGTAGCCTTTGAAGTAATAGACGATCTGCGCCGCAACGCGCGCCCAGTTGATCGAATTGACTGCGCCGATCTTGTACCTGGCCTTGAAGGCGGCGTCGTTCGAGACCGCCTTCACGATGTCCTGCGCGTCGTCGAACATGCCCGTGACGGCGATGTTGTAGATGTTCTCGTCCTGCAGGGAATACATCTGCGCGCGCTGGAAGGCGCTCATCTTGCCGTGCGGCGACAGCATGAAGACGCGCACGGCATGCTTGCCGCGCATCGCGTACTCAGCCGCCGAGCCGGTGTCGCCGGAAGTCGCGCCGAGGATGTTGATGGTCTCGCCACGGCGCTCCAGGACGTACTCGAACAGGTTGCCGAGCAGCTGCATCGCCATGTCCTTGAACGCCAGCGTCGGGCCGTTCGACAGCTCCAGCAGGCCGAGCTTGCCGGCTTCGAGCCAATGCACCGGCGTGATCTCGGCGGCGTCGTCGCCCGGACGCGCGAAGCGATAGACCTGCGCAGTGTAGGTCTTGTCGCAGATCGCCTTCAGGTCGGCGGCGGGAATGTCGGTGATGAACTTCGACAGGATCGCGAACGCGAGATCCGCATACGACAGCGAGCGCCACGCGTCGAGCTCGGCGCGCGAGATCTGCGGATAGCTTTCGGGGAGGTACAGCCCGCCATCCGGCGCAAGACCGCCGAGCAGAATGTCGCAAAACTCGGGTCGCGCGGCGTGGCCGCGAGTGGAGAGATACTTCACGGTGGGGTCCTTCAGGTGAGCAGGTTCAAATGGAACGGGCGGCGGGCCGCTGCAGCGCCGGCGCACAGGTTTCCCGGCGGCACAAGGGCCGCATTATCCGCCAGCGGGCGCACCCAGTCCATGCGCGGCGACCGCACCGCTCGCCTGGCTCAATCCTGCAGCAACGCCGGCGCGAAGCCGAAGCGATAGGCGCCCCAGTGACGACCGCCGACGACGATCGGCAGCGAAAGATCGCACAGCACCTCGCCGGTGTCGCGCACGTAGGTCTGCAGCAACGCGTGCCCCGTGTTGGCGAGTGCGCGACGACATGTCGGATCATCGTAGATGCGCTTTTGCCGGCTGAACATCAAGTCATGCTCGGAGTCGCCGTTCGGCTCCGCGGAAAAACGGCGGTTATGGACGGGCATGTAGCAGTTCGTGTCGACCGCCGCGCAGAACGCCAGGCCGGGGAACCTTTCGAGCGCGCGCTCGTAAATAGTCGGCCCTGCAAAACCCTCACAGCCCGCATGAATACTGGGATTCCGTCAGAAAGTAGCCCCACGATTTCCCTCAGAAAGTAAAATACAGGTGATTGAAACCTCAGGGAAATGGGGCTCCGTGCAGATGGCAACCGACGATTTTTTCCGATCCCGACTCGACCAGATGATTGATCTTCGGCACCCGTTGGTGGTGTTGGCGTCACGCATACCCTGGACGCAGATCGAAGCGGCCTTGGCCCCGGCGTTCGCCCGTAAGCACCGCGAAGGACAGGTCATCGAAGGCACCGATCTGTTCGGAACGACGCTCGAGATCGCGGGGAGCAGCGTGAGCATGGCGGGCCGGCCGCGGCTACCGATTCGGCTCATGGCTGCGCTGCTTTACCTCAAGCACGCGTTCAATCTCAGCGATGAAGAACTCGTGGTTCGGTGGTCGGAGAATGTCGTGTGGCAATTTTTCAGCGGCCTGGACTACTACACGCCAACGCTACCTTGCGATGCCACCCAGATTGGACGGTTTCGGACGGCGATTGGCGAAGCCGGCGTCGAAGAATTGCTCAAGGCCACGATTGACACGGCCGTGGCGACAAAGGCGGTACGCCCGGTTGAATTTGAACGGGTCATCGTCGACAGCACCGTGCAGGAGAAGGCCATCGCCCATCCGGTCGATAGCCGGTTGCTGGAGATTGCCCGGGCGAAAGTCGTGCAAGCGGCCAAGTCGGCAGGCATCGCACTGAAGCAGACCTTCATCAAGGAAGGCCGTGAGCTCCGACGCAAGGCCGGCGGCTACGCCCATGCCAAACAGTTCAAACGCCTTCGACGCACCGTCAAACGGCAACGCACGATCCTTGGCATCGTCCTGCGCGAGATCAAACGCAAACTCACCACGGCAACGGCACAATCGGGCGCCTCGATCACCCGCCTGACCACCCTGATGGCGCGTGCCGAGCGCATCCGCACGCAACAGCCCAAGGACAAGAACAAGCTCTACGCGCTGCACGCGCCGGAGGTCGAGTGTATCGGCAAGGGAAAAGCGCGTAAGCCCTACGAGTTTGGGGTCAAGGCCAGCATTGCCGTCACGCACAAGAGTGGCCTGATGGTGGGCGCGCGAACTTTCCCAGGTAACCCCTATGACGGCCATGTGCTCAATCAGCAGCTGGAGCAAACCGCGATCTTGCTGGAGGGGACCGGTAAGGCGCCGAAACAGGTGATCGTCGATCTGGGCTATCGCGGCGTGGATGCAGACAACCCGAGGGTGCAGATCATTCACCGTGGCAAGTACAAGTCACTGACACAACAGCAACGCCGATGGCTCAAGCGGCGCCAGGCAGTGGAACCCGCGATTGGGCATCTGAAGTCCGATCATCGAATGGACAGATGTTGGCTGCAGGGCTCACTCGGTGATGCATTGCATACTGTGCTCTGCGCTGCAGGGTACAACCTGCGGTGGTTGCTGCGGGCAATGCTCCGCCTGGGGCTGAAGGCGCTTTTTTTGCGTCCACTATTGCTGTCGCTACTGGCGCTCGTTCTTCACCGTTCGCTCACGCGGACCTGCCCTGCACCCCACGGTTCGAATGCCGTCGCAACCGGGGCCGGCGGGTGAATTTTGCAGGGCCGACTAAATATCCTGCAGCTCCTTGCCGATCGCCATGTCGTAGCTGGTGTGGAATTTGGGCGGTTGCGTGTTCGGGATCGGCTGGTAGCGCGTATCGAATATGTTCAGCGTGCGCGCCTTGTCCTCGAGGTATCTGACCACCTCGTTGCGGCTTTCCTCGGCGACGCCCGTCAACCTGTCGTAGGCCGACTCGCCGATGCGAAAGCGCGACGACAGCGCGTGGAGGCCTTCGGTATGCTCCCGGAGGTCCTTCGAGAAGCGTTCCGATTCGAGCATCTGCGTCGACACCTGCCCCGATAGCGAGTTGATTTCGTTCACCCGCTCATGCACGGTCTCGTTGGTGTTGCGAATCTCGTGAATCGAGTGGGTGATGACTTTCATCTGGGCGCCGACCCGCTGCAATTCTCCGATCATCGCGGCAAAATTCGCCGACGACTTGTGCACCACCTGCCGTGCCCGCTCCGAGTCCTCGGCAATGCCGCGCGTCTCCACTTCGGTATCGGCGACGAGGCCGAGCATCTGGTCCGAGTTCTCGGTGATGACGCCGGTCGCGACCTTGACCTTCTCCGCGAGCTTGCGGACTTCATCGGCAACGACTGCGAAACCCCGGCCCGACTCCCCGGCACGGGCCGCTTCGATTGCCGCATTCAGGGCCAGCAGGTTGGTCTGATCCGAAATGTGATTGATCAGCAGGCCGATGTCCCGGATCTTTGCCGAATGATTGTTCAGCTCGGCAACGATCCGGTCGAAAGACTGCACTTTTTCACTGATCCCGCTGATGCGTTCGGCCACATCGAGCAGTTCCCGATAGTTGGTCTGCACCGCCTCCAGGTTGGCTGCGGTCGCGACGTCAATCTCGTCGGCGTGGGCGCTCACCCGCGAAACCGCTGCGCGAGTCGTCTGACTCGCGTCGAAAACCAATGCTGCGAGCTCACGCTGGCGGTTCGCGCTGACGGTGGTCTGGCGAATACGCAGGTTCAGTTTCGCTGCCTCCACGGCGATGCTCGAGCCTTTGCCGCGTAGCGCGGCGATCGTCTCCCGGACCTGCGCGATGAAACCGCTTCGCACCCCGGTCGCCTTCTCGCCGATATCCGGACGTTCACCACTCAGGTCCGCCAGCGACCGCGACGTCTCGTCCCGGCCTTTGCGCAGAAATGGGAACAAGGATGCAGCAAGACCGCTGCGCGGATTCGAATTCATGAAATCTCCTGGGTCTTGTTTTTGGGAATACATCGACGGCGCAGTTGTCCAGCTCCAATGGAAGATGCGATCGACAATCTCCCGCTTGATCCTGTGTATCGTCCATTTCCGGGTAACCTTTAGCCCGATGGAGAGGAGATCCGCACCAGCGGCCATTCCCCGCTCGCCGCGTGTCCGGTGAAGCGGAGCGAGCAGGGCCGGGTCGCCGTCCCGGGTCGCGAGCGGCACATATCCTGCCGCCCCGAACGCGGCCTTGCCGATCTCGGATAACACTGCGCATGCCGCGTCCCATAGGCTTCCGACCATCGCCCGCCGCCACGGCCGGCGACTTACAACAATTCGCTTCAACGCAAGCGTGAAGGAGACGAGATGCAGATTTTCGACATGATCATCAACGGCAGGCCGGTACGTACCGACAGCACCTTCGACGTCGTGAATCCGGCGACAGGAGAAGTGTTCGCCCGCGTCCAGGCGGGCGACGCCTCGCACGTCGACCAGGCCGTCGCAGCGGCGCGCGCAGCGTTCCCGGCATGGAGCCGCACCCCGGACGCCGAGCGCCAGCGCCTGCTGCACGCGCTCGGTGCCGCGCTCGAAGCGAACATGCCGGCGCTGATGGAACTGGTCACGAAGGAGAGCGGCAAGCCGCTCGGGGGCTTGAACGGGGTCGGGTCGGGGATGGAAGTCGGCGGCGCGATCGCGTGGACCCACGTCACGGCCGACCTCGAGCTGCCGGTCGAAGTGATCCAGGACAACGATGAAGCCCGCATCGAAGTGCATCGCAAGCCGCTCGGCGTCGTCGGCTCGATCACGCCGTGGAACTGGCCGCTGATGATCGCGATCTGGCACGTGATCCCGGCGCTGCGCGCGGGCAACACGGTGGTGATCAAGCCCGCTTCGGTCACGCCGACGGCGACGATCCGCTTCGTCGAGCTCGCCAACGCGATCCTGCCGCCGGGCGTGCTGAACATCGTCACCGGCGAATCCGGGGTCGGCTCGGCGATCGCCAAGCACCCGGACATCAACAAGATCGTCTTCACCGGTTCGACGCCAACCGGCAAGAACATCATGCAGAACGCTGCCGGCAACCTGAAGCGGCTCACGCTCGAGCTCGGCGGCAACGACGCGGGCATCGTGCTGCCCGACGTCGATCCGAAGGCGATCGCGCCGAAGCTCTTCGGCGTCGGCTTCCACAACAATGGCCAGACCTGCGCCTGCCTCAAGCGCCTCTACGTGCACGACAGCATCTACGAAGAAGTGTGCGCGGAGCTGGCGCGCATCGCCAAGGAGACGGTCGTCGGCGACGGCCTTGTCGAAGGCACGCAGCTCGGACCGGTGCAGAACAAGGCGCAGCTGGAGTTCGTGCAGGAACTCGTCGAGGACGCGCGGGCGCATGGTGCGCGCATCCTGTCCGGCGGCAAGGCCCGGACCGGCGGCGGCTTCTTCTTCGAGCCGACGGTGATCGCGGACGCGAAGGACGGCATGCGCGTCGTCGACGAGGAGCAGTTCGGCCCGGTGCTGCCGGTGATCCGCTACTCGGACATCGAGGAGGTGATCGCGCGCGCCAACGACAACGACAACGGGCTGGGCGGCTCGATCTGGTCGAACGACCGCGCGCAGGCCGCAGAGCTCGCATTGCGCCTCGAATGCGGCACGGCGTGGGTGAACGAGCACGGCGCCGTCCAGCCCGACGCACCCTTCGGCGGGGTCAAGCAGTCGGGCCTGGGCGTCGAGTTCGGCCGCTACGGGCTCGAGGAATACACCTCGATCCAGACGCTGAAGATCATGAAGGCTTAGCGGGGTTTTCGTAGTCGACTGGACGGCAAGGCGGCGACCGGGAAACCTTCCGGTCGCCCAGCCGGGTTCGCATCCGTCACGTTCGCGCGGGTCGCCGCTGCATGGGTCCGGTCTCCTCCACCTGGCCCGGGACGATCCGCTTGCGCCCCGGTAGCCGGGGCGTTTTTTTGACGGCCGCGCTTACTGCAGACTTTCCATGCGCAGGCGGGTGATCCTGCCCTGCACGACCGGCAGGGCCTCGATCTTCGCGATCGCCGCGTTGGCGTTCTTCTCGATCGTGATGTGGGTCAGCATGATGATGTCGGTCTGCGACGCGCCTTCCGGCGCTTCCTTCTGGATCATCGCTTCGATCGAGATGCCGCTGTCGGCGAGGATGCGGGTGATGTCGGCCAGCACGCCCGGCTTGTCCTCGACGCGCATGCGCAGGTAATACGAGGTCACGACCTCTTCGATCGGCAGCACCTTGAGGTCGCGTACCTGGTCCGGCTGGAACGCGAGATGCGGCACGCGGTGCTCGGGGTCTGCAGTGTGCAGGCGGGTGACGTCGACGAGGTCGGCGATCACTGCGCTCGCGGTCGGCTCGGCACCGGCGCCCTTGCCGTAATACAGCGTCGCGCCGACGGCGTCGCCATGGACGACGACGGCGTTCATCGCGCCTTCGACGTTCGCGATCAGCCGCTTGGCCGGGATCAGCGTCGGATGCACGCGCAGCTCGATGCCTTCCGGGCGCATCCGCGAAATGCCGAGCAGCTTGATGCGGTAGCCGAGCTGCTCCGCGTACTGGATGTCGATGCTGTCGAGCTTCGTGATGCCTTCGACGTGCGCGGCCTCGAACTGCATCGGCACGCCGAACGCGATCGCGCTCATGATCGTCGCCTTGTGCGCGGCGTCGACGCCTTCGATATCGAAAGTCGGATCGGCCTCGGCGTAGCCGAGCGCCTGCGCCTCCTTGAGCACATCGGCGAACGGCAGGCCCTTGTCGCGCATCTCCGACAGGATGAAGTTCGTCGTGCCGTTGATGATGCCGGCGAGCCACTGGATGCGGTTCGCCGACAGGCCTTCGCGCAGCGCCTTGATGATCGGGATGCCGCCGGCAACCGCCGCCTCGAACGCGACCATGACGCCCCTCGATTGCGCGGCGGCGAAGATCTCGTTGCCGTGCACCGCGAGCAGCGCCTTGTTCGCGGTAACGACATGCTTGCCGTTCTCGATCGCGGCCAGCACCAGTTCCTTCGCGACGCCGTAGCCGCCGATCAGTTCGACGACGATGTCGATTTCCGGGTCGGCGACGACCGAGAATGCGTCATCGGTCAGTCGCGCGTCGGCGCCCGCGACCTTGCGCGCGAGTTCGAGATTCTTGTCGGCCACTGCGGTGATGCGGATCGGGCGACCGGCGCGACGGGTGATTTCTTCCTCGTTGCGCTTGAGAACGGTGAAGGTACCGCCGCCGACGGTACCGATGCCCAGCAGGCCAACATTGATCGGTTTCATAAAAGCTCGTTCGATTGAAGATTCGGTTGGAAATTCGGTTGAGTGGGCCGGTTGACGCCGGTTAAATGAGGCGGGACGCGCTCAGGCGGCGTGCCGCTTGCGATACTGCTCGAGAAAGCGCGCGATCCGTCCGATCGCGTCGCGCAGGTCGTCCTCGTGCGGCAGGAACACGAGCCGGAAATGATCCGGGTGCGGCCAGTTGAAGCCGCTGCCCTGCACGAGCAGCACGCGCTCTTCTTCGAGCAGTTCGGCGATGAACGCCTGGTCGTCCTCGATCGGGTAAAGCTTCGGGTCGAGCTTCGGAAACATGTACAGCGTCGCTTTCGGCTTGACGCAGCTGACGCCCGGGATCGCGCTGATCAGCTCGTGCGCGAGGTCGCGCTGACGGCGCATGCGCCCGCCTTCCGCGACCAGATCGTCGATGCTCTGGTAGCCGCCGAGCGCGGTCTGGATCGCGTACTGCCCCGGCACGTTCGCGCACAGCCGCATCGACGCGAGCATGTTGAGCCCTTCGATGTAGTCCTGCGCGTGGCGCTTGTCGCCGCACACGACCATCCATCCGGCGCGGTAGCCGCACGAGCGGTAGTTTTTCGACAGGCCGTTGAAGAGGATCGTCAGCACGTCCTCGGAGAACGAGCCCATCGACCGGTGCGTCGCACCGTCGTACAACACCTTGTCGTACACCTCGTCCGCGTAGACGATCAGGCCGTGCTCCCGGGCGATGTCGACGATGCCTTGCAGGATGTGGTCCGGATACAGCGCGCCGGTCGGGTTGTTGGGGTTGATGACGACGATTGCGCGCGTGTTCGGGGTGATGCGCGCGCGCATGTCGTCGAGGTCGGGCAGCCATTCGTTGGCTTCGTCGCAGATGTAATGCACCGGCGTGCCACCCGACAGGCTCACCGCAGCGGTCCACAACGGGTAATCGGGCGCCGGCACGAGCACCTCGTCGCCGATGTTCAGCAGCGCGTTCATCGCCATCACGATCAGCTCCGACACCCCGTTGCCGATGTAGATGTCCTCGAGCGTCACGCCCTTGATGTGCTTTTGCTGCGTGTAATGCATCACCGCCTTGCGCGCGGCGAAAATGCCTTTCGATTCCGAGTAGCCGGCCGAGTTCGGCAGGTTGCGGATCATGTCGAGCTGGATCTCTTCCGGCGCGTCGAAGCCGAACGCGGCGAGATTGCCGATGTTCAGCTTGATGATCTTGTGCCCCTCGTCCTCCATCTGCTTGGCCTTGATCAGCACCGGCCCGCGAATGTCGTAGCAGACATTGGCGAGTTTCGCGGACTTGCGCACCATCCTCGCGTCGGGGTCCAGCGGGGATGCTTGCGTTTCCGCCATCAGGGGGGCAACACGCAGTTTCGGCTCGACGCTCATCGCAATCCGTCCTTTCTTTCGCATGATCTGGATACTCCGCACCGCGGCAGCGGTGCGCAAGGTTTTCGCTCGCCGGGGTAGAATGCTTCGTGCCGGACCGGCGAGCCAAAAGAAGCTATCTTATCCAAGCCCGCCCCCCCCCGGCAATTTTGCCGACCGAGCGAACCGTCATGAAGCTGAATCTCGAACAGAACCCGAACCTCAACCTCTTCACCGGCTATGCCGCCGATCACGTGATGGTCAACAAGGTGCGCCACGAGGGCAACCTCATCGTGACGAGCGAGCGCGTGCTGGCGTGGAAAGCGGCCGGATTCGACGCTCTTGCTGTAGACGATTTCGTCGCCCTGCGCGAACTCGCACCCGAGGTCGTCCTCCTCGGCACCGGTTCGCGGCTGCGCTTTCCGTCGCCACGCGTGCTGCGCCCGCTGATCGACGCCGGCATCGGCTACGAAGTCATGGACCTCGCGGCGGCATGCCGCACCTACAATATCCTGGCCACCGAAGGTCGCGCCGTCGCAGCCGCACTGATTTTCGACGCGCCCTGAACACCGCGCCCGCCTTCCGGCGCGCATTGTCAGCTGCAACATTTGTCCGCTACGCTGCGGTCATCCATTTTCGCTGGAGAGTCCATGACTGCAAGCGCCACTTCGTCCACCCCCGAATTCAGCCTGCCCGCCACGGGCGGAACCACCGTTGCGCTGCCCGCCCTGCGCGGCAGCAAGGTCGTGCTGTACTTCTATCCTAAGGACAGCACGCCCGGATGCACCAATGAAACGGCGGACTTCCGCGATCACCACGCGGCGTTTCGTGCCGCCGGCTGCGAAGTGTTCGGCATCTCGCGCGACAGCCTCAAGTCTCACGAAAACTTCAAGGCCAAGCTCGCGCTGCCGTTCGAGCTGATCTCCGATACCGATGAAGTCGCGTGCAACGCCTTTGGCGTCATCAAGATGAAGAATATGTACGGCAAAGCGGTGCGCGGCATCGAGCGCAGCACTTTCGTCCTCGACGCCGAGGGCGCGATCCGGCACGAATGGCGCGGCGTCAAGGTGCCCGGACACGTCCAGGAAGTGCTCGACTTCGTCACCACCCTCTAGATCCGGCCGCACTCCTCCCACCTGCTCCGCACTCCATGACCAAACGCGCACCCCGCACCCAGAAGACCAAGCTGTTCGTCCTCGACACCAACGTGCTGATGCACGATCCGACGAGCCTCTATCGCTTCGAGGAACACGACCTCTTCGTCCCGATCATGACGCTCGAGGAGCTCGACGCGAACAAGAAGGGGATGTCCGAAGTCGCGCGTAACGCCCGCCAGGCGAGCCGCATGATGGACGACATCGTCAGCGGGAGCCCGGACGACATCCATGCGGGCATCGCCCTCGACGGCCCGTCGCGCGGACTGGCGACCGGCAAACTGTTCCTGCAGACCGAAGCGATCAACGTCGCGCTGCCCGCTGCGCTGCCCACGGCGAAAGGCGACAACCATATCCTCGCGGTCGTGATGCACTTGGCCGAGCGCTTCTCGCAGCGCCCGGTGATCCTCGTCTCCAAGGACATCAACATGCGCATCAAGGCCCGCGCGCTGGGCCTCGACGCGCAGGACTACTTCAACGACAAGGTGCTCGAGGATACCGACCTCCTCTACAGCGGCTGGCGCGAGCTGCCGCCAGACTTCTGGGACACCCACGGCAAGGGCATGGAATCCTGGAAGGAGGAAAGCCGCACCTATTACCGCCTCAGCGGGCCGCTGGCCCCGGAGCTGCTGGTCAATGAGTTCCTGTTCCAGAACGGCGAGGCGCCGCTGCAGGCGTGGGTGAAGGAGCGCAACGGCCGCAGCGTGCTGCTCGAAACACTGGTCGACTACGCGCACACCAAGAACAACGTGTGGGGTATCACGGCGCGCAATCGCGAGCAGAATTTCGCGTTCAACCTGCTGATGAACCCGGAAATCGACTTCGTCACGCTGCTCGGCCAGGCCGGCACCGGCAAGACGCTGCTGACGCTGGCCGCCGGTCTCACCCAGGTGCTCGAAGCCAAGCGTTATTCCGAAATCATCATGACGCGCGTGACCGTACCGGTCGGCGAGGACATCGGCTTCCTGCCCGGCACCGAGGAAGAGAAGATGGCGCCGTGGATGGGCGCGCTCGAGGACAACCTCGACGTGCTCAACGGCACCGCCGGCGAAGGCGGCGACTGGGGCCGCGCCGCGACGCGCGACCTGATCCGCTCGCGCATCAAGATCAAGAGCCTGAACTTCATGCGCGGGCGCACCTTCATCAACAAGTTCCTGATCATCGACGAGGCGCAGAACCTGACGCCGAAGCAGATGAAGACGCTGATCACGCGCGCGGGCCCCGGCACCAAGGTCGTATGCCTCGGCAACATCGCGCAGATCGACACGCCCTATCTGACCGAAGGCAGCTCGGGCCTGACTTTCGTCGTCGACCGCTTCAAGGACTGGCTGCATTCGGGCCACATCACACTGCAGCGCGGCGAACGTTCGCGGCTCGCGGACCACGCGGCCGAAGTGCTGTAGCCGCGTGCGCTCGCCGGAGCGGCGGGCGCACGCATGCGAAACATCTCTGGATCATCCCGATTAACCAGTACGCGGCCTATAATGCGCGGGTTTTTTGTGCGGAAGAGCCCCATGACCGCCACCGCCGCCGGGATGCTGATCGGCGCCAGCTCGGATTTTCTCAAGCGCTTCTCGCCCTTCAACCGGATGGAGCCGCACGCGCTCGACTTCCTCGCCGAGCGTGCAGTGCTGGCGTTTCATGCCCGGGGCAGCGAGATCCTGACGCCCGAGATGGGGCAGCCGCGGCATTTCCATATCGTCCAGCGCGGCAAGGTGCAGGCGCGCCAGTTCGGCCCGGCAACCGTCACGGATTACACGACGATGACGCTCGGGCCGGGCGAATGCTTTCCGATCGGCGCGATTTCGGCACAGCGCCCGTCGACGAACAGCTACGTCGCCGTCGAGGACAGCTTCATCTACCAGCTGCCGGCCGAAGACTTTCTCAAGCTCATGCAGATGAGCTCGGTGTTCCACCTGTTCTGCACCCAGTACATCGCCAGTCTGCTGAACCAGTCGCGCCAGCAGCTGCAGACGAGTTTCGCGCAGCGCGCCGCCGAGCAGCAGACGATGACCACGCCGCTCGGCGAACTCGTGAAGAAGGAAGCGATCTTCGTCACACCCGGAACGTCGATCCGCGCGGCGCTCGAAAAGATGTCCGAAATGCGCCTCGGCTGCATGGTGATCGTCGACGCCGAACAGCGCCCGGTCGGCATCCTCACGCAGAGCGACCTGCTGTCGCGCATCGTTTTGCCGGCGATCGACCTGCAGCGTCCGGTGAGCGAGGTGATGACCCGCGATCCGCACCGGATGCCGGCCTCGGCGTCCGCGTACGACGCGGCGCTCGAGATGGCGACGCATGGCGTGCGCCACCTGCTCGTCACCGACAGCGACGACAGGCTCAAGGGAGTCGTGTCCGAGCGGGACCTGTTCTCACTGCAGCGCATCAGCCTGCGCCAGGTTCGCGCCGGCATCGAGGGCGCGGAGGACGTCGAGGGGTTGCAGCGGGCGAGCCGCGACATTCGCCAGCTCGCGCTGAACCTGATCGCCCAGGGCGTCGGCGCCGAACAGCTGACCCAGTTCATCTCCGCGCTCAACGATGCGCTCACCCGCCGCATCATCGACCTCGCCGCCGCCCGCCACGACATCCACGGCATCGATTACGCCTGGCTCGCATTCGGCTCGGAAGGACGGCATGAACAGACCCTGTCGTCGGACCAGGACAACGGCGTGATCTTCGTCAGCCCGCCAGACGCCGACAGGGAAGCCCTGCGCAAGCGCCTGCTCGCATTCGCCAAAGAGGTAAACGAGAACCTCGCGGCCTGCGGCTTTCCGCTGTGCAAGGGCAACATCATGGCGAGCAATCCGGAGCTATGCCTGACGTTCGAGGAATGGCGAGGGCGTTTCGGCGACTGGATCCGCGAACCGGACCCGCAGGCGCTGCTCAATGCGTCGATCTTCTTCGATTACCGCGTGCTGTGCGGCAACGAACGGCTGGGCGACCAGTTGCGCACCTGGCTGAACAACACCGCGCGAGCGAATACGGCTTTCCTGCGCATGATGGCCGTGAACGCCCTGCAGGTCGCGCCGCCGCTCGGCCGCATCCGCGATTTCGTGCTCGACGACGACGGCACGATCGACCTGAAAAAATGCGGCGCCCGCCTGTTTGTCGACGTCGCCCGCATCCTTGCGCTGCGCACCGGCGTCGCTTCGAGCAGCACCGTCCAGCGCCTGCGCCAGGCCGGCGCGAAGATGGGAATGCAGGCCGAGGAAATCGCCGCGCTGATCGACGGCTTCCACTTCATCCAGTTGCTGCGCCTGCGCTCGCAGCATCTCGAAACCGAACACGATTCGCCGGGCGACAACCGCATCAATCCCGACGAACTCAATGAACTCGACCGTCGCATCCTCAAGGAAGCGTTTCGCCAGGCTCGCAAGCTCCAACTTCGGCTAAAGCTCGACTACCAGCTATGAACTGGCTCACGCGACTGCTCTCGAACCGGGCGGACATTACCGCGCTCGACATCGCGCTGCGCGAGACGCTGGCGCACTGGCAGGCCGCGCCCGAGCCGGACCTGGGCGTCGCGCACTTCGAAGCCCGCTACGTCATCGTCAATACCGAGGCGACAGGGCTGGACCTCGACGCCGACCGCCTCCTCGCGGTCGGCGCAATCGCAGTCGATTGCGGACTGCTGCCGCCGACCGAGAGCTATTACGCGAGACTCGAACCCGACCCGGCGACCGCGCTGATCAACCTGTTGACCTTCTGCGGCGCGGGTCCGGTCGTGGTTTTCAATGCGGGCTTCAACCGCACCCTGCTCGAACGCGCCCTCGGCGAACACCTCGGGATCAAGCCGGAATGGACCTGGCTCGATCTTCACTGGCTGCTGCCGGCCCTGTACGGCGAACTCATCGATCATCCCGCCCGCCTCGCGGACTGGATGAAAGCGTTCGGAATCGAGACCTTCCAGCGCCACCATGCACTCGGCGACGCGTGGGCGATTGCCCAGCTGATGCTCGCCGCCCAGGCGCGGGCGCTCGCGCTCGGGCTCAAGACCCCGCGCAGCCTCGCAGAACTGGAGCGCTCGTGCCGCCATCTGAGACGACAGGCGTGAAACATCCAGGCGCTGCTCCCCGCGGGACGCTGTCCCGCATCGGCGTCCTCGCCGCGCTGCTGATCGCCCTCGCGTTTGCTGCCGCGACACCTGCAGCGGCGGCGGAAGAAAGCGATACCCCTGCGGAGAACGGCTCTGTCGACCTGATCGAGCGCTACGGCAACGCCGCTCAGGAACTTATGAACCAGGGGATGGAGTATCTGGGTATCCGCTACCGCTTCGGCGGAAATTCCCCCGCGACCGGGCTCGACTGCAGCGGCCTCGTGCAGAACGTGTTCCGCAACGCGCTCGGGCTGAATCTTCCGCGCACCGCGCGGGAAATGGCGCGCCTCGGCGACAAGGTGGGCCTGCAGGACCTGAAACCGGGGGACCTCGTATTCTTCAACACCATGCGGCGCACGTTCTCGCACGTCGGCATCTACATGGGCGGGGGACGCTTCCTGCATGCGCCGGCAAGCGGCGGCCGGGTGCGCATCGACGAGATCGGGGAGCGTTACTGGAGCCAGCGCTTCAACGGCGCCCGCCGCCTGCTGCCGGAAGCCGACGCGCTGCTGCCCCGCTAGACGGCGGCCCCCCGATCACTTCCTGCGCGTCGCGCAACCGCCCCGGCAGCCTTCGCAGTCCGCCTGCTCGATGCGGCGCCCGAGCGCCTGCTGCAGCGCGCACACCGACCGGCGGCAGCACACCAGCATCACGCCCTCGCGGCTGGCGGCCTCGCGAAAACGCTGCATCACGTTGTGTCCGAGAAAATCGGTAAACAGGATCACCATCTGGATGCCTGCCGGCAGCGGCGCGCTGCGGCGCTGATGCGCGCTGTCGCGCCCGCTGACGTGGGCCGCGATGCGGATGCCGAACCCCGCGAGCACGTCCGGAATGTTGCCGAGGCGGTCGGCGCCGACGATCAGGGCGTTCATGCGAATCTCCTTAGTGAGAATTATTCGCATCCATATTGCCGCTAATACGAATGGATTGCAACTGCGAATTGTTATCGTTATTATGCCGCCATCGATCCACACACAAAGGCGCCAAGTCATGAAGAAGACCCTCCTTGCCTCCGTCCTGATCGGCCTCGGCCTGACTGCGGTCCACGCACACGCGGCGGACAACGAGCTGAACCTCTACTCCGCCCGCCATTACCAGACCGACGAAGCCCTCTACCAGGACTTCACGAAGCAGACCGGCATCAAGATCAACCGCATCGAGGCCAAGGAAGACGAGCTGCTGGAGCGGATCCGCAACGAAGGCGCGAACAGCCCGGCCGACGTGTTCATCACCGTCGATGCGTCGCGCCTGGCGAAGGCCGACGAGCTCGGCATCTTCGCTCCGGTGAAGTCGAAGGTGCTCGAAGAGCGCATCCCGGCGCACCTGCGCACCGACAACTGGTTCTCGTATTCGACCCGCGCGCGCCTGATCGTCTACAACAAGGAAACGGTGAAGCCCGAACAGGTCCAGACTTACGCCAGCCTTGCCAGCCCCGAGCTGAAAGGCAAGGTCTGCACGCGCTCCGGCAGCCATCCGTACAACATTTCTCTCGGCGCCGCGCTGATCAATCACGAAGGTACCGAGAAGACCGAGAAGTGGGCGCGCGACCTCGTCGCGAATTTCGCCCGCGCACCGAAGGGCGGCGACACCGACCAGATCAAGGCGGTCGCCGCCGGTGAGTGCGGTGTCGCAATCGCGAACAGCTACTATCTCGCACGGCTGATGAACTCGACGAAGGAAGAGGACAAGGCGGTCGTCGCGAAGATCGGCGCAGTGTGGCCGAACCAAAAGACTTGGGGCACGCACATCAACATCTCCGGCGCCGGGATGCTGAAGCACGCCCCGAACAAGGCTGCCGCCGTCAAGTTCCTCGAATACCTCGCCTCCGACAGTGCGCAGAAGTATTTCGCCGACGGCAACAACGAGTGGCCGGTGGTCAAGAGTGTGAAGGTCGTGAACCCGGCGCTCGACGCCCTCGGCGACTTCAAGGCGGACACGCTGCCCGTCGGCGATCTGGCGAAGACCGCCGCCGAAGCCCAGCGCATCTACGACCGCGCCGGTTTCCGCTAAACGGTATCCGGTATTGCTGATACCACGGCCGCCCTGCAGGGCGGCTTTTTTTCGTCATCATCTGCCGTATTCCTGCATCCGCAAACGAAGGAGTAATATGCGCCCTTCGTTCAAGGCAGCACGTCGCTCCTGATGCTCAAACGCTTTTCTTCCATGCGATTCGGTCGCTGGCCGGCGACGTTCGCATGGATCGCTGCATTATCGGTTTCGGCGTGGGTCGCAGCGGATTCTTTCCTGCTTTTTGCCGCCCCCGGGAATATCTCGGCCACCTTCCGTTCCTCGGCCGATCCGGCCACGGCAGCGCAGAAGATCGTCGACAGCGCGCCGCTCGTCGTCGCGACGCGCACAGCCTCGGGACCGACGGCTGACAGCCCCGCGTACACGCTCATCGGCGTCGCGACCGGATTCGGTAGCGATCGGGGTTTTGCCCTGCTGAAATCCGAAGGCGGCGGCGTCTTCCCCGCGACCGAAGGGGAAACGCTCGCGCCGCACACCCGACTCGCGAGGATCCATGCCGACCGCGTCGAGATCGAACGCAGCGGCATCACCCGGACGCTCCATCTGGAATTGCCGCAATCGCCCGGCAGCTCGCCCGCTGTCGCAACTGCAACTGGAAAACCGGACCGCTAGCGAACCCTGTGCCCATGACCCTGATGACTCGCGCGCGCGGCCTGCTGTTGACGCTCGGCCTGCTTTCCCTTTCCCCGCTTGCCGTCGCCGCGCAGGACAACACGGTGTCGCTGAATTTCGCGAATGCCGAGATCGATGCCGTCATCAAGGCCATCGGCAAGATCTCGGGGAAGAATTTCCTCATCGATCCGCGCGTCAAGGGCACGCTGAACATCGTCACGAACACGCCGGTGTCGCGCGACCTGTCATACCAGATCCTGCTGTCGGCGCTGCGACTGCAGGGCTACACCGCGGTCGAGGGGCCGGGCGTGACGAAGATCGTGCCCGAAGCCGACGCCAAGCTGCACGGCGTGCCGGTCGGCAAGGATGCGCTGCGCGGGCGGGGCGACAGCCTCGTCACGCAGGTCTTTGCGATGCGCAACGAATCGGCCACGCAGATGCTCGCCGTCGTGCGCCCGCTGGTGTCGCCGAACAACACGGTCACCGCGTTCCCGTCGAACAACGTGCTGGTGGTCACCGATTATGCCGATAACGTCGCGCGCATCGCGCGCATCATCGATTCGGTGGACGTTCCGCAGGGCGACGTCCACGTGCTCGAACTCAGGCACGCGGCAGCGGTCGATCTGGCCGCGACGCTGAACCGCCTGATGAATGACGGGGCCGGAAACGGCAGCGTGGCGAACGCCGGGGACGCGAGCCAGCGCGTGCAGGTCGTGCCCGACGCGCGCACCAACAGCCTACTCGTCAGGACCGAAAATCCGTCCCGGATCAGCGCGCTGCGCCAGCTCGTCGCGTCGCTCGACCGCCCCGGCGCGGGCGGCAACATCCATGTCGTCTACCTGAAGAACGCCGAAGCGACGAAAGTCGCGCAGACGCTGAACGGCGCCCTTGCCGGCGACGGTTCGGCACCCTCCTCGACCGACAGCACTGCCTCGCCCGGCCCGCTGGGCGCGTCGACACCCGACCGGATGACGACGCAGGGCGCAGGCCTCACCCCGGCGACGTACCGCCCCTCGCCGGAACCCGGCAACGCGTCCGATCGCGGCGGCATGATCCAGGCCGACCCCGTCAATAACGCGCTCATCATCGTCGCGCCGGAAGCGATCTACCGCAACCTGCGCCATGTCATCGACCTGCTCGACCGGCGCCGCGCGCAGGTGTATATCGAGGCGCTGATCGCCGAGATCTCGACCGAGCGCGCCGCCGAGTTCGGCATCCAGTGGCAGAGCGCGAACACCCCGGGCGCCGGCAGCAGTTCAACCTTTTTCGGCGGCACGAACTTCGGCGGTGCCGGGCAGAACATCATCGGCGCGGCGCAGAACATCGGCTCGGTCGGCAAGGGGATGAACTTCCTGCTCGGCGGCGGCACGGTAAAAGTCCCGATCAACGGGCAGATGGTCGAAGTCTTCAACCTCAGCCTGCTGGCGCGCTTTCTCGAAACCGACAGCCGCACCAACATCCTGTCGACGCCGAGCCTGGTCACGCTCGACAACGAAGGTGCGAAGATCGTCGTCGGCCGCAACCTGCCGTTCATCACCGGCCAGTATGCCAATACCGGCGGCGGCACGACGCCGGCGAATCCGTTCCAGACGATCGAACGCCGCGACGTCGGCCTGACCCTCGAGGTGCGGCCGCAGATTTCCGAAGGCGGCGCGATCCGGCTCGACATCTACCAGGAAGCCTCGTCGGTCGTGCCGACCCTCGACGACTCGGCCGGGCCGACGACCAACAAGCGCTCGATCCAGTCGACCGTGCTCGTCGACGACGGCGCGATCATCGCGCTCGGCGGCCTGGTCGAGGACGACTACAGCTCGGGCGAGGAAAAAGTGCCGCTGCTGGGCGACATCCCCTTCGCCGGCAGCCTGTTCCGCTACGACACGCGACGGCGCACGAAGACGAACCTCGTCGTGTTCCTGCGCCCGGTGATCCTGCGCAACAGCGACAGCTACTCGGCGATCACCAACGCGCGCTACGACTACATCATCGGGCAGCAGCGCAGCGTCGCCACACCGAACGCACTGCTGCGCGGCGAGAACACGCCGCCGGAGCTGCCCGCGCCCGGCAGCCCGGCCCCGGCCGTCCCGGTGTCGCACGCGCCCGCACGCGCCACGCCGCCGCCCTTCGTCACAACCGCGCCGCAGCCGGGCCGGACTCCGGAGCAGGTCAACCCGTGAATGACGCCGCGCCCCTGCCCTACGGTTTTGCCAGCACTCACGGCATACTCGTCGCGGGGCGCAGCGACGCGTCGGCCGAACTCGTGCTGCGCGACGACGCGAGCCTCGCCGCGCTCGCCGAAGTGCGCCGCACGCTCGGCGTCCCGGTCTCGATTACGCGCGTCACGCGCGCGGTGTTCGAGGCGCGTCTGGCCGACGCGTACAACGGCACCGACAGCAGCGCCGCCGAAGTCATCGCCGATGCGGGTCAGGATATCGATCTGTCGAAACTGATCACCGAACTGCCTGCGGTCGCCGATCTCCTCGACAGCCAGGACGACGCGCCGATCATCCGCATGATCAACGCGCTGCTGACGCAGGCGGTGCGCGACGGCGCCTCGGACATCCACATCGAACCGTACGAGCGCCGCTCGCTGGTGCGGCTGCGCCGCGACGGCATTTTGCGCGACATCGCCGAAGTGCATCGCGGCCTGCACGCGGCGATGGCGTCGCGCATCAAGATCATGGCGAACCTCGACATCGCCGAAAAACGCTTGCCGCAGGACGGGCGCATCGGCCTGCGGCTCGCCGGGCGCCAGGTCGACGTGCGCGTGTCGACGCTGCCGACAACGCATGGCGAGCGCATCGTGCTGCGCCTGCTCGACAAGAGCACGGCGCAGCTCGGGCTCGATGCGCTCGGCATGGCACCGGACACCCGCGCCTCGTTCGGCGCGCTGCTCGGGCAGCCGCACGGCATCGTGCTGGTGACCGGCCCGACCGGCTCCGGCAAGAGCACGACGCTGTACGCGGCGATTCAGTCGATGGACGCCGCGCGGATGAACATCGTCACGGTCGAAGACCCGGTGGAATACGACCTGCCCGGCGTCGGCCAGATCCAGGCCAATCCGCGCATCGACCTGACGTTCGCGAGGGCGCTGCGCGCGATCCTCCGCCAGGACCCGGACGTCATCATGATCGGCGAGATCCGTGACCTCGAGACGGCGCAGATCGCGGTGCAGGCGAGCCTCACCGGCCATCTCGTGCTCGCGACGCTGCACACCAACGACGCGCCGTCGGCCGTCACGCGCCTCGCCGACATGGGCGTCGAACCGTTCCTGCTCGCCTCGACCTTGCGCGGCGTGCTCGCGCAACGGCTGGTGCGCCGGCTGTGCCCGGCGTGCCGCGAGGCGGCGCCGGCCACCGCCTCGGAGGCCGCCGCGTTCGGCGACGCCTGCCCGGCGACGCTGTGGACCGCGCACGCCTGCCCCGCCTGCAGCCACACCGGCTACAGCGGCCGCAGCGGCCTCTACGAACTGCTCGTCACCGACGAGGCGCTCGCACGGCTGATCCACGACGGCGCGGACGAAGCGCAGCTGCGCGGACACGCCCGTCGCGCCGGCACCCGCAGCCTGCGCGACGACGGCCTGCGTTATCTCGCGGACGGCCTCACGTCGGCCGAAGAGCTGCTGCGGGTGACGAAGGACTGACGCCGCATGACCGCGTTCCGCTACCGTGCCGTCGATGACGCCGGACATGAAAGCGCCGGCGTGCTCGAAGCCGATACCGCACGCGCCGCACGCGGCCTGCTGCGCGAGCGCGGCCTGTTTCCGCTGGACGTGGCGAACATGCGCGGCGCGGCCGGGCATTCCCGCAGGTCGGGCCGGCTGCGCGACGCGGAGCTCACGCTGCTGTCGCGCCAATGGGCGACGCTGCTCGCCTCCGGCCTCACCGTCGATGCGTCGCTCGCCGCGCTGATCGAACAGGCGGAGCGCGAAGCGACGCGCCAGATCCTCGCCGGCGTGCGCTCCGAGATCCTCGCCGGCTACGGCCTGCGCGCCGCGCTCGAGCGCTACCCGGCCGCGTTCCCGACGATCTACCGCGCCTCGGTCGCCGCCGGCGAGCAGTCCGGCGAGCTGCCCGGTGTGATGATGCAGCTCGCCGACTACCTCGAGCGGCGCAGCGCGTTGCGCCAGAAAACGCTGCAGGCGCTGCTGTACCCGGCGATCGTCGCGGCCGTCGCGCTGCTCGTCGTGATTGGCCTGATGACCTACGTCGTGCCGCAGGTCGTCACGGTATTCCAGCACAGCCGGCAGGCGCTGCCGCTCTTGACGCGCGCGATGATCGGCCTGTCCGCCCTCCTGCGCGAATGGGGCTGGCTGGTGCTCGTCGCCACCGGCGGCCTGGGGCTGTGGGCCCGCATGCTGCTGCGCAATCCTTCGGTGCAACGGCGCTGGGACGCGCGGCTGCTGCGCCTGCCGGTGCTCGGCCGCCATCTGCGCACGCTCGACGCGACGCGCTTCGCGAGCACGCTGGCGATCCTCACCGGCAGCGGCGTGCCGCTGCTGCCGGCGCTCGAGGCGGGCCGCGAAGTCATGACGCGCCTGCCGCTGCAGGACGCCGTGCGCGACGCGGCCGAGCGCGTGCGCGAAGGTCACGGCCTCGCGCGGGCGCTCGGCGCCACTGCGGCGTTTCCGCCGCTGCTGATCCACATGATCGCGAACGGCGAAGCCACGGGGCGCCTCGACGAACTGCTCGAACGCGCCGCGCGGCTGCAGCAGCAGGAACTGGAAAACCGCACCGCGGTGCTGACCAGCCTGCTCGAACCCGCGCTGCTGCTCGCGATGGGCGCGCTGGTGCTCGCGATCGTGCTCGCGGTGATGCAGCCGATCATCGAAATCAACACCCTGCTGAGGTAAGCGAACAATGCCGCACCGCTCCACCCTCCCCCGCTGCCGCTGCCGCGGCTTCACGCTCATCGAAGTGATGATCGTCATCGTCATCCTCGGCGTGCTCGCCGCGCTGGTCGTGCCGCGCGTCATGAGCCGGCCCGACGAGGCTCGCGTCGTCGCTGCGAAGCAGGACATCGCCTCGCTGATGCAGGCGCTGAAACTCTACAAGCTCGACAACCGCCGCTACCCGACCAGCGAACAGGGCCTGCGGGCGCTCGTCGAGCGCCCCGCCGCGGCGCCGCAGCCGGACAGCTGGAAGTCCTACCTCGAACGTCTGCCGAACGATCCCTGGGGCACCCCCTACCAGTACCTCAACCCAGGGCTGCAGAGCGACGTCGATGTGATGAGCCTGGGCGCGGACGGCACGCCCGGCGGCGAAGGTTTCGATGCCGACATCGGCTCCTGGAATCTCTGAGCGGCGCGCCGCGAGGCGGTCCGGCCACCGCACGGGGAGCGGTTTCACGCTCGTCGAACTGCTGGTGGTGATGATCGTCATCGGCATCGCCGTCGCGGGCGCGTCGCTCGGGCTCGACGCGCTGCGCGGCCGGGATGCGGCGCTCGCCGCCGAGCGCCTGCGCTGGGTGCTCGAGGCCAGCGCCGAGCGCGCGCAGGTGCGCGGCCGGCCGATCGCGATGGAATTGCTGCCGGACGGCTATCGCTTCAGCGCCCTCGACGCGGACGGCCGCTGGGTCGCGTTCGACGAGCCTCCCGTGTTCGCGGAAAGACTCCTGCCGCAGCAGATGCATTGGGAATTGCGTGTCGAGGGCCGGCCGGCCGAGCGTCTCGTGTTCGGCGCCCGCGCGCCGCGCTTCGAGCTGGTGCTGCACGCCCCGGAAGGCGACATCACGCTGTCGGGCAGCGAAACCGGGGCGGTCGTCCAGCAGCGGTCGGCGGAGCGCGGCGCATGAAGCGCCCCGCCGGCTTCACGCTGCTCGAATGCGTCATCGCGCTCGCGATCCTCGCGGTCGCGATGACCTCGGCGCTGCGTGCAGTCGGCAACACCGTGCAGTCGGCCGCAGCGCTCAAGGAGCGCACGCTGGCCGGCTGGGTTGCGCAAAACCGCCTCGCCGAACTGCGCGCGACCGCCGCGTGGCCGGCTCTCGGACGCAACGCGGGACAAGCGATGCAGGCCGGCCGCCGCTACCTGTGGCGCGAAGAAATCCACCCGACGCCGAACCCGCTGTTCCGCCGGGTCGAAGTGCAGGTGTTCGGCGAATCCGGCACGACGGCCCTCGCCGGGTTTTCCGCTTTCGTCGCGAGGCCGCTGCGATGAGCGCCCGCCCCCATGGACTCACGCTGATCGAGCTGATCGTCGCGCTGGCGGTGTTCGCGGTGCTCGGCACGCTGACTTACCGCGGTACGGCGCAACTGATCGACAGCCGGCAGCGGCTCGGCAGCGATCTCGAACGCTGGCGCGCGATCGAGCGCGCGCTGAACCTCATCGAGACCGACCTGCAGCAGCTCGCCGCACCGCGGCCGGTCGCTGGCCGCGCTGCCGCCATCGAACTGCACCGCAGCGGCGGCGACAGCGAATTGCGGCTCCTCAGCCTGTCGTCCGCAGACACGGCGCGCCGCATCGCGTTCCGCCATGCCGGGGCGCGCCTCGAATGGCTGCGCTGGCCCGGACGCGACGCGCACGAAGCGCCGCGGGTCGACACGCTCCTCGATACGGTCGGCGCCGTGCGCTGGCGCTTTCTCGGCAGCGACGGATGGCTGGATCACTGGCCGCCCGGCTCCAGCCCCGGCAGCATTCCCGCTGGCGTCGAACTGCAGCTCGACCTGCCCGGGGCCGGCACCCTGACCCGCCTGTATGCGCTGCGCTGAGGCCGGTTCCCAACGCGGCGCGGCCGTGATCCTTGCGCTGCTCAGCGTCGCGCTCGCCGCCGGACTGGCGGCCGCGGCACTCGGCGATTTCGGCCGCTCGCTCGACAGCGTCGCCGGCCGCCAGGACCAGGCGCAGGCGCGGCTGCTCGCCCGCGGGGCGGTGGACTGGGCGCGCAATGTGCTGGCCGACGACTTCAAGCGCACGAACGTCGATCACGCGAAGGAAATGTGGGCGGTTCGCGTGCCCCCGACACCGGTCGGCGAAGGCGAAGTCGGCGGCGAGATCCGCGATCGTTCCGGCCTTTTCAACCTGAACAATCTGGTGCCCGACGGCAAGGCCGACCCAGTTGCGCTGGCCCAGTTCGGGCGGCTGCTGGCGACGCTCGGCGTCGCACCGGCAGACGCCGGCCGGCTCGCGCAGGCCGTCGTCGACTGGATCGGCCACCGTGCGGACCGTGACGACGAAAGCGGCCTCGCATCGTCCGATGCACATGATGGGTCGAGCGCGAATGGATCACTGCTCGATGTGGCCGAACTGCGCTTCGTCGCCGGTTTCGACGAAGCACTCGTCCACCGGCTCACCCCTTTCGTCAGCGCGCTGCCGGCCCCGAGCCGAATCAACGTCAACACCGCACCCGCCGAAGTGCTGGCCGCGGTCGTCACCGATCTCGAACTCAACGACGCCCGCATCCTTGTCGCCGAACGCGAACGCGCGTGGTTCCGCGATCTGGCCGATTTTTCGGCCCGTCTGCCGCCCGGCGCGCAGCCACCCGAGACGGGGCTCGACGTCAGGAGCCGCCACTTTGCCATCATCGGGCGATCCGGTTTCGGCAGCGCAGTGGTCCGCATGGAAGTATTGCTGGATCGCCGTGAAACCTGGCCCACCATCCTGTGGCAACGCATCCTATGACCCAACGACTCATCATCTATATCGACGAAACCTGGCCCGCCGCCCCGTCAGCGCCGTGGGTGCTGCTCGATGAGCGCAACCGGATCGTGCAGGAAGGCCACTCGGAACCCGCGCACTGGCCAGTCGTGCCGCATTGCGAACTCGTGCTGGGCGGCGCCCAATGCAGCGCATTCGAGACCCGCATTCCGAAAGCCGCGCGCCGCGAACAGGAGCGGCTGCTGCGCTACGCGCTCGAAACCCAGCTGCTGAAGGACGTGGATGCACAGCACCTCGCGGTGACGCATCAACGCCCCGATGGCGCAGGGCTCGAGGCGGGCGTGCTGGTGATCAGCCGCGCGCGGCTTCGCACCGTGCTCGCCCGGCTCGCCGAAGTCGGCCGCCTGCCGCTGCGCGCGGTCGCCGAACTGCAGGCGGTCCCTGATGGCGGATCGCACTGGACGCTGGCGCTCGGCCCGACGGGCGGAGGCATCCTGCGCGTCGACGCGACGCACGCGTTCGTCGCCGATGCCGGCGCGCTCGCCGAGATCCTCGTGCATGCGCTCATGCAGGCCCGCGCGAGCGGCGCCGAACCGGATGCCCTGGAGGTCCGGCGTGCGTCCACGGCGCCGCGAAGCACGGAGCCGGAAGCGCTTGCCGGCACAGTGGCCGGATTGAGGGTCGAGGCCGGCGCGGCATATCGATGGTGGGAAACCCCGGCTGGGAGTGCCGATCTGCTGCACGGCGAATTCGCCCCCTCGCAGCGGGGGTCGGCCGGGCGCCAGGCATTGCGCCGGCCGCTGATTCTCGCCGCCGTGGCGGTCGGGGTCTTCGCCGCGGTGAACCTTGCCTCCGTACTGTGGCAGCGCCACGAGCTCGACGGCATCGAAGAGCGCATGCGCCGGCTCTTCATCACCGCGGTCCCCGACACGCCGGCGATCGCCCCCGCACTGCAGTTGCGCCGCCATCTGGACCAAGCCCGCAGCCTGCACGGCGAACTTCGCGAAGACGACCTGCTCGCGCTACTGTCCGCGTACACCGAGATCGGCGGCAGTGCGGCTCCCGCGTCGGTCCGCACCCTCGATTACGAAGCAGGGCAGCTGAAACTTACGCTCGATGCAGCGTCGGCAAGCGGGATCGGGGTGCTGGAAAAGCGTTTCGCGTTGCTGGGCTACGTTGTTCGAAGCACCGGCGGCGCGGCGCCGAGCCTGACGCTTTCAAGGAAAAACCAGCCATGAACCCGCTGACCCGCATCGCGGCCGTAGTCGCGACGCGCTCGCCGCGCGAACGGCAGCTACTCGCGGTCGCCGCAATCGTCGTCAGCGCGAGCGCCCTTTTCCGCATCGCGGACCAGGCGTGGGACGCACGCGCGCAGCTCGCCCGGCGCCTGCCCGAAGCGCGCAGCCAGCTGGCGCGCATGCAGGAAGACGCGGCCGATCTGCAGCGACTACGCCGGACACCACTCCCGGCAGCTGCAGCGATGCCGACGGTGCTCGAAGCTGCGCGAGCCGCTGCCGCATCGCGCGCACTGCCGCTGCTGTCGATCGCCCTGTCCGGGGAAACGCTGCAGGTGCGGGGCACAGCAGATTTCGACGTGCTGGTCGAATGGCTCGCGGACATGCACGCGGAACTGAGTTTGCGGCCGCAGCGTGCGGTCATCGCCACCCAGGGCGACACGGTGAGCGTCGACATCGATCTGACACGCGCAGCGAACCCCTGACCGATGAAGAAGCTCGCGCTCTTTCTGCTGCTGGGTCTTGCGCTGGTGCTGCTGCGCCTGCCTGCGAGCCTCATGGACCATGTCGTCGCATCGGCCAGCGACGGACGCATCCGCATCGCTGCCGCCGAAGGCAGTTTCTGGCGCGGCAGCGGGACGCTCGCCACGTCGGACGGACAGCGCCGACTTCGCGCGATGCGGCCGCTCACATGGCGCTTCGGCGCCACCGGGAGCGCGCTGTCGCTGCAACTCGGAGAGCAAGGCAGGCCGCTGGCGCAACTGCTGTTCTCCGTGAGTGGCGCCGATCTGTCCGGGCTCGATCTCGACCTGCCGGCGGCGCTTATCGCCGACGCGATCCCGCACCCCGCGGCACGCGTCGGTTGGCGCGGCAATGCGCAATTCTCGGCACCGGCGATCGCGTGCGACTGGCAAGGCCTGTGCAACGGGGAACTGCGAATCACGTGGCGGGATGCCGGCGTCGATATCGTGCCCGGGCAACGTTTCGGCGACTATCTGCTCACGCTGCGGCTGATCGGCAAACGAACGGCGCTCGAACTCGACACGGTGACAGGGAGCATTCGTGTTGCCGGCCGCGGCGAGCTGAACCGGAACGGCACGGGTTCGTTTGCGGGCACAGTCGAGGGAGACCCAGAAATCGTCGACCGGATCCCGAACATCATGGACCACAACGCGGCCCGAGGCGGCAAACCGGGGATGATCAGGATCATGTTCCCCTGAGCGGGATGCCGGCCAACCCCCTTACTGCGGTGGCGTTTCCTTCGGCGGCCGCTTGCGGAACTTTCTTGCCGGTTTTCTGGGTTGCCCGTCTTCGGCCGGTTTCGCCTGGCCCTGCGGTGGTTTCGGCTGGGCCGGAGGTCTCGGCGCCTGCGGGCCGGAGCGCGGCTGGCCACTGCCCGGTTTCGCGTGTCGCCCCGGCTTGCGGGGCCCTCCCGTTCCCGAATCCATGCGCCGGGCGCCAGGCTGCGGAGCACCTTCACGGTTGCCCGGAGCCATTGAAATTTCGAGTTCGATGAGTTCGTCCCACTCGGCCTCGGTCCGCTGGCTATCAGGGATCTCCAGGAGTTCCTGCATGCGGCGGCGAGGGGAAGTCGGTTGTGGTGCGTTCATCGCGGCATTATCTCATCGTTCGCTGAATTGATGCTTTGAAAGTCGGCCGGTTTGTGCCAAATCGGCCACAAGCCGGTGACATGACAGCAGTCGGTCGCTGCATGTTCACCTGGGCGCGCGCCGCGTGATGCGCTCCACGATCGAGTTTTGCGCGGCCATCTCGGTGGCGCCAGCCTCCTTGGCCGCCGCAAACGCCTCGGCGTCGAACTTGGACGCGAACGCGATGATGTCGACCTGCGGATGCGCCGCACGAAGCTCGGCGATGCGCACGCACGGGTTGCGCACCGCCATGTCGATGACGATACAGTCCGGCACCTCGGCCGTGTTTTTCTTCAGCACCGTCAATCCGGCTGCCGTCCATGCCGATTCGAGGTCCCTCCGGCTCGCCAGGTTATCGCACCACATCAGTACTTTCATGTCCTACTCCACATCGTTAAGGTCGCGGTCTCACCGCGGCGTCTAGACTTCCGCTTCCTCCAGCGTGCGCCGTCGCCCGCGGACGATCTGCCGCGAAATCAGGAACATCGGCAACAGCCCGACCGCCACGATCGTCAAGGCCGCGGTCGAGGCTTCGGTCAGGCGTTCGTCCGATGCGAGCGTGTGCGCCTGTGTCGCCAGCGTGTCGAAGTTGAACGGCCTCATCACCAACGTGGCGGGAAGTTCCTTCATCACATCGACGAAAACCAGCAGGCCCGCAGTCAGGAGACTGCCGCGCAGGATCGGCACATGGACCCGACGCAGGGTTCCGAACTGTCCAAGCCCCAGGCAACGCGACGCGTCGTCCATGCTGGGGGTGATCTTGCCCAGGCTGGAATCCACCGTGTGCAGGGCCACCGCGAGGAAGCGCGTCAGATAAGCATACACGAGGGCTGCGATGCCGCCGGTCAGCAACAGCCCGGGGTTGACGCCGAACACGTCCTGCCACCATGCCGCGAGCTGGTTGTCGAGCCGCGTCACCGGGATCAGCACGCCGACCGCGATCACCGAACCTGGCACCGCATACCCGAGGCCGACGACCCGGTTGAGCACCTGCGGCAGTCGCGAACGGGCGAGCCGCGCCGCGTAGGCGAGCACCACCGCCAGCACCACCGCCAGCACCGAGGTCACCGACGCGAGGACGAAGCTGTTGCGCGCGAGGTGGAGAAAGCGCGAGCCGAATTGAGCATCGCCTTCCGAGAACGCCATGTCGAGCAGCAGCCCGGCAGGCAGCAGAAAGCCCAGCAGCAGCGGCATGAAGCAGGCCAGCGCAGCCACCAGCCCGACAAGCGGCGACAGGCGGATGGGGACCGGCGTCGCCTGCTGGCGCGAGGTGTTATTGAAGCGCGCCCGCCCCCTGCTGGCGTGTTCGAGCACGAGGACCAGCACGACAAACGCCAGCAACGCCGCCGACAACTGCGCCGCGGCGATGCGGTCGCCGAGCGAAAACCACGCCCGGTAGATGCCGGTCGTAAAGGTCTGCACGCCGAAATAGGCAACCGTGCCGAAGTCGGCCAAGGTCTCCATCAATGCCAGCGCGGTCCCGGCGATGACCGCGGGGCGCGCCAGCGGCAGCGACACGCGGAAGAAACAGCCCCACGGCCCGAGGCCGAGCGAACGTCCGGCTTCGAGCATGCCCGAGGCCCGCTCGAGGAACGCGGTGCGGGCGAGCAGATAGACATACGGATAGAGCACGAACATGAACATCGCGACCGCGCCGCCCGGCGTCCGGACGTCGGGAAACCAGTATTGTCCGGGGCGCCAGCCGAAGGTCTCGCGCAGCCAGCTTTGCACCGGGCCGACAAACTGCAGGAAATCGGTATAGACATAGGCCATGACATAAGCCGGAACCGCAAGCGGCAGGACCAGCGCCCACTGGAAAAAACGCCGCCCCGGGAAATCGAGCATCGTCGTCAGCCAGGCCGTCGTGATGCCGATGCTCGACACACCCAGCCCGACGCCGACGCACAGGATTACCGTATTGCGAATGAACTCGGGCAACACCGTGCTTGCGAGGTGCGACCATGTCCCGGAAGTGCCCCCGGCGAAGACGTTCGAGAATACCGATATCACCGGCGTCGCGATCAGCACGGCGATGAGGAGCGCACCGAGCGTCAGCGACGATGCATTCCGTATCAGCCTCTCCAGCCCTCCTAGCAGCTTCATTACACTCCCGGCGCACAGTGCCGCGGACCCTTCCGCGCAGCAAACTGTGACGAATTATAATTGATCGCATTTGGATTGCCGCGATGCAATAATGGCCCGTGCGAAATCTTCTACTGTATCGGATCCGTCATGTCTCACCTTGAACTCGCCGACATCGACCTCGCCTACGGCGGTCAGCGCGTCGTCCGCAAGCTCTCCTTGCGCCTTGAAAAGGGTAGCATCGGATGCCTGCTGGGGCCGTCCGGCTGCGGCAAAACCACGGTGCTGCGGTGCATCGCCGGCTTCGAACCGGTTGCCGCGGGCGAGATCCGGCTCGACGGCGTGGTCGTCAGCGGCAGTGGTCGCCACCTGCCCCCCGAGCGTCGCCGGATCGGCATGGTGTTCCAGGACTACGCGTTGTTCCCCCACCTCTCGGTCGCGGAAAACATCGCGTTCGGCCTGCGCGACATGGACAAGACGCAGCGGCGCGAGCGCGTCGACGAACTGCTCCGCATCGTCGGCCTCGACCACCAGGGGCACAAGTACCCGCATGAAATGTCCGGCGGCCAGCAGCAGCGCGTGGCCCTGGCGCGCGCACTGGCTCCGCGCCCGAGCCTGTTGCTGCTCGACGAACCGTTCTCGAATCTCGACGTGGAACTGCGCGAGCGCTTGTCGCACGAAGTGCGCGACATCATCAAGGCGACACGCACCACCGCGATCCTCGTGACGCATGACCAGAACGAAGCTTTCGCGGTCGCCGACGAGATCGGCATCATGAACGAGGGGCGCATCCAGCAATGGGATACGCCGTACAACCTGTACCATCGGCCCGCGAACCGTTTCGTCGCGGACTTCATCGGCCAGGGCGTGTTCCTGCCAGGCCTGGTGTTGAACGATCACCAGGTGAAAGTGGAACTCGGCGTCCTGAACAGCGCGATCCCCGTCGAGTGCGGAATCGGCTGCGCAAACTGCGACCGCGACTGCACGGTGGAAGTGCTGCTGCGCCCCGACGACATCGTCCATGACGACGCCAGCGCGATGAAGGCCGAAGTCGTGCACAAGGCGTTCCGCGGGGCAGACATCCTGTATACGTTGCGGCTGTCGAGCGGCGCGCGGGTGTTGTCGCTGGTACCGAGTCATCACAATCACGCGATCGGCGAAAAAATCGGCATCCGCCTCGATGTCGATCACGTCGTCACGTTCCAGAAAGACTCGCAGGACGCGGTGCACACTCGCCAGGAGCACCGGCTCGTCCACGTCGCGGCATGATTCCCTGGCTTGCGGGACGACCGGATTTTCCGCCTGTCGAGCAGGCGCTCGCGGATCCGGACGGCCTGCTCGCCGCGGGCGGCGAGCTTTCGCCGGCGTGGCTGCTGGCTGCGTACCGGCGGGGAATCTTCCCGTGGTACACCGAAGACCAGCCGATCCTGTGGTGGAGCCCCGACCCGCGGCTGGTGCTGATCCCCGGGCGTCTCAGGATCAGCCGCTCGCTGCGCCGCACGCTCCGGCAGCAGCGCTTCGACGTCCGCTTCGACACCGCCTTCGCCGACGTCATTGCCGCATGCGCCGAACCCCGCGAGCCTGGCGGCGGAACGTGGATCAGCGCTGAAATCCGGCAAGCCTACCTGCGCCTGCACGAACTCGGATATGCGCACAGTGTCGAATCGTGGGTCGATGGGACGCTTGTCGGCGGGTTGTATGGCATTGCGTTGGGAAGAGCGTTTTTCGGCGAATCGATGTTCAGCCGCCGAAGCGACGCATCGAAAGTGGCGCTTGCGCACCTCGCGGTGCATTTGCAACGGCTCGGCTTCGCCGCGATCGACTGCCAGATGACGACAGCCCACCTGCTGTCGCTCGGCGCCGAGGAGATGCCGCGCGCCAAGTTTTGCGCCGGCCTGGCAAGCTGGACGAACGAAGGCGCCGGGCCGGGACGCTGGAGCTGCGAGGGAGCGGCGGAGATTTCCCGAAATTTTTCATGACGGGTCGAACATGCAAAAGGACTATCCCTACGCGCTGATCCAGTTTTACGCCACGGCGCCCTACACCTGTTCCTATCTGCCGGATCGCGTCGCGCGCTCGCAGGTCGCGACGCCCGGCCACCTGATCGATACGCCGGTCTACAGCGAGCTGGTACGCAACGGCTTTCGCCGCAGCGGCATGTTCACCTACCGCCCGTACTGCGACCACTGCCGCGCCTGCGTGCCGGTCCGGGTCCCGGTCAAGCGCTTCGAGCCCGACCGCAGCCAGCGCCGCGCATGGAAAGTGCACCACGATCTGCGCGCCAACGAGCAGCCGCTCGCGTATTCGGAGGAGCATTACGCGCTCTACCAGCGCTACCAGGCGTCGCGCCACGCCGGTGGCGGAATGGACCAGGACAACCGCGAGCAGTACGCGCACTTTCTGCTGCAGAGTCACGTGGACACCCGCCTCGTGGAATTCCGTGAAGGCGACGCGCTGCGCATGGTCAGCGTCATCGACCGGCTTACCGACGGCCTGTCGAGCGTGTATACGTTCTACGATCCGGACCAGATGCACGCGAGCTACGGCACCTACGGCATCCTGTGGCAGATCGAGGTGTGCCGCCGCCTCAAGCTGCCGTACCTGTATCTCGGCTACTGGATCAAGGAAAGCCGCAAGATGGCTTACAAAGTCCGCTTCCATCCGCTCGAAGGCCGGCTGCGCGGAGAATGGCGCGACATCGATCCGCTGCGCGATCGCACCTCCGAGTAAGAGGACGGCGCAGCGGGCAAAAACCCTGGAGCGGGGCGGCCTCCAAACCGGTAAAATCCCGCGATGCTCTATGACATCGCCCGCCCACTGCTGTTTTCGCTCGACCCGGAAACTGCCCACGAATTCTCCCTCGCCGCCCTGCATTTTTTCGGACGCGTCCTGCCCGCCGGAACCCCGGCGGAATCGGACCCGGTCGACGTCATGGGGTTGCGCTTTCCGAACCGCATCGGCCTGGCCGCCGGGCTCGACAAGAACGGCGAGGCGATCGACGGCCTCGCGCGCCTTGGCTTCGGTTTCCTCGAGATCGGCACGATCACGCCGCGGCCCCAGCCCGGCAACCCGCGCCCGCGGATGTTCCGCCTGCCTGAAGTGCGCGGCATCATCAACCGCATGGGTTTCAACAATCACGGCGTCGATGCGCTGGTCGCGAACGTCAAGGCGGCAAAATACCGGGGCATCCTCGGCATCAACATCGGTAAGAACTTCGACACGCCGATCGAGCGCGCGGCCGACGATTACCTCGCCTGCCTCGACAAGGTCTACGCGCTGGCAAGCTACGTCACCGTCAATATCTCGTCGCCGAACACGAAAAACCTGCGGCAACTGCAGGGCGAGTCCGAGCTCGACGAGCTCCTCGGCCGGCTCAAGGCGCGCCAGCAGCAACTCGCGGATAGGCACGGACGTTATGTGCCGCTGACGCTCAAGATCGCTCCCGATCTCGAGCCGCCCCAGGTCATCAACATCGCCGACGCGCTGCGCCGCCACCGCATCGACGGCGTGATCGCGACGAACACCACGATCGCGCGCGACAAGGTCCAGGGCGTGCGCTACGCCGAACAGCAGGGCGGGCTGTCGGGCGCGCCGGTCTTCGAAGCCTCCACCGCGGTCGTCGCTCAGCTCGCCCGAGCGCTCGCCGGCGAACTGCCGATCATCGCGGCGGGCGGCGTCCTCGACGGGCGCAGCGCCCGCGCGAAGCTCGCCGCCGGAGCGTCGCTGGTGCAGGTGTACAGCGGCCTCATTTACCGCGGTCCATCCCTCATCGGGGAATGCGTGCGGGCCACGACCGACTTCGCCGATTCCGGCCGCGCCGCCGCATCCGCTTCCTCCGGCGCCTGAGCGCGCCGCGGGGCGGCACAAACGGGCATAAGCCTATAACCCGGCCGGGCTTGAGCAGCGGACTGATGGCGGCGATAATCCCGCGATTACACCCGGTACTGGATCATGAGTAGTTACATCTTTGTCGTCATCGGCGCGGTCCTGGTCAACAATGTCGTTTTCGTCCGCATCCTCGGGCTGTGTCCGTTCATGGGGGTGTCGAAAAAACTCGAGACGGCGATCGGCATGGGTGCGGCCACGACGTTCGTGCTGACGCTGGGCTCGGGCACGAGCTACCTGATCGACCACTACCTGCTGCAGCCGTACGACCTGGCCTACCTGCGCACGCTGTCGTTCATCGTCGTGATCGCGGCGATCGTGCAGCTCACCGAACTGGTCATCCAGAAGACGAGTCCGCTGCTGCACCAGGTGCTAGGGATCTACCTGCCGTTGATCACGACGAACTGCGCGGTGCTCGGCGTCCCGCTGCTGAGCGTCGCGCTCGACTACAACCTGCTGGAGTCGCTGCTGTTCGGCTTCGGCTCGTCGATCGGATTCACGCTGGCGCTGATCCTCTTTGCCGGCATCCGCGAGCGCCTGGACGGCGCCGACATCCCCGCGCCCTTCAAGGGAACCGCGATCGCGATGATCACCGCGGGATTCATGAGCCTCGCGTTCATGGGCTTCGCGGGCCTGGACCGGTTCCAGTAATTGAAAATCAACTCACCCATTCCTGACAAGACGCAAGACGCGTCCGGGCGCGAACGTTTACGCTGCTGCGCCTCACTGACCGACATTTCATCATGCTGACCGCCCTCCTCGTCATGACCGGGATTGCCATCGTGCTCGGCGCAGCACTGGGCTACGCGTCGATCCGCTTCAAGGTCGAAGGCAATCCGCTGGTCGAAAAGATCGATGCGATCCTTCCGCAGACCCAGTGCGGCCAGTGCGGCTACCCCGGCTGCAAGCCGTATGCGGAGGCGATTTCGAACGGCGAAGCCGACATCAACCAGTGCCCGCCGGGCGGCGAGGAGGGCATACGCAAGCTCGCCGACCTCCTCGGGCGCGAATTCAAGCCGCTGTCCGAAGAGCATGGCGAGGAAAAACCGAAATCGGTCGCGAGGATCGACGAGCAACTGTGCATCGGCTGCACGCTGTGCATCCAGGCCTGCCCCGTCGATGCCATCGTCGGCGCCGCGAAGCACATGCATACGGTCGTCTCCGCGCTTTGCACCGGCTGCGAACTGTGCGTCGCGCCCTGCCCCGTCGACTGCATCGCGATGACGCCCGTCAAGGAAACGCTGGAGACATGGAAATGGAAATACCCGGTGTTTGAGCTAAGGTCTGCGGCATGATCGCCCGTCTGTTCAGCTTTCACGGCGGCATCAAGCCGGACTCCCACAAGAACGAGTCCTCATCGCTGCCGATCGCCGCCGCACCGCTGCCGCCGCGCCTCACGATCCCGCTGCGCCAGAGCGTCCGTTCGGTCGCCCGCTGCCTCGTCGCCCCCGGCCAGCGCGTGCTGAAGGGCGAACGCATCGGCGCCGGCGAAGGCCCGCTCGGCACCGACGTCCACGCCTCGACGTCGGGCACCGTCGTCGGGCTCGCCCCCTGCGCGATGGCCCATGCGTCGGGCCTCAACACGCTGGCGGTCATCATCGAACCCGACGGCAAGGACGAATGGATCGAGCGCCGCGCATTCGACCACCATGCCGTCCCGCGCGAAGCCGCGCTCCGCTACCTGAGCACGTGCGGCATCGTCGGCATGGGCGGCGCGGGTTTTCCGACCCACATCAAGCTCGGCAACGGCCGCGGCATCGAAACTCTGATCATCAACGGCGCCGAATGCGAACCGTGGATCACCTGCGATGACCGGCTGATGCGCGAGCGCGCCGCCGAAATCCTTTCCGGCGCGGCGATCCTGCACGAGCTGATCGGCGCACGCCGCACGCTCGTCGGCATCGAGGACAACAAGCCCGAAGCGATCCGTGCGATGCGCGAAGCCGCAACGGGTTTCCCCGGTCTCGTCGACATCGTCGCGATACCGACACGGTATCCCGCGGGCGGAGAAAAACAGCTGATCCGCGTGCTGACCGGCATCGAGATCGCCCATGGCAAGCTCGGCACGGAGTTCGGCGTGCAGTGTTTCAACGTCGGCACGGCGCAGGCCGTCCACCGCGCGATCCATCATGGCGAACCGCTGGTGTCGCGCGTCGTGACGCTGACCGGCAACGTCAGGCATCCGGGCAACTACGAAGTGCTCGTCGGCACACCCGTCGAGACGCTGCTCGCGCTCGCGGCGCCGAAGCCGGACACCGACCGCTATCTGATGGGCGGCCCGATGATGGGCATCACCATCGCGGACCTGTCGGTGCCGATCGGCAAGACGAGCAACTGCATCATTGCCGCCTCGCCAGCGCTGTTCCCACCCCCGCCCCCGGAATTGCCGTGCATCCGCTGCGGCGCCTGCGCGCGCGCCTGCCCGGCAGACCTGCAGCCTTTCGAGCTGTACTGGTTTTCGCGCGCGAAGAACGTCGGCAAAGCGCAGGAATATCACCTCTTCGACTGCATCGAATGCGGTTCCTGCGCCTTCGTTTGCCCCTCGCACATTCCGCTCGTCGATTATTTCCGCTTCTCGAAGAGCGAGATCTGGGCGCGCGAGCGCGAGCTCAAGACGTCCGATCAGGCGCGCGAGCGCTTCGAGTTCCGCAACTACCGGCAGGAGCGGGAAAAGGAAGAAAAAGCCGCCAAACTCGCGGCGAAAGCCGCCGAGACCCGGGCGAAGCTGACCGGGTCGGCAGCCCCGACCGACGCCGCAACCGGGGACGACCCGAAAAAGGCCCTCATCGCGGCGGCGCTCGCCCGGGCCAAGCAGCAGGCGGCGGCGATCGAACCCAGGAACACCGACACCCCCCACGCGGGCGTGCCGGGCGCAAGCCCGGGCATCGCCAGCCGGCGCGAGCAGCCGGACCTGCACGACAGCGACGCAACCTCCTGAACATGATCCATTCTCCCTACATCCGCAAACCGGCGAGCGTCCAGAGCGTGATGCTCGCGGTGCTGCTCGCGCTCCTTCCCGGCGTCACCGCCTACGTCATGCAGGTCGCCGCAGTCGTCGTCGTCAACCTGCTGATCGCGACCGTGACCGCGCTCGTCGCAGAAGCGCTGATCCTCACGCTGCGCAAGCGGCCGATCGCCCCGGCGCTGTCGGACCTGTCGGCCGTCGTCACCGCATGGCTCGTCGTCCTGTGCTTTCCGCCGATCCTGCCGTGGTGGGTCACGGTGCTCGGCGTGCTGATCGCGATCGTCGCGGTCAAGCATCTCTATGGCGGGCTCGGCCAGAATCCGTTCAACCCCGCGATGGTCGCGTACTGCGCGATGATCGTCGCGTTCCCGTCGCTGATGTCGCAGTGGCCGCCGGCCGGACAGATCGACTTCCAGACGCAGCTCGACCTCGTGCTCGGTGGCGCCCGCCAGCTCGACGCGATCACTGGCGCGACGGCGCTCGACGCGATGCGCACCGGCCTGCGGACAAGCGGCGCGAGCGTCGAGAGCGTGCTGCAGCAAAGCGGCACGTTCGGCGCCGTCGGCGGCCGCGGCTGGGAATGGCTGGCACTCGGCTACCTCGCCGGGGGTCTCTTCATGCTCGCGCGTCGCATCATCACCTGGCATATGCCGGTCGCGTTCATCGCGACGCTCGCCGTCGTGTCGGGCATCTTCTGGCTGGCGGAACCGGCGCACTTCGCGCCGCCGCTGTTCCACCTCGCCAGCGGCGGCGCAATGCTTGCTGCATTCTTCATCGTCACCGACCCCGTTTCCGGTGCGACGACGCCGCGCGGCAAGCTGATCTTCGCCGCCGGCATCGCGGTCATCGCCTACCTCATCCGGGTATTCGGCGCCTTTCCCGAAGGCATCGCGTTTGCCGTGCTGCTGATGAACCTCTGCGTGCCGCTGATCGACATGAAGACGCAGCCGGCGGTATTCGGCCACCGCGGGAGCCGGCCATGAGCAACCGCTATACCGCCACCCATACCTCGCTGCGCACTGCCGGCATCATGGTGGTGTTCACGCTCGCCTTCACCGCGATGATGTCGCAGACGTACCGCGTGACCCGCCCGGCGATCGAAGCGTCCGAGCAGGAGCAGAAGATGCGCCTGATCAACGACGTGCTCCCGCCGGGCAGCTACGACAACACACTCCTCGAGGACTTCGTCGCCGCCGGGCCGACGCCCGCGCTCGGCCTCGACCGTGGCGGCCGTATCTATCGCGCGCGTCGCGCCGGAGTTCCCGCGGCCCTCGTGTTCGAAGCGGTCGCGCCCGACGGCTACGGGGGAAAAATCCAGCTCGTCGTTGCGGTCGGCGCGGACGGACGCCTGGGCGGTGTTCGCGTAACCGCCCACAAGGAAACGCCGGGACTCGGCGATTACATCGATCCCAGGAAGGATCGCAACAAGACCCGGCCGTGGATCGGTCAATTCGTCGGGATGTCGCTCGCGGACGTTGCGCCCGCGCAGTGGAAGGTCAAGCGCGACGGCGGCATCTTCGCATATCGCATCGGCGCGACGATCAGCGCACGCGCAGTGACCAACGCGACAGGGCGAGTCCTCGAATATGCGGCCGAGCACCGCGATGCGCTGTTTGCCGCATCTACCGGCAGCGCGATCTGATGGAAAAAAAATGAATCTCCAGACTTTTCGTGAAAACGCCTGGAATGGCCTGTGGAAGCAGAACACCGGCCTCGTGCAGCTGCTCGGCCTGTGTCCGATCCTCGCGGTCAGCACGAGCATCGTCAATGCGGTGAGTCTCGGGCTCGCGACGGTGTTGGTAATGGCCGTATCGAACTTCGCGGTCGCGTCGCTGCGCAACTTCATCCCCTACGAGATCCGGATCCCGGTGTTCATCCTGATCATCGCCGCGCTGACGACGGTGGTCGATCTCGCATTCAACGCCTATCTGCACGACCTCTACCTGGTGCTGGGCATCTTCATTCCGCTGATCGTCACGAACTGCATCGTCCTCGCGCGGGTCGAGGCCTACGCGGCCAAAAACGACCCGGTGTCGTCCACCGTCGACGGCATCATGATGGGACTCGGGCTGGTGTGGCTGCTCGGCGTGCTCGGCGGCATTCGCGAACTGGTCGGCAGCGGCACGCTGTTTTCGGGTATCGAGATGCTGATCCCGGGCCTGTCGCCGCTGTCTGTGTTCGGCGACGATTACCCCGGCTTCCTGATCGGCGTGCTGCCTCCGGGCGCGTTCTTCACGCTCGGCTGCCTGATCGCGCTATCGAACCGGGTGCGTACGCGCGCGGCAGCCGGCAAGCCCGCACGCGCGGCGAGCGACGGCGAAGAAGCTGCCCCGGCTTCGGCAGCACCCTGAACCGGCCGGATGAAACGCGCCGCGATCCGTGAATTTTTCCGCCGCCTGGCTGCGGCGAATCCAAGCCCGACGACCGAGCTCGAGTACGGGTCGCCATTCCAGCTGCTCGTCGCCGTGGTGCTTTCCGCGCAAGCCACCGACAAGAGCGTGAACCTGGCGACCCGGGACCTGTACGCCGTCGCCCCGACGCCCGAAGCGATGCTGAGCCTCGGCGAGGAAAACGTTACCGCACACCTCAAGTCGATCGGCCTTTACCGCAACAAGGCGAAAAACGTCGTCGCGCTGTCACGGCTACTGCTCGAGCGCCACGGCGGCGAAGTGCCGCGCAGCCGCGAAGCCCTCGAAGCACTGCCCGGCGTCGGCCGCAAGACCGCCAACGTCGTGCTGAACACGGTGTTCGGTGAACTGGTGATGGCGGTCGACACGCATATTTTCCGCGTCGCCAATCGCACCGGCCTGGCTCCGGGCAAGGATGTTCTCGCCGTCGAGCAGGCCCTGATGCGTCGGGTGCCGAAGGAATACCTGCACAATGCCCATCACTGGCTGATCCTGCACGGCCGCTACGTCTGCACGGCGCGCAAGCCGCGCTGCGGAGATTGCCCGGTACACGACCTGTGCGAGTTCCGCGACAAGACCGTTTAACCCAGAGCCACCGAGTCCAAAAGATGTTCAATCCCTCACGTGACCAGGTACGCAGCTTCTTCATCGAAAGCTGGCGGAAATACCAGGCAAAGGAAGTGCTGACGCCGCTCGAGCACATCGCTTCCGACCTCGTGCTCCTGCATCCTGAGTATCAGGCGCTGCTCGAAGACCCCGATTCGCTGTCGCGCGATTTCCTGCCGGAGGACGGACAGATCAACCCGTTCCTGCACCTGTCGTTCCACCTCGCGATCGAGGAGCAACTGTCGATCGACCAGCCGCCGGGCCTGCGCGCCGCGTTCGAAGCCTGCCAGCGCCGGCGCGGCAACCGCCACGATGCGCTCCACGACGTGCTCGAATGCCTCGGCGAAACGCTTTTCGACGCGCAGCGCAACGACACGCAACCGGATGGCCCGACTTACGTCTCGTGTGTCTTGCGTCGCGCACGCTCGAACCAGCCGGCATGACGGTTGACCGGTGCGGCAGTTCGGGAGTCAGCGTTTCTGGTACAGGCCGGTCTGGCTGGCGAAGTACGCGGCGAGGTCGCCCAGATCCGCAGGCGACAGGTTCTCGACCTGGGCGGCCATGATCGGGTTCTTCCGCCTGCCCGTCTTGTAGTCGAGCAGCGCCTGGTAGAGATAATCTTCATATTGCCCGCCCAGGCGCGGAAATTCCGGCGACGGACTGTTGCCGTCCGGGCCGTGGCATGCTGCGCAGACCGTCGACTTTTCCTTGCCCGCGGCAGGATCGCCTGCGTGCGCAGGGAAACCTGCCAGCGCAAGGGCCGCCAGCGCCGGGAGGGTGAAATTTCGCCTCATCATTGCGTCTCTCCTCCCGCGGCGCTGTAGTAGGCCGCAAGGTCCGCCATGTCCTGCTCCGACAGGCTCGCGGCGATCGCGCGCATCGTCGGATGGCTACGTTCGCCGTCGCGATACGCCTGCAGCGCGCGGACGAGGTAAGCCGCATGCTGCCCGCCGAGCTTCGGCACCGGGTAGACATCCGGGAACGCCGTGCGATAGCCCGGAATGCCGTGACACCCCATGCACATCGAAGTCTTGGCCTGGGCGGCTTTTGCATCGCCTTCCAGCGCCAACGCGGCGGGTCCACCCAGCGCAAGACAAGCGGCGATGAGCAAATGTCGTCCGTGCATGACGTCTCCTCAATTTATTTTAAGTATGGCTGAAACGGCCGCAAAAAATTCTACGTCGCCTAAAGCGGAATGCAAATACCTGTCATTCTTCGAAAAACTCCGTAAATCCGTCAATCCGGCAGCCCCTTGCCCGCACAGGCTAGCCCTATAATCGGTCCGGTTTAATCAGAGGATTCCCCGATGCGTTTCGAAGGTTCACAAGACTACGTCACCACTCCTGACCTGATGCTGGCAGTCAATGCCGCGATCAAACTGCAGCGCCCGCTACTGATCAAGGGCGAACCGGGCACCGGCAAGACCATGCTGGCCGAGCAGGTCGCCGACGCGCTGGGTGTTCCGCTGCTGCAGTGGCACATCAAGTCGACGACCAAGGCCCAGCAGGGGCTGTACGAATACGATGCAGTGTCCCGCCTGCGCGACTCGCAACTCGGCGAAGACCGCGTCAAGGACATCGCCAACTACATCCTCAAGGGCGTGCTGTGGCAGGCGTTCGACGCCGAAACGCCGACGGTCGTCCTGATCGACGAAATCGACAAAGCGGATATCGAATTCCCCAACGACCTGCTGCGCGAACTCGACCGCATGGAGTTCCACGTCTACGAGACCCGCGAGACGGTGCGCGCGCGTCATCGTCCGATCGTCTTCATCACGTCGAACAACGAAAAAGAGCTGCCGGACGCGTTCCTGCGCCGCTGCTTTTTCCATTACATCCGCTTCCCCGATCGCGACACGATGCAGCGCATCGTCGATGTCCATTTCCCGGGACTCAAGCGCGACCTGCTGCGCGAGGCGCTGGAAGTATTCTTCGGCCTGCGCGACGTGCCCGGCCTGAAGAAGAAGCCGTCGACCTCGGAACTGATCGACTGGCTCAAGCTCCTCGTCGCCGAAGACATTCCGCCCGAAGCGCTGCGGGCAAAGGACCAGCAGGCCGCGGTCCCGCCGCTTGCCGGCGCACTGCTGAAGAACGAGCAGGACCTTCACCTGTTCGAACGGCTGGTGTTCATGGCGCGCAACAACCGTTGACGATCGGGCGTTTGCCCGACTGTTTTCCCGGCATTGCCACCGCGCTCGCCACAAGAAATCATCTCGAAGTCTTCCCCGGGGTGCTCGAATTCGGGCCCCTGGGCGATTTCGGGAACGGAGCGGATCATGCTTATCGACTTTTTTCTGCATCTGAAAGCGGGCCACCTCAAGGTGTCCACTCGCGAGTTCCTGACGCTCCTCGAAGGACTCCGTGACGGCGCCTGCAGCCACAGCATCGACGAATTCTATTTCTACGCCCGCACCTGCCTCGTCAAGGACGAGTCACATTACGACCGTTTCGACGCGGCATTCGGGAGCTACTTCAAGGGAGTCACCGAGATTCCGGGGCTCGAAGCGGAGCTGCCGCAGGAATGGCTGCAGGCGATGATGAAGAAGCATCTTTCGCCCGAGGACAAGGCGAAGCTCGAAAAGCTCGGCTGGGACAAGCTGATGGAAGAATTCCGCAAGCGGCTCGGCGAGCAGAAGGAGCGTCATCAGGGCGGCTCGAAATGGATCGGCACCGGTGGCAGCTCGCCGTTCGGCAACAACGGCTACCATCCGGAAGGCATCCGCGTCGGCGGCGAATCAGCCGGCAACCGGACGGCGATCAAGGTCTGGGAGAAGCGCGAATACCGCAACCTCGACGATTCGGTCGAGCTCGGCACCCGCAACATCAAGGTCGCGCTGCGGCGGCTGCGGCGGTTTGCGCGGCAAGGCGCGGCCGACGAGCTCGATCTCGATGGAACCATCGCCGCGACGGCACGAAACGCCGGCTGGCTCGATCTGATGATGCGCCCGGAACGGCACAACGCGGTGAAAGTGCTGCTGTTTCTCGACGTCGGCGGCTCGATGGACGACCATATCAAGGTTTGCGAGGAGATGTTCTCGGCGTGCCGCAGCGAGTTCAAGCACCTCGAGTATTTCTATTTCCACAACTGCGTCTACGAAAAAGTCTGGCGCGACAGTTCGCGGCGCCACGCCGAGAACATCGCAGTCTCCGACCTGCTCCACCGCTACGGCCCCGACTACAAGCTGATCTTCGTCGGCGACGCGACGATGAGCCCGTACGAGATCCTGCACCCACACGGTTCGATCGAACACATGAACACCGAGCCAGGCGCGGCGTGGCTGCGCCGCCTGCTTGACGCATGGCCGGCAGCGGCATGGCTCAACCCCGAACCGGAACACCTGTGGCCTTACCGCAAGTCGATTGAAATCGTCGATCAGATCATGGGCGGGAGGATGTTTCCGATGACGCTCGGCGGACTCGAGCGGGCGATGCAGCAGTTGTCGAAGAAGCAGTAAAAGCAAGAAGCAGTAAAAGCAAAAAAGAAGCGGCCCGAAGGCCGCTTTCAAACTGCTGTCCGCACGTTCGCGAGACGATCGCCGGATGAACCGCCGGCGCGGTTTCCTACTCCGTAAAGGGCAAGGGCTGCATGCCGAAGCCCTCGTCCAGATCCTTGATCTGCCGCAGCAGACCGTCGAGTTCACGCTGCAGGCGCATCAGCGCATCTTCGTCGAGCAAGCGCAGCGCCTCGGGGAGCACACCCCGCGCGGGCGACGGAGAACGCTTGAGCAGATCGCGCCCTGCATCAGTCAGGTACAGACGGACGACGCGCTGGTCGGCGCTCGTGCGCTCCTTCCGGACCAGCTTTGCCGACTCGAGCTTGTCCACCATGTTCGACGCGGTCGACTGGTGTAGCGCCATTCTTCCCGCCAGTTCCCCGACCCGCAGCCCCTCCGCTTCATTGAGTTCCTGCAGCGCCCACAACTGGGCACCGGTGACGCCACTTTTGCGCTCGATCCACTGCGAATGACGCTGCGCAGTCCGGATGAGTACGCGAAAACGCTGCAAAACCGACAAGGGCGAAACCGATGACTTGCGTTCCGGGGATTTTGTCAAGGTCGAAGACTGCTCTTGCGACATGAATCAGGGCTCCAACTATATTTACTTGTGAAATATTTGTCAAAAACATTTAACAGCTACACGCGGCGCGGGTATCGTAGCGGAAAGGGGATTCGCGGCGTACCGTGCTTTGGGTAAAAGACGACACCTTTCCCGATAAGCACGAGAACATGGTAAGCAGAACCTCAATGGCCACTTTCCCCGCACAGAGCAGGGTTTCACTCTCGTCGCAATGCATCCGCCACCAAGCTGGCGGACGACTGTCCAGCATACTGACTGACTCCTCTCATCGTGCCCCTCGATCCGCCAGGCGATAACGAAACCGCTTCCGGCCGCGCCCTGAGACAGTTCGCCCGCAGCAGCCGACGCTATGCGTTACCGTGGCTGTCGGTCGGCCGCTGGAGCAAGCGCATCCTGCTGGTCGGCGCGGCGCTGCTGGCCGGTCTCATTGCGATCCTCTTCGCGATCGGCGCCGATCTCGCCATCGACGCGCATCAACGCGTCATGGACGTGTCGCCGTGGCTGTCCCTGCTGGTCGCACCCGCGGGCTTTGCGGCGATGGCATGGATCGCCCGGCGATTTTTCCCCGGCACACAAGGAAGCGGCATCCCGCAGGCGATTGCCGCCTCGATGACCGACGACCGGCGCATTCGCCACAAACTGCTGTCGTTTCGGATCGCGATCGCGAAAGTCCTGTTGACGCTGGGCGGACTCCTGTCAGGGGGTTCGATCGGCCGGGAAGGGCCTTCGGTGCAGATTGGCGCCTCGGTCATGCACATGCTCGCCGGACGCAAGAAAGCGCGCGTCGCGTCAAGCCGCGACCTGATCGTCGCCGGCAGCGGCGCCGGCATCGCGGCGGCGTTCAATACCCCGCTCGGCGGCATCATGTTCGCGATCGAGGAAATGTGCCGCCACCGGGCCTTTCGCGCGAACAGCACGACGCTCATCGCCGTGATCTTCGCCGGGCTGATGTCGCTCGGGGTGCTCGGCAACTACACCTACTTCGGTCGCACGCCCGCGGCTCTGACGTGGCCGGCGGGGATCTGGCCGGTGTTGATGTGCGGCGCAGCCGGCGGCGTGCTGGGCGGACTTTTCAGCCGCCTGCTGATCGCATCCTCGCGCGGGCTGCCCGGCACGATCGGGGAGTTCTCGCGCAGTCGGCCGATCGCCTTCGCGGCCGCCTGCGGCCTCGGCACCGCGATCATCGGCCTGATGAGCGGGGGGCTTACGTATGGCACCGGCTATGCGGAATCGAAGGCCGCGCTCGAAGGCTCGGCCGCGCTGCCCTTCTACTTCCTGATCGCGAAGATGGCCGCGATCTGGCTCGCGTTCCTCAGCCGCATCCCGGCCGGCATCTTCGCTCCGGCGCTCGCCGTCGGCGCCGGGCTGGGCGCCGACCTCGCGATCCTTTTGCCCGAAGAACACAGCGCGGCGATTCTGGTCCTCGGCATGGTCGCGTTCCTCGCGGGCATGACGCAGACGCCGATCACGTCCTTCGTCATCGTCATGGAGATGACCGCGAACCACGAGATGCTGCTGCCGCTGATGGCGACGGCGGTTGTCGCTCACGCCTTTTCGAAGTCGGTCGCACCGGTCCCGCTCTACCACGCGCTCTCATATCCGACGTTGCGCCATGCCACCGCGCAGGTACGGGGCGAAAGCGCAATGCTGCCTGCCGGCAGTCGCAGCTCGGGAAAATAAAAAACGCCACATACCGTATGGGTACATGGCGTCGTCGCATCGCGCGGGCGCGCAGCCCGCCACGGCGCTCAGTCCGCGCCGGCGGAACTGCCCATCGCCATCATCAACTGGTTGATTCGTTTCACGAACGTCGCGGGGTCGTCGAGCGTGCCGCCCTCGGCGAGCAATGCCTGGTCGAACAGCACGGCCGCCCAGTCGTCGAACTGGCGTTCCTCGTATTTCAAACGCATCACGGCCGGGTGCTGCGGGTTGATCTCGAGGATCGGCTTCGACGCCGGCGCCTGCTGGCCGGCGGCTTTCAGGATCCGCGCGAGGTTCATCCCGACGTCGTGCTCGTCGGCGACGAGGCAGGCCGGCGAATCGGTCAGGCGGTGGGTGACGCGGACTTCCTTGACGCGCTCGCCGAGGCTCGCCTTCATTTTCTCGAGCAGTTCCTTGTACTCGTCGGCGGCCTTCTCGGTTTCCTTCTTCTCCATCTCGTCTTCGAGCTTGCCGAGGTCGAGGCCGCCCTTCGCGACGGATACCAGCGGCTTGCCGTCGAATTCCGGCAGGTTGCCGATGACCCACTCGTCGACCCGGTCGGTCAGCAGCAGCACCTCGATGCCCTTCTTGCGGAAGATTTCGAGATGCGGGCTGTTCTTCGCCGCGTTGAACGATTCGGCGGTGACGTAATAGATCTTGTCCTGGCCTTCCTTCATGCGGCCGATGTAATCGGCGAGCGACACGACTTCATCCGGCGTGTCGGCGTGGGTGGAGGCGAAGCGCAGCAAGCCGGCGATCTTGTCCTTGTTCGCGAAATCCTCGCCGACGCCTTCCTTCAGCACGCGGCCGAATTCCTTCCAGAAGGTCGCGTATTTTTCCTTGTCGGCGGCGTCGTCGCTTGTGGCGAGGCTCTCGAGCAGGCCCAGCACCTTCTTCGTGCAGCCCGAGCGGATGGTGTCGATGTCCTTGCTCTCCTGCAGGATTTCGCGCGACACGTTGAGCGGCAGGTCGCTCGAATCGACCACGCCGCGCACGAAGCGCAGGTAGGCGGGCATCAGCTTCTCGGCGTCGTCCATGATGAACACGCGCTTGACGTAGAGCTTGATGCCGTGGCGCGCGTTGCGGTCCCACATGTCGAACGGCGCGTGCGACGGGATGTAGAGCAGCTGCGTGTATTCGTGGCGGCCTTCGACGCGCGCGTGAGTCCATGCCAGCGGCTCGTCGAAGTCGTGCCCGACGTGCTTATAGAAGCCCTTGTATTCCTCTTCGGTGATGTCGTTCCTGGAGCGGGTCCACAGTGCGTTCGCCTGGTTGACCGTCTCGTCCTCCTCGGTCACGACCTGCTCGTTCTTGTCCTTGTCCCACTCTTCCTTCTTCATCAGGATCGGCTGGACGATGTGGTCCGAATACTTGCGGATCAGGCCGCGCAGCTTCCATCCCGACAGCAGGTCTTCCTGGCCTTCGCGCAGGTGCAGCGTGATCTCGGTGCCGCGCGCGGCCTTGTCGATCGCTTCGACGGTGTATTCGCCGGCCGCGTCGCCGGTCATTGCGCATTCCCACTTCACACCTTCGCCCGCCGCCAGACCCGCGCGCCGCGTGACCACTGTCACCTTGTCGGCGACGATGAACGCCGAGTAGAAGCCGACCCCGAACTGGCCGATCAGGTGCGCGTCCTTCTTCTGATCGCCCGTGAGCTGCGAGAAGAATTCCTTTGTCCCGGATTTGGCGATCGTGCCGAGGTGCGCGATCACTTCCTCGCGACTCATGCCGATGCCGTTGTCCGACACGGTGACCGTCTTCGCATCGCTGTCGAAGCCGATGCGGATCGCCAGCTCGCTGTCGCCTTCGAACAGCTCCGGTTTGTCGAGCGCTTCGAAACGCAGCTTGTCGCACGCGTCCGATGCGTTGGAAACCAGTTCGCGGAGGAATATTTCGCGGTTCGAGTACAGCGAGTGGATCATCAGGTGAAGCAGCTGCTTCACCTCGGCCTGGAAATTGAGGGTCTGAGCGCCTGCGGCGTGCTCGGTCGTCATTGCGTGAACTCCATCTGCTGATTAACGCGCAGCAGATGGGAGCGGAGAGCCCGGATTTCAAGCCCCCGCACGAGATCAGACGTAGCGGATCTCGACCACTTCGATTTCGCGCGGCCCGGCCGGACTCATGAAGCGCACGACGTCGCCTTCGCGCGCCTTGAGCAGTGCCCGTGCGAGCGGCGAGATCCAGCTGATCCGGCCGACGCTGGCGTCGGCCTCGTCGACGCCGACGATCTGCCAGATCTGCTCGCTGCCGTCGTCACTGTCGACGTCGACGATGCTGACCGTGGCGCCGAAAAATACCTGGCCGATTTCCCGTTGGTCGGCGGGATCGACGACTTCGGCACTTTCGATGCGCTTGATCAGGAAACGGATGCGCCGGTCGATCTCGCGCAACCGTTTCTTGCCGTAGATGTAATCGCCATTCTCGGAACGGTCGCCATTCGACGCCGCCCAGGCGACGGTTTCGACCATCTTCGGCCGCTCGACGCGGACGAGGTGATCGAGTTCGCGGCGCAGGCTCTCATAACCGCGCCGCGTCATGTAGTTTTTCGCGCCGGCCGGCAGGCGCACCGCAACGGGTACCTCGTCGTCATCGTCGGCGCCGTCGTTTTCTGTCACAAAGGCTTTGTTCACGATGGGTATCCAGTTCTTCGGGAAGGGCTTGCAGGAATGCGATACCGAATCTGAGAATCTTGTTTGCCAACCTTATTTGCCAACCTCTCTTGCCGGTCGTCAGCGCTCAGCGTACGCCTTTCTCAACAGTTCGAGCACCCGCCGACCGGCGCGGCCGTCGGGCTCGAGCCCCTGCCCGCGCTGGAACTGCTGCACCGCTTCGCGCGAACGGGCACCGAGCACGCCGTCAGCCTCTCCGGCGTCGTAGCCGAGTTGCGACAACAATGCCTGCACTTCGCGCCGCTCGGCGCGGGACAGGCCCGGGTCGTCGGTCGGCCACGAGGCGCGGAACGGCTCGCCGCCGCGGAGGCGATCGGACAAATGGGCGATCGCGAGCGCGTAGCTTTCGGCTGCGTTATAGGAATACAACGCATCGAAATTGCGCAGGACGAGGAAAGCCGGGCCCCGCTCGCCGGCGGGGAGCAGCAGGCCGGCGGCTTCGGTGCCCGGCTCGATCGCGCTTCCGTCCGCGCGCCGCACGCCGAGTGCGACCCATTCGGACAGCGCCCGTTTGTTGCGGCGTCCGGCGAGTTCGGCGTCGAAGTCGGGCGGGAGAACGACTTCGAAACCCCATGGCCGGCCCGTCTGCCAGCCCGCCTCGCGCAGAAAATTCGCCGTCGAGGCGAGCGCATCGGGAACGCTGTCGATCAGATCGCGCCGGCCGTCGCCGTCGAAATCGACCGCGACGCGCTTGAACGTGGATGGCATGAACTGCGTGTGGCCGAACGCACCGGCCCACGAACCGGCCAGACGCTGCGGTGCAATGTGGCCGTCCTCGATGATCTTCAGCGCAGTGAAGAATTCACCGCGAAAAAAGGCCTGACGCCGCCCGAAGCAGGACAGGGTCGCGAGCGAAACGAGCAGCGGGCGCTTGCCGAAATTGCGCCCGAAGTTGCTCTCGACGCCCCACACCGCAACGACGGTGGCCGGATCGACACCATATCGCGCCTCGATGTCCTGCAGCGTCCCGGCCCATTGGACGGCCATTGCACGGCCGTCGGCGACGCGTTCGTCGTCCACCAGCCCTGCCAGATAGTCCCAGATCGGCGTGCGGAATTCGGGCTGGTAATCGAGCAAGCCGATCACCGCCATGTCCGGTTCGAGACCATCCACATGCTGCTCGAAGGTTGCCGGCGCGATCTCGTGCGTCGCGGCCACGCCGCGCAACTGCTTGAGGCAGTCGGCAAAAGACTCCTGCGCGTCGGCGTGAAACGGAAGCAGCGCGGCACACAGCAGGGACCAAGCGGGGAGGCGTCGGGGAATCATTGTGGAACGGCTCGGGCAGTGGCGGACAGCGGCGAACGGGGCGGACGCAATTCGGACGCGGAGCCTGACACGAATGGCGGAACGAGGCAACCGGAGACACTCACGCCATTTTCGTGCCCGGCACGACCACCGATCCCGCATCCCTTGTCGATCGTGCAGTTGCCCGCTTCCAAAAGCCCGGACGGAGTTGTCATTGCCCGTTCTGCGGCATACCATCCAGCGTTACTGGCTCCGCCGCCCGGACGGCGTGCAATCCCCCTAAATTGAACAGGTATACGATGAGCGAGGAAGCATTCGACGACGTTACCAGCCTGCAGGTGAGGCTGGCCGAACTCAGGGCCGAGCATCGCGACCTCGACGAGGCGATCAGCCACCTTGATGCTTCGCCGCAGGAAGATGAATTGCTGTTGCGCCGCCTCAAAAAGCGCAAGCTCGCACTGAAAGACAGGATCGCCGTCGTCGAACGCATGCTCGAACCCGACGAGCGGGCCTGAAGCCGGACGACGAGGATTCAGGCCGCCAATGACCCAATACGGATCCCCTGCTCCCGAGACGCTCGCCCTGCATGCAGGGCAGTCCCCTGATCCGGCATTCGGCGCCCGCGCGACGCCGATCTATTTCACCGCTGGCTACGTCTTTCCGGATGCCGATCACGCTGCGGCGCTGTTCAACCACGAACGACCGGGGCACGTCGATACGCGCCTCTCGAACCCGACCAACGCAGTCCTCGAGGAGCGCGTCGCGGCCCTTGAAGGGGGTATCGGCGCGATTGCGCTGGCGAGCGGCCAGGCTGCGCTGCATGTCGCGATCGTGACACTGATGGGCGCCGGCCATCATATCGTTGCGTCGCGTTCGCTATGCGGTGCAGCGCGCAATCTGCTGGCCCACACGCTGCCGCGCTTCGGTGTCCGGACGACCTTCGTCGATCCGCGCCGCCCGGACGAATGGCGCGACGCGATCAGGCCCGAAACCCGTCTCCTGTTCGGTGAGGCGCTCGGCAATCCCGGCCTCGAGGTGCTCGACATTCCCGCCGTCGCGGCGATCGCCCATGCCCGGCGCGTCCCGCTGCTCGTCGATGCGACGCTGGTCACACCCTGCCTGCAGCGCCCGTTGTCGCTCGGCGCAGATCTGGTCCTGCACTCGGCCACCGAGTTTCTCGGCGGCCACGGCGTCGCCGTCGGTGGCCTGCTGGTCGATGGCGGACGGTTCGACTGGGAGCAGTCCGGCCTGTTCCCGACGCTGACCGAGCCGTACGACGGCTTTCACGGCATGGATTTCACCGAGGAGTCCCCGGTCGCGGCCTTCCTGTTGCGCGCCCGGTGCGAGGCGCTGCCGGACTTCGGTGCCTGTCTCTCGCCGATGAACGCATTCCAGATCCTCCAGGGCATCGAGACGCTGCCGCTGCGGATGCGGGCGCACGTCGCGAACGCGCGTGTCGTGGCCGCCCATCTTGCCCGTCAAGCGCTCGTCGCACGAGTCGCGTATCCGGGACTCCCGACTCATCCCGATCACGAGCTGGCGAGCCGCCTGTTGCCCGATGGAACGGGCCCGGTCCTGTCCTTCGAACTGACCGGCGGACGCGAGGCCGGCCGCGCCTTCATCGAGAGCCTGAAAGTGTTCTCGCACCTGGCGAACATCGGCGAGGCCAAGTCGCTCGTCAGCCACCCTGCGAGCACGACCCATTCCCGCCTGTCCGCCTCCGGGCTCGCTGCGACCGGGATCGGCGAAGGCACGGTGCGACTGTCGGTGGGGCTCGAGCACGTCGACGACCTGGTCGAAGACCTGGACCGCGGACTGTATGCGGCGGACCGGGTGGCCCGGGGGTAGACGGTGCAGCTGACGGTATCCGGGCTCCCGGTCTTCATCTACACCGGCGGACAGATTTTCGTTCCCGCGCGGCCGGTCGTCGTGCTGCTGCATGGCGCCGCTCACGATCACAGCGTGTGGAACTTCCAGGCGCGCCACCTCGCGCGCCACGGTTTTTCGGTGCTCGCCCCGGATCTCCCCGGACATGGCCGCTCGGGCGGCGCCCCGCTCGCGTCGATCGAAGCGCTCGCAGGCTGGCTCGCGGCGCTGCTCGATGCGGCCGGCGTCCGGCGTGCCGCCCTCGCCGGTCACAGCATGGGATCGCTCGTCGCGCTGCAGGCGGCGGCACAGTTCCCCGACCGCATCACGCAGCTGATTCTGCTCGGAAGCGTCGCGCCGATGCCGGTTGCCGAACCGCTGCTGTCCGCCGCGCACGTTGACCGGGCCGCAGCCCACGCGATGATCAACCACTGGTCCTACACTTTCGCGTCGCAGCTCGGGGCGAGCGCGGTGCCGGGAATCTCGCTCATGGGGCTGAATCGCCGCCTCATGGAACGACAGGGCGACAGCGTGCTGGCCATCGACCTCGGCGCCTGCAACGCCTACGAAAACGGTCTCGCAGCTGCGGCGGCGGTCCGCTGCCCGACGCTGCTGCTCTGCGCCGATCGCGACCAGATGACTCCGAGGCGCGCAGTCAAACCCCTGCATGAAGCGCTTGCCGGGGTAGCGGACGGCGCACGTATGATATCCATTCCTCGTGCCGGGCACGCAATGCTGGCGGAGGCCCCCGATGCAGTGGGCAATGCCATACGGAGCTTCCTCACCCGCCGCTGACAACAAGACAAAGAGGCAATCCGTGCGCTGCATCGACAACAAAGTCCACAACAGGAGAGAGAGATGTCGCAGCCGGAGGATGTCAAGCTGGGAACCGAGGAGTGGGTGTTTCCCGTTGTCCGGGACGTCGGGGCGGGTGCGCCGTTGCACTGGATCAGGAGCGGCTGGGCGGATTTCCGTGCCTGCCCGATACCGAGCCTGTTTTACGGATTCTGCTTTGCCGCGATGGGATTACTCGTCACGATGGTTTTCGAGCACGCCTACGCCTACACGGTCGCGCTCACGTCGGGCTTTCTCCTGCTCGGGCCGTTTCTCGCGATGGGCCTCTACGAGATCAGCCGGCGGCGCGAGCAAGGCGCGACCTGCGCCCTCCTCCCCACCCTGACGGTGTGGAAGCGCAACGCCGGCAACATCGGCATTTTCGCCGTCGTGCTGGGCATCGTGTTCCTCGTCTGGGCCCGCGCATCAATGGTCGTGTTCGCGCTGTTCTACACCAACGAGATGCCGAACCTGTCAGGCTTTCTGACGCAGTTGCTGGCCCTCGACAACCTCGAGTTCCTGCTCGTGTATTTCGGCGTCGGCCTGATCTTTGCGACCATCGTGTTCGCCGTCAGCGTGATTTCCGTGCCATTGATGCTCGACCGCAACCAGGATGCGATTTCGTCGATGTTGACGAGCGTCGGGGCGTTGATGCGCAACCCGGGCGCGATGATCGTATGGGCTTTCATGATCGCCGGCCTCACGGTGATCGGATTCATGACCTTCCATCTCGGACTGGTGGTGCTGATGCCGATCGTCGGCCACGCGAGCTGGCATGCCTATCGCGACCTCGTCGTGCTGCCGGCCGCGCCGAGCTGAAGAACGTCGTCAATCGTTCAATTCGAGCACCAGCGGCTGATGGTCGGACGCCGGTGTCGCGGCGTACACCTCCACCTTCGCGACACGAGCGGCGAGATCATCCGACACCCAGGCGTAATCGCAACAATAGGCTCGCCCGGGCCACTCGGCACCGTGAAGGCCGACCGTCGGATCATGTGCATGGCTGCCGTGCTTCACGCGCCAGACGTCCCGCCACGGCGGGACGTGTAACGCGATATCCGCCGACATCAGCGTGTAGGCGCCGGATCCCGGCTCACAATTGAAGTCCCCGCAGACGACTGCGGCCAATGGTCCGCGCCGTGCCGCAAAAGCCGGGCTGGCTTCCCTGCCGCCAGGGCCGTTGCGGACATGTCCGGCAACCTCCTTCTGCAGCGCCCGCAACATGGCCACCTGCGCCGCGCGCTGTCGCGCGGAATAGTATTCGAGATGCGTCGTCAGGATGCGGACCGGCCCCCATGGCGCCTGCAGTACGGCCTCGACGCAGCAGCGCTGCATCGCGGGCTGTCCCGGGTCGGCGGGACACGGAAGCTGATGCCGGAATACGGGGCCGACCGCAAGTCGCGACAGCATCAGGTTGCCGAAACGCGCCCGCCCGCCGGCGCCATCGGGCACGTCGACGCCCGCCCCATATATCGCTTCATGGCCGGGAAAGGCCGCAGCCAGGATTCCCACTCCGTCTTCCCGGTTGCCGCCTTCGAGGCCGGGGAAATTCTGCGCGACTTCCTGCAGGCAGATCACTTCCGCGTCGCCGATGTCATGGATCGCGGCGACGGTCCGCGCCAGGTCGACGCGCCCGTCCGCGCCGCGGCCCCATTGAATGTTCCACGAAACAATGCGCATACTTCAACTCCGGTTGACCCGCCCGAACCCTCTCGTCCGGACGATCACGCACGCGCGCCCGGACCATGGGCAAATATCGAGCACGGAACATACTCATTGTAGGCATCCCCGCACGGGAACGCGGCAGGCACCTTTCGACGACCACGAACAGGATGACGGCGATTCACGATCACGCGCATCACGGGCACGGCGAGGCCCTCCACCCCGACGGGCGCCCCAACCGCGCCTTGCCCTGGGCGCTCGCGATGACCCTGAGCTTCGCGGCAGTCGAGGCCATAGCAGGCGGGTGGTCAGGTTCGCTGGCGCTGCTCGGGGATGCCGGACACATGCTCACCGACAGCCTCGCCCTGGCACTGGCGACCGCGGCGAGCATGTTGGCCCGCCGTCCCTCCAGCGCCCGCCACACGTATGGGCTGCGCCGCGTCGAGACTCTCGCCGGGATGCTCAACGGACTGTTCATGCTGCTCGTCGTGGCGCTGATCGCGTGGCACGCGATCGAGCGCCTGATCACGCCGCACCCGGTGCAGGCCGGCACCGTGATCGGCGTCGCCGCGCTGGGACTCGCGGTCAACGTGATCGTCGCGTGGATGCTGTCACACGGCGAAGGCGATCTGAACACGCGCGCCGCGCTGCTTCACGTACTCGGCGATCTGCTCGGTTCTGTCGCCGCGCTCGCGTCCGGGATCGTAATCCATTACACCGGCTGGTACCCGGCCGACCCCCTGCTGTCGATGCTGATCTGCGGGCTGATCCTCGCCTCGACGCTGAAATTGCTTCGCGTGGCGACGCACACACTGCTCGAAGGCGTGCCCGACAATCTCTCACTGGTCGCGATCGGCCACGCGATGGCGGAAGTCGAAGGAGTGCATTCGATTCACGACCTGCACGTGTGGAGCCTGGACTCGAACCATGTCGCACTTTCGGCGCATGTTGTCCTGCACTCGTGGCAAGCGTGGCCGACAGCCCTCGTTGCGCTGCAACGACTCCTCGCCGACCAGTTCGGCATCGACCATGCGACGCTCCAGCCTGAACCCTTGCCGGGCCAGATCGTCACATTTTCGTCGCGCCATCCCAGGCCCAAGTCTCCAGCGGGCACTCCCGCCGGACCCCGCGGAGCAAGGGAGACGTGATTCGCCGGCTGGGGAACGGGCGCCTCGCGACGATTTGTCAGATTGGGCAACTGCCCGAACCACGTTGCAAACTGGATCACCCGGTGCTTCCGTGTCGGCAAGACGGTAGCCGCTCTTTCGCTTTCGGCCGGGCGTCGGGCGACAGGAATTCTTTTCATCAGGTCTCTGTCACCATTCTCGGACGAACCGCGCAAGACCCTTGCGGGACGTGGAATCGGGCGAAAAATAGCCCTGAATAACCTACTACATCTAGTGCAAATGTCGCTGTTGACATACCGTAATAAACATTAAGTTATTGTTTTAAATGTTATTTTATTTTTTTGCCTTATCAGCCTTTACACGCTATTCTTCGGCCACATTCAGACCACTCAAAAAAAGACCATGAGCATCGCTACCCATCATCAGGCCAAGGGCAAGACCGACGCATCCACGCTGGCGCCACAGGAGATTTCTGGCGAAGTCCTGGTCGAAAAATACGCCAAGGGTGACGAACAAAGCGTGGGCGAAGTGCGCGCACGGGTGGCACGTGCGCTGGCGATTGTCGAAGCCGAAGACAAGCGCGCACACTGGGAAGCGAAATTCCTCGAAGCCCAGGAAAAAGGCTTCGTTCCCGCGGGCCGCATCAACAGCGCTGCCGGAACGAACCTTCAGGCAACGCTGATCAACTGCTTCGTCCAGCCGGTCGGGGATTCGGTGACCGAAGCGGTCGATGGACGCCCCGGGATCTACACTGCCCTTGCGCAGGCAGCAGAAACGATGCGTCGCGGCGGCGGCGTCGGCTACGACTTTTCCAGCATCCGGCCCAAGGGCGCGCTGGTCCGGGGCACGCTTTCGAACGCCTCCGGCCCGGTATCCTACATGCGCGTGTTCGACCGATCCTGCGAAACCGTCGAATCGGCGGGGGCCCGTCGCGGTGCCCAGATGGGCGTGCTGCGCTGCGACCACCCGGACATCGAGGAATTCATCCACGCCAAGGATCATGGCGACTTGACCAACTTCAACATCTCGGTGGGCGTGACCGACGCATTCATGAAGGCCGTCGACACTGATACCGACGTCGAACTCGCGCACAAGGCCGAGCCGATCGAGGAGCTGAAGGCGGCCGGCGCCTACCAGCGTGACGACGGCCTATGGGTCTACCGCAAGCTGCCCGCGCGCGAGCTGTGGGATCAGATCATGCGTTCGACGTACGACCACGCCGAGCCGGGAATCCTGTTTCTCGACCGGATGAACCAGGACAACAACCTTCACTACTGCGAGACGATCGAGGCGACCAACCCCTGCGCCGAGCAGCCGCTGCCACCATACGGCTGCTGCGACCTCGGTTCGATCAACCTCACGCCGTTCGTGAAGCACCCCTTCACGGACAAGGCGGAATTCGATTACCCGGCGTTCGGCAAGGTCGTCGACGTCGCGATCCGCATGCTCGACAACGTGCTCGACGTCACCCACTGGCCGCTGCCGCAACAGGAAAACGAAGCGCAGTCGAAACGGCGCGTCGGCCTCGGCTTCACGGGACTTGGCGACGCCCTGATCATGCTGTGCAAGCGCTACGATTCGCCCGAAGCGCGCGCCGTGGCGACGAAGATCTCGGAGTACATGCGGGACCGAGCCTACCTCGCGTCGATCGAGCTCGCGAAGGAGCGCGGCGTTTTCCCGCTGTTCAACGCCGACCTGTACCTGTCCGGCGGCAACTTCGCATCGCGCCTTCCCGCCGACGTCAAGGACCGGATACGCAAGCACGGGCTGCGCAATTCCCATCTTCTCTCGATCGCCCCCACCGGCACGATCTCGCTCGCTTTTGCCGACAACGCGTCGAATGGCATCGAACCGCCGTTCTCCTACACCTACACGCGCCGCAAGCGCATGGCCGACGGGACCTACAAGGAATACGCGGTCGAGGACTACGCGTGGCGGCTCTTCAAGCACCTCGGCGGCAACGTCGACGAGCTCCCGCCCTATTTCGTCACCGCGCTCGAAATTTCTGCCCAGGCGCACAAGGACATGGTCGCAGCGGTCGCCCCGTACGTTGACACCTCGATCTCGAAGACCGTGAACGTACCGGAAGACTACCCGTATGCCGAGTTCGAGGACCTGTACCTGTCCGCGTGGAAGGCCGGTCTCAAGGGTCTTGCGACCTATCGCCCGAACTCGGTGCTCGGTTCGGTGCTGTCGGTGACGCCATCCGCCGGACCGAAGCAGCCGCAGGACATCGAGTTTTCCGGCCCGAACAAGCGCTTGGCGATCAAGAGCCTGCCTGCCCCGGTGCTGTCGAGCCTGCGCTGGCCCGGCCGCCCAGAACTGCCCGACGGCAACCTCGCGTGGACCTACATGCTCGGCACGCCGCAAGGTGAATTCGCGCTATTCGTCGGCCACATCGAAGCCCAGGGCGCCGCCGGCTTCCCGTTCGAGGTCTGGGTCAACGGCGCCGACCAGCCACGCGGACTCGGCGCGGTTGCCAAGACGCTCTCGATGGACATGCGTGCCAACGACCACGGCTGGCTCAAGCTGAAGCTCGAAACGCTGGCTATGACGATCGGCGAAAAGTCATTCGAGATGCCGTTCCCGCCCCACGGCGAGAAAAAACTCTTCCCGGGTGTCGTCTCCGCCTTCGCGCAGGTCGTGCGCTATCGTTGCGAACGGCTCGGCGCGCTCGCCGTCGAGGGACCGACCCCGGTGCTCGACACGCTGTTCAGCCTGCAGGAGCCGAAGACCGGCACCGACGGCACGCTGTCCTGGACTGTCGACATCCAGAACCCTGCTACCGGCGAAGACTTTGTGCTCGGGATGAAAGAGATCACGCTACCGGCCCAGGACGACTTCTCGGTGGGCGTCACCCGGCCGTACTCACTGTGGCTCTCGGGCAATTACCCCCGCGCGCTCGACGGGCTGACCCGTATCCTGTCGCTCGACATGCGGGTCATGGACCCGGCGTGGATTGGCATGAAGCTGCGCAAGCTGCTGAACTACCCGGAACCCCTCGGTGACTTCATGGCGTTCGTGCCCGGGACGAAGCGCCAACAGAACTACCCGAGCACCGTTGCGTACATGGCGCGGCTGATCATCCACCGCTACGCGATGCTCGGCGTTCTCGACGAAAAGGGTTATCCGGTGCGCGAGATGGGGATTCTCGAGGCGCCACGCGAGAACAGCGACCCGAAAGTCATGCAGGGCGCGTTGTGCGCCGAATGCGGGAATTATTCGGTGATCCGCAAGGACGGCTGCGATTTCTGTACCGCCTGCGGTGCCGTCGGGACCTGCGGCTGAGGAGCCAAACAAAAGCCCGCGACTGGAAAATCGCGGGCTTTTGTTCATCGGAAAACAGCAAGAGGCAAAGCGAGGCACGCCTTGCCTCGAAACCGTTCAGCTGCCGCCAGCCGGCCCCACCGCCAGACCCAGCGCGCGAAAGCCACGGAACAGCGCAACGATGCTCTTGCCGTCCGTGATGCGTCCGTCCTGCGCAGCCTCCAGCGCCTCCTCGACGGAAAGGGTCAGGACCTCGAGAAATTCACCGTCGTCCAGGGCATCCCCGACATGCGAGAGGCCGCGCGCGAGAAAAATCTCGATGCGTTCGTCCGAATAACCGATGCACGGGTGCATCACACCCAGATACTGCCATTCGTCCGCCTCGTAGCCGGTCTCTTCCCGCAGTTCCCGGCAAGCACAACTCAGCAGGTCTTCGCCGGCATCGATCTTTCCGGCCGGCAGTTCGAGAAAAGCACGCCGAAGCGGGTAGCGATACTGGCGCTCGAACAGCAGCCTGCCGTCGGGAAGCACCGCAAGTACCACCACCGCACCGGGATGCCGCACATATTCGCGCATCGATTCCGCCCCGTCGGGCAGCCTGACCCGATCGCGTCGGACTTTCAGCAACGCCCCCTCGAAAACCGGCTCGGAGTCGAGTTCGAGTTCTTCGAGCGGGTCCCGCTCAGAGGGAGGCGAGCAACGCATAGGCGCAGACCGACATCAGCCCCTGGGGCAGCAGGCCGAGTACCGCGATCGCCAGACCGTTGGCCGAAAGCATCACGCGTACTTCGGCCGGAGCACGGATCGGCGCGGAGTCGGTGGGTTCGTCGAAATACATGACCTTCACGACGCGCAGGTAGTAATACGCACCGATCACCGACATCACCACAGCCAGCACGGCGAGCCACACATAGCCCGCTGCGACGACCGCCTGGAGCACGGACAGTTTCGCGAAGAACCCGATGAAGAACGGAATGCCCGCCATCGAGAACATGACGATCATCATCATTGCGGCGAACCACGAACTACGCTTGTTCAGCCCCTTGAAGTCGTCGATATTCTCGGCTTCGAACCCCGCACGCGACAGCAGGATCACCATTCCGAACGAGGCAAGGCTCATGATCACGTACGACACGGCGTAGAACATCGCCGAACTGTAGGCGTTGAGTGCGAAATGGCGGTCGCCCTCCACCACGCCGGAAAGCAGGCCCAGCAGCACGAAGCCCATGTGCGAAATGCCCGAATACGCCAGCATCCGCTTGATGCTCGACTGGGCGATCGCCGCGAAGTTGCCCAGAATGATCGACAGCACGGCGAGGAACATCAGCATCGACTGCCACTGTTCTGCCAGTTCGAACAGGCCATACACCAGCAACCGCATCGTCATGGCAAACGCGGCAAGCTTCGGTGCCGACGAGATCATCAGCGTCACAGCGGTCGGGGCGCCTTGATAGACGTCGGGCACCCACATGTGGAAAGGCACCACCCCCAGCTTGAATGCGATTCCCGCGACCAGGAACACCACGCCGAACAACAGCACGGTCTTGTTTGCGGCCTGGTGATAGATCGACTGCGCGATCCCCGAGAACTCGAGGCTGCCGGTCGCGCCATAAACCATCGACATGCCGTACAGCAGCAGCCCGGACGCGAGCGCGCCGAGCACGAAATACTTCATCGCCGCTTCGGTCGAGCGAGCCGACTCGCGGTCGAACGCCACCATCCCGTAGAGCGACAGCGACATCATCTCCAGTCCGATGTACAGCGACAACATGTGGTTCGACGTGACCATCACCATCATGCCGAGCGTCATCAGCAGCGTGAGCAGATAGTATTCGGGGCGATCGATGTTGCGGTCGGCGAGGTAGCCTCGCCCGTACAGCAGGGCGATCGCGACGGTGAAGTAGATCATGACCTTCAGGAAATCCCCCATCAGGTCTGAAATGAACATGTTGCTGAAAGTCAACGTGACCTGACCGTCCATCGTCCCAATCGTGATGAGCGCGGCGACAACGAGCGTCGTCTGGGTCAGATAATAGGCCAGACCGCGTGCAATCCGCCGCGCAAAGGTTGTCGCCATCATGATGATGAGCGCCATCACGGCAACAAAAATCTCGGCCGCCGCGGGGTAGAAGTCGGGAATAACAAAATTCATCTTCTGACCAGTCCGAAAAAAGTCTCGCCCGCTCGATTAGAGCTTGCTTACGGCAACGTGCCGCAGGAGTTCATTGACCGAAGCATGCATGACTTCGGTGAAGGGGTATGGATACAAGCCCATTGCCAGCACGCACAGGGCCAGAACCCCGAGGAACGCGAACTCTCGACCGTCGATATCATTCAGTTGCGCGACATGGCTGTTGCCGATCGCGCCGAACATCACGCGCTTGTACATCCAGAGGGTGTATGCGGCGCCGAGAATCAGCGTTATCGCTGCTGCGAACGCGACCCAGAAATTGAACTGGACCGCGCCGAGGACGACCATGAACTCGCCGACGAAGCCGCTGGTGCCGGGCAACCCGGCGTTGGCCATCGCAAACAGCATGAAGAATGCAGCGAACTTCGGCATCACTTTCACCACGCCGCCGTAATCGGCGATGTTGCGCGAGTGCATGCGGTCGTAAAGCACCCCGATGCAAAGGAACATCGCGCCCGAGACGAAGCCGTGCGAAATCATCTGCACCAGCGCGCCCTCGAGGCCGATGGTGTTGAACATGAAGAACCCGAGCGTGACGAAACCCATGTGCGAGATCGACGAGTATGCGACGAGCTTCTTCATGTCCGTCTGCACGAGGGCGACGAAACCGATATAGACCACCGCGATCAGCGACAGCGTGATCATCATCGGCGCCATCGCCTGGGCCGCGTCCGGGACGATCGGCAGCGAGAAACGCAGGAAGCCGTACGCACCGAGTTTCAGCGCGATTGCCGCCAGCACTACTGAACCCCCTGTCGGCGCTTCGACGTGCGCATCAGGCAGCCAGGTATGAACCGGCCACATCGGCACCTTCACTGCGAACGCGATGAGGAAGGCCCAGAAAATCAGCGTCTGCGGACCCATTTCGAGCGGCAACTGGTGCCAATCGAGGATGTTGAAGCTGCCACCGCCCTCCATGAACAGATACAGCAGCGCGACCAGCATCAGCAGCGAACCGAACAGCGTATAGAGGAAGAACTTGATCGCCGCATACACCCGGTTCGCGCCGCCCCAGATCCCGATGACCAGATACAGCGGGATCAGCGAAGCTTCGAAGAACGTGTAGAACAGCACGGCGTCCAGGGCCGAGAAGATGCCGTTCATCAGGCCCGACATGATCAGGAAGGCAGCCATGTACTGCGCCACTTTCTGCTGGATCACCTGCCATCCCGCGATCACGACCATGATCGTGATGAATGCGTTCAACAGGACGAACAGCACCGAAATCCCGTCGACTCCGAGGTGGTAATTGATGTTGAAGCGCGGAATCCACGGCAGGATCTCGACGAACTGCATCGCGCTGGTACTCGCGTCGAACTGCGAGTACAGCGGCAGCGTCACGAGGAAACCGGCAATGGCGACCAGCATGGCCAGGAACCGCGCCAGCGGCGCATTACGATCCGACCCGGTCGCTAGCACGAGCAACCCCCCCAGGATCGGTACCCAGATCGCAAGGCTCAGGAATGGCAAACCCGTCATCGTTACTTTCCGTCAAGTGCGTCGACGACCGACGCGCGTTTATCGTTATTCATTGTTCCGACACCCGATCAACCGAGGTTGAACCAGAAGGTGAGCAGGATGAAGACCCCGATGATCATTGCGAACGCGTACTGGTAGAGATGCCCGGTCTGGAACAGCCGGCTGATCTGGGCGATCCAGCCAACCAGCTTGGCGGTCCCGTTCACCGCAACTCCGTCGATCAGCCCCTGGTCGCCGCCTTTCCACAATCCCTTGCCGAGTTGCCGCGAGCCGCCCGCGAAAACGATTTCGTTGATGCGATCGAAGAAATACTTGTTCTCGAGCAGCGCATGCACCGGCCGGAAAGTGCGCTGTATCGCCGCCGGAATGTCCGGCCGCACCATGTAGAAGAACCATGCGAGCCCGACGCCGCCCATCGCGAGCCAGAACGGCGCGGTCTGCAGCCCGTGTATCGCCATGGCCACCGGTCCATGGAAGTTTTCAGCCAGCTCGGACAGGCCGACGTGATTGGCGCCGACGTAGATCACGCCCTTGAACCATTCTCCGAACAACATCGGCTCGATCGTGAAGAACCCGATCACGACCGACGGAATCGCGAGCAGCACCAGCGGCAGCGTGACGACCCACGGCGACTCGTGAGGTTTCTGTCCAGGCGCGAGGCCGTGATGGTGATCGGTCGAGGGTTCCTCGTCGTCATGATCGCCCACATGATCATGGTGCCCATGGTTGCTGCCGAACCGCTCCTTGCCATGGAAAACCAGGAAATACATGCGGAACGAATAGAAGGCAGTGATGAAGACGCCGAACAGCACGCAGAACAGCGCGTAGCCGGCACCCGGAATCGTCGAAGCGTGCACCGCCTCGATGATCGAGTCCTTCGAATAGAATCCCGAGAAGAACGGGAAGCCGATCAGCGCAAGGGATCCCAGCAACGATGTGAACCAGGTCACGGGCATGTATTTCCACAGACCGCCCATGTTGCGCATGTCCTGATCGTGATGCATGCCGATGATCACCGAACCGGCGCCGAGGAACAGCAGCGCTTTGAAGAACGCGTGCGTCATCAGGTGGAACACCGCGGCCGAATACGCCGAGACGCCCAGCGCGACGGTCATGTAGCCCAGCTGCGAGAGCGTCGAGTACGCCACGACGCGCTTGATGTCGTTCTGGACGATGCCGAGGAAGCCCATGAAGAGCGCAGTTGTCGCGCCGATCACCAGCACGAACGACAGCGCGACGTCCGACAGCTCGAACAGCGGCGACATGCGCGCGACCATGAAAATCCCGGCCGTCACCATCGTCGCCGCGTGAATCAGCGCGGAAATCGGCGTCGGGCCTTCCATCGAGTCGGGAAGCCAGACGTGCAGCGGAACCTGCGCGGACTTGCCCATCGCGCCGATGAATAGACAGATGCAGATCGCGGTGATCAACGGCCAGCCCGTAACCGCCATGTCCTGCGCGGCGAGTTCGCCCGCCTTGGCGAACACTTCGGCGTAATCGAGGCTTCCGGCGTAGGCGGCGATCAGGCCGATGCCGAGCAGGAACCCGAAGTCGCCGACGCGGTTGACCAGGAACGCCTTGAGGTTCGCGTAGATCGCCGTCGGGCGCTCGTACCAGAAGCCGATCAGCAGATACGAGACGAGGCCCACTGCCTCCCAGCCGAAGAACAACTGGAGGAAGTTGTTCGACATCACCAGCATCAGCATCGAGAACGTGAACAGCGAAATATAGCTGAAGAACCGCTGGTAGCCGGGATCGTCGTGCATGTAGCCGATGGTGTAGATATGCACCATCAGCGACACGAAGCTCACGACGAGCATCATCATCACGGTCAACGAGTCGATCAGGAAGCCGACCTCGAGAGTCAGGGTTCCGGTCGTCATCCACGTATACACGGTTCCGTTGAACGTGTTCCCGGCCTGTACGTCCTGATAGATCACCACCGAGGCCACGAGCGCCGTTGCAACGCCGAGGATCGTGACGATGTGCGCCCCCGCGCGTCCGATCAGCTTGCCGAACAGTCCGGCGAGGATTGCGCCGGCCAGCGGTGCCAGCGGCACCAGGAGATAAAGCTTTTGCATGTCCGTCATCGAGCCGCTTCCTTAACCCTTGAGGCTGTCGAGATCATCCACATGGATCGTCCGCAGATTGCGGAACAACACCACCAGAATCGCCAGGCCAATTGCCGATTCCGCTGCTGCCACGGTGAGAATGAAGAAAACAAAAATCTGCCCTGCCAGATCGCCGAGATAGTGCGAAAAGGCAATGAAGTTCAGATTGACCGCGAGCAACATCAACTCGATAGCCATCAGCAGGACGATCAGGTTCTTCCGGTTGAGGAAGATCCCGACCACGCTGATCGCGAACAGGATCGCGCCCAGAACGAGATAGTGGGAAAGCGAAAGCATCAATGACTCCCTGATTGCATCGGCCTAACAGCGGCAGCAGTTCTTATTCTTTCTCGGCGGGCATCGAAATCAGTTCGACGCGATCGCCACGCTTGACCGAAATCTGCTCGGACGGATTGAGATAGCGGACGCCCTTGCGCTTGCGCAGCGTCAGCGTCACCGCGACGATCATCGCGACGAGCAACAACAGCGAAGCCAGTTCGAACGGATACACGTAATCGGTATAGAGCAGCCGCCCCAACTCGCGTGTGTTGCTGTACCCCGCCTGCGCCGCGGGCGGCTCGGGCATGGCTTCCAGTCCGAAGTACCGTCCGCCGAGCACCAGCGCCATTTCGACCACCAGCAGCACGCCGATCAGCGCGCCCACCGGCAGATAGCTCCAGAATCCCTGTCGCAGCCGATCGAGGTTGATGTCCAGCATCATGACGACGAACAGGAACAGCACCATGACTGCGCCCACATACACCATGACGAGGACGACCGCGAGAAACTCCGCCGCCAGCAACAGCCAGATCCCGCCTGCCGAGAAGAACGCCAGCACCAGGAACAAGGCCGCGTGTACAGGGTTTCGCGCTGTAATGACTCTCAGCGCGGCGAAAATCACGATCGCGGCAAGAACGTAGAAGACGAAAGTCTTGAAATCCATTTTCTTTTTCGTGGCGCCCGTCAGCGCCCTCCCTTAGCGATACTTGGCGTCGGCTTCGCGATCGGCAGCGATCTGTGCTTCATGACGATCGCCAACGGCAAGCAGCATCTGCTTCGTGTAGTAGAGATCGCCGCGTTTTTCACCGTGATACTCGAGCACGCGGGTTTCAACCACCGCGTCGACCGGGCACGCTTCCTCGCAGAAACCACAAAAGATGCACTTGGTGAGATCGATGTCATAACGCGTGGTGCGCCGCGATCCATCGTCCCGCTGCGCGGATTCGATCGTGATCGCCAGCGCCGGGCAGATCGCTTCGCAAAGTTTGCATGCGATGCACCGCTCTTCGCCGTTCGGATAGCGGCGCAGCGCGTGCAATCCACGAAACCGCGGGCTCGCTGGTGTCTTTTCCTCCGGGAACTGCACCGTGATCTTGCGCGCAAACAGGTGGCGCCCGGTCAGCGCCATACCTTTGATCAGTTCCGTGAGGAACAGGCTACCGATGTAATCCTTCGCACCCATCATCAGCCTCTCATTTCCAGATCGACAGCGGAGACATCATCCACACTGCCACCACGACCACCCACACCAGGGTGATGGGAATGAATACCTTCCAGCCCAACCGCATGATGTGGTCGTAGCGGAAGCGCGGGAACGTTGCTCGCACCCACAGGAACACGAACAGGAAAAACGCTGTTTTCAATGCCAGCCAGAAGAATCCGTCGGGCAGGAAGCTGACCGGGGACAGCCAGCCACCGACGAACAGCACCGACGTCAGGATCGAAACCAGGATCATGTTCGCGTATTCGGCCAGGAAGAACAGCGCGAACGCCATGCCCGAATATTCGACCATGTGGCCGGCCACGACTTCGGATTCGCCTTCAACGACGTCGAACGGCGCGCGGTTGGTTTCGGCGATGCCCGAAATCAGGAACACGATGAACATCGGGAACAGCGGAATCCAGTTCCACGACAGGAACGACCATCCCATTTCGTGGAATTGACCCTGGGCCTGCGATCGGACGATATCGGTCAGATTAAGGCTCGCCGATATCAGCAGCACGCAAATCAGCGCAAAACCCATCGCGACTTCGTACGACACCATCTGCGCTGCGGCACGCATCGAGCCGAGAAACGGGTATTTCGAGTTCGACGCCCACCCCGCGATGATCACGCCATACACTTCGACCGACGTGATTGCCAGCAGGAACAGCAGTCCGGCGTTGACATCGGCGAGCACCATCCCCTCGCCGAAAGGCACGACCGCCCAGGCTGCGAGCGAAGGTGCGATCGCCAGGATCGGGCCGAGAATGAACAGCCCCTTGCTGGCGCCGGACGGGACGATGATTTCCTTGAAAAGGAGTTTCATCCCGTCGGCAATCGGCTGCAGCAGGCCTTTCGGACCGACCCGGTTCGGTCCGATCCGAACCTGCATGTAGCCGATGACCTTGCGTTCCGCCAGCGTCAGATACGCGACGCAAATCATCAACGGCGCGATGATCGCGACGATCTTCGTGAGCGTCCACACTGCGGGCCACGCAGGTCCGAACAACTGCGCCACGGGTTCCAGCAAAGCTTCCATCAGACACGCTCCAGGCTGATTTCGCCGCACATCGCGCCGAGGGCCGCAGTCGCGGGGTGAGCGGCCGCGATGCGAACACAGTTGTCCGCGACCTTTTCATCGACCACCACACCCAGTTCTGCGACAGCTCCGCCCTGCTTCACGCGGGCACGCGCACCCGCTTCAAATCCCAGGCGGGCAAGCGTCGCCGCGCTCGCACGGAGCGACGGTACCGCGCCGTCCCGCGTCTTTTGCAACGAAGGGGCGCGCCGCACCAGGGGGTCGGCGAAATAGATCGGCACGTCGCTCACTCGCTCCAACCCGCCGGCAGCCGCAGGACGCGTCGAGAGTTCGACGTCCGACACGCCGTTCCCCAGGCGTTCCGCGACATCCGTGGACAACACTTCCGCCGCGACCGCCTCGGAATCGTTCTGGTCGAAACCTTCCAGTTCGAGCAGGTTGCCGAGGACGCGAAGCACTTTCCAGCCCGGCCGCGCTTCACCGCGCGCGCGCGCGACGGCATTGAAGCTCTGCACCCTGCCCTCGCAATTGACGAAAGTGCCAGACGTTTCAGTAAACGGAGTAATCGGCAGCAGCACGTTTGCACAGGATCGCAGCGCGGGCGATGTAAACGCGGACAGCGCCACGACGAGCCGTGCGCCGCGCAACGCCGCCATCGTGGCGACGGGATTGGCAAAATCGAGATCGGGCTCGGCATTGAGCAGCAGATAGGACTTCAGCGGCTGCTCGACCATCTGCCGCGCGTTGAATCCCCCGACGATGGGCGCCGCTTTCGCGAGATACCCGCCGACACTGTTTGCCGCCTCGCCGATGAAGCCCAGGGAACCACCGCTCAAGCGGGCGATTTCCTGTGCAACGACGTGCAGTTCGGCAGCGAACTCGGACTGTTCCGCAAAGTTGCCCAACCACACGGCGACGCGAGCGCCCGTGGCGAGATTTTGGGCGATCGTACGAGCTTCGTCCGAGATTTCCGCCGGCACCCGCGTGGCGAGTTCGTCGACAACCGGCATGCCCTTTTCCGCCGCCAGGGCTGCGGCGACCTGCAACAGCATGCCGACCATCCCGGACGGCGCGACCAGCGCCTCGTTTTTCACCGGCAACAGCCAGTTATCGCCCGCGGCATGGATCGCACTCACCTGCAGCCCACGCTTGGCCGCCTGCCGCACGCGCTGCGCCAGCAGCGGCGCGTCCTTGCGCAAGAAGCTGCCGATGATCAGCAACCGGTTCAGCCCGGCGACATCGGCGATCGGCATTCCCAACCAGGGAGCGCCCGTCCGATGACCGTCTGCCCGGAAATCCCACTGCCGCAGCCGGAAATCTATATTGTCGGTACCGAGTGTGCGCGCGAGTTTCTGCAACAGGTGCAACTCCTCGAGGGTCGAATGGGGCGACGCCAGCGCACCGATCGTCGCCGGTCCGTTCTCTTTCGCCGTCGCGAGCAGACCGTTGGCGACGAATTCGAGCGCAGCCTGCCAGTCGACTTCCTTCCACTCGCCGTCCTGCTTGATCATCGGAACCGTCAGACGATCCTCGCTATTCAAGCCTTCGTACGAAAAACGATCCTTGTCGGACAGCCAGCACTCGTTGATTCCTTCGTTCTCGAGCGGCAGGACCCGCTTGACGATATCGTGCTTGACCTGAACGACGAGATTCGATCCGAGCGAATCATGCGAGCTGATCGATTTGCGCCGGGAAAGCTCCCAGGTGCGCGCGGCGAAGCGAAAAGGCTTCGACGTCAATGCACCGACAGGGCAAAGGTCGATGATGTTGCCCGACAGCTCGGATTCGAGTGTCTTTTCGATGAACGGCATGATTTCCGCATGTTCGCCGCGGAAGGCCTGGCCGAGTTCCATCATGCCGGCGATTTCGGTCGTAAACCGCACGCAGCGCGTGCAGTTGATGCACCGCGTCATGTCCGTCGCAACGAGCGGGCCGAGGTTCTTGTTGAACACGACGCGCTTTTCTTCCTCATAGCGCGACTGGCTCCCGCCGTAACCGACGGCGAGATCCTGCAACTGGCACTCGCCGCCCTGATCGCAGATCGGGCAATCGAGGGGGTGGTTGATGAGCAGAAACTCCATCACCCCTTTCTGCGCCTTGATCGCCTGATCCGATCGCGTCCACACCTTCATGCCGTTGGTGACCGGCGTCGCGCAGGCGGGCAGCGGCTTCGGGGCCTTTTCGACCTGAACGAGACACATGCGGCAACTTGCCGCAATAGACAGTTTCTTGTGATAACAGAAGTGCGGAATGTATGCACCGATCTTGGTCGCTGCATCCATCACGGTGCTGCCATCCTCGACCGATACCTGCTTGCCGTCGATTTCGATCTCTAGCATCACGGACTCACGTAGATTTGGCTGCCCAGGTGCTGAACCTCGGGCGGCACTAGACATTTCTTGTTTTCGATGTGGTACTCGAACTCCGAGCCGAAGTGCTTGATGAAACTCTGCACCGGCATCGATGCGGCATCACCGAGGGCGCAAATGGTGCGTCCCATGATGTTGCCGGTCACCGAGTTGAGCAGACCGAGATCGTCGCGGCGTCCCAGCCCGTTCTCGATCCGATGAACCACCCGATAAAGCCATCCGGTTCCCTCGCGGCACGGCGTGCACTGGCCGCAGGATTCCTCGAAATAGAAATACGACAGTCGCTCGAGCGCCTTCACCATGCACGTGGTCTCGTCCATGACGATCACCGCGCCAGAACCGAGCATCGAGCCTGCCTTGGCGATGGAGTCATAGTCCATCGTGCAATCCATCATGACGGCTCCCGGCAGCACGGGTGACGACGAGCCGCCGGGAATCACGGCCTTGAGCTTGCGTCCGCCGCGCATTCCTCCGGCCATTTCAAGCAACTCTGCAAACGGGGTGCCCATCCCGATTTCGTAATTCCCCGGCCGATTGACGTGCCCCGAAATCGAGAACAGCTTCGCCCCGCCGTTGTTCGGCTTCCCGAGATTGAGAAAACTCTCTCCGCCCATATTGATGATGAACGGCACCGACGCGAATGTCTCGGTGTTGTTGATCGTCGTCGGCTTGCCGTAAAGACCGTAGCTTGCCGGGAACGGCGGCTTGAAGCGCGGCTGCCCTTTCTTGCCTTCGATCGACTCGAGCAGCGCGGTCTCTTCACCGCAGATATAGGCCCCGTAGCCGTGATGCGCGAACAACTCGAACGAAAAATCCGAACCCAGGATTTTCTGACCGAGCAGACCCGCTTCACGCGCTTCGGCCAGCGCCTCCTCGAAGCGCTCGTAGATCTCGAAAATTTCGCCGTGGATATAGTTGTAGCCCCGCTCGCATCCCATCGCATACGCCGCGATCGTCATGCCCTCGATGACGCTGTGCGGGTTGTAGCGAAGAATATCGCGGTCCTTGAAAGTGCCCGGCTCGCCCTCGTCGGAATTACAGGCGAGGTATTTCGCTCCGGGGAACGAGCGCGGCATGAAGCTCCACTTGAGCCCGGTGGGAAAACCCGCCCCCCCACGCCCGCGCAGCGAAGAGGCCTTCAATTCGGCGATGATCGTCTCAGCCGGAATCTTCTCCGCAATGATTTTTTTCAGCGCGGAATAACCACCGCGCCCGATGTAATCCTGTAACCGCCAGGTACGGTCGCCGTCGACCCCGGCGAGAATAAGTCCGCGTGCGCTCATTTGTCTTCCAGATCGGCCAGCAGTTGATCGATCTTTTCAGTCGTCATCCAGCTGCACATGTGGTGGTTATTCACCAGCATTACCGGAGCATCACCACAGGCTCCCATGCATTCACCCTCCTTGAGGGTGAATTTGCCGTCCGGCGTGGTTTCGTTGAAATCGATTCCCAGCTTCTGCTTGACATAATCCGCCGCATGCACTCCTCCCGACAGGGCACACGGGAGATTGGTGCACACCGTGATCTTGTGACGTCCCACCGGCTGGAGATCGTACATGTTGTAAAAACTCGCCACCTCGTACGCGGCGATTGCCGGCATGTCGAGATAGCCAGCGACAAACTCGATCGTCTCTTTCGCCAGCCAGCCCATTTCAACCTGGGCGATGCGCAGCGCCGACATTACCGCCGACTGCTTCTGGTCGGGCGGATATTTCGCGATCTCGCGATCGATCTGTTGTAGCGATTCCTGACTCAGCATTTCGTGTTCGTCTTCCCGGATTGCCTGCCGACGTTTGTCATGCCCGTTCGTTCAGCGGTCGATTTCGCCGAACACCACATCCATCGTGCCGATGATCGCAACCACGTCGGCAATCATGTGGCCGCGGGCGATCTCGTCCATTGCCGCGAGATGCGCAAACCCCGGCGCCCTGAGTTTGAGACGGTAAGGCTTGTTCGCGCCGTCGGAGACCGCATAGACGCCGAATTCACCCTTGGGGTGTTCAATTCCCGCATATACCTCGCCGCTCGGAACATGCATACCTTCAGTGAAGAGTTTGAAATGGTGGATCAACTCCTCCATGTTCCCCTTCATCCGCTCGCGCGGCGGCGGCGCAACTTTGTAATTGTCGGCAATGACCAACCCCGGATTCTTGCGCAGCCAGTCGATGCATTGCTTGATGATCCGGTTCGACTGGCGCATCTCTTCCATGCGGCACAGGTAACGATCATAGCAATCGCCGTTCTTCCCGATGGGAATGTCGAATTCCATCCGGTCGTACACTTCGTAGGGCTGTTTTTTGCGCAGATCCCATGCGATGCCGGAACCCCGCAACATCGGTCCGGTGAACCCCCAAGCCTTGGCCTGCTCGGGCGTTACCACGCCGATACCGACCGTGCGCTGCTTCCAGATCCGGTTGTCGGTAAGGAGTGTTTCGTAGTCGTCGCAGTAACCGTTGAACCGTTCGGTGAAGTCCTCGAGAAAATCGAGCAACGATCCCTGACGGTTCTCGTTCAATTCGCGGACGGTATTCGCATTCTTGAACTTGTTAACCACATATTGCGGCATACGATCCGGCAGATCACGGTAGACGCCTCCGGGACGGTAATACGCGGCATGCATCCGCGCGCCCGAAACCGCCTCGTAGGCATCCATCAAATCTTCACGCTCGCGGAAGGTATACAGGACCATCGTCATCGCGCCAATATCGAGCGCGTGCGTGCCGATACCGAGGAGGTGATTCAGAATCCGGGTGATTTCGTCGAACATGACGCGGATGTACTGGGCACGGATCGGCACTTCGACACCCAGCAGGCGTTCGATCGCCATGCAGTAGGCATGCTCGTTGCACATCATGGACACATAATCGAGCCGGTCCATATAAGGGACCGATTGCACCCAGGTGCGCGTTTCCGCGAGTTTCTCCGTTCCGCGATGGAGCAGGCCGATATGCGGATCGGCCCGCACGACGACTTCGCCGTCGAGTTCGAGCACCAGGCGAAGCACGCCGTGGGCAGAAGGGTGCTGCGGACCGAAATTGATCGTGTAATTGCGAATCTCAGCCATGGCCGACATCCCCGTAGTGCTCTTCGCGCACGATGCGCGGCGTGTTCTCACGTGGCTCGATGGTCACCGGCTGATATACCACCCTTCCCTGCTCGGGGTCGTAACGCATCTCGACGTAGCCGGAAACAGGAAAATCCTTGCGGAACGGATGACCGACGAATCCGTAATCCGTCAGGATTCGGCGCAGATCCGGATGACCGGCAAACATGATGCCATAGAGATCGAACGCTTCACGCTCGTACCAGTTGACACTGGGCCACACTCCCACCAGCGATTCGAGCATCGGGAATGCATCGTCATCGGCGAAGGCACGCAAGCGAACCCGCCAATTGTGCGTGATCGAAAGCAGATGTACGGCAACGGCGAACCGCTTTCCCGCCCATGCTCCGCTTCCGTAAGCCGAATAATCCAGGCCCGTGAGATCGATCAGTTCCTCGAACTGCAGATCGCGATGATCCCGCAGCAGTTGCGCAACGTGGAGGTAATCGGCCGCCGCGACTTCGAGCGTAACCTCGCCGCGATCAACGATCACCGAGCGCACTTTCGCACCCAGGATATTTTGCAGTGAACTGCTCAGACGTTCCAGCTTCAAGCTCATAAATGGGCTACCTGTCACCGCGCTATGGTGTTAGTGCGCTTGATCTTGTTCTGCAACTGAATGATGCCGTACAGCAACGCTTCTGCGGTCGGCGGGCAGCCCGGCACGTAAACATCGACCGGCACGATGCGGTCACACCCCCTCACCACCGAATACGAGTAGTGATAGTAGCCCCCGCCATTGGCGCAGGAGCCCATCGAGATCACCCAGCGAGGCTCCGCCATCTGGTCATAAACCTTGCGTAATGCCGGCGCCATCTTGTTGCAAAGCGTACCAGCCACGATCATGAGATCCGACTGCCGCGGACTGGGACGGAACACCACGCCGAAACGGTCAAGATCGTATCGCGCACAGCCAGCGTGGATCATTTCGACGGCACAGCAGGCGAGGCCGAAGGTCATTGGCCACAGGGAACCCGTACGCGTCCAGTTGATCACCGCATCGAGCGAGGTGGTAACAAATCCCTCGCGAAAAACGCCCTCAATGCTCATGCATCACTCCCAGTCGAGTGCACCGTTCTTCCACTCGACGACATAGCCGATAACCAGCACGGCAAGAAAAACCATTACCGAACCGAATACAAACCAGGCAATTTCACCCGCCGCAATGAATTCCTGAAAAACAGTCGCCCAAGGAAACAGAAAGGCGATTTCAAGATCGAAGAGAATGAAAAGAATGGCTATGAGATAATAGCGCACGTCGAATTTCATGCGAGCGTCTTCAAACGCCTCGAAGCCGCACTCGTAAGGCGACAGCTTCTCTCCGTCAGGCCGGTAAGGAGCGAGAACACGCCCGAGAATCACGGGAACCAGACCGAATCCCAGACCAACGAGGATGAACATCAGGACAGGAAAGTAGTTTTCCAGCATCGAAACACCCCGTTTTGAATATTAGACTTGCTCTGACTACGCTGTTGTACGGCATGAAAACGCCCGCATCAGCGGGCGATCTTCAATACCTGGTGCCGACGGTGAGACTCGAACTCACACGGCTTTCGCCACCACCCCCTCAAGATGGCGTGTCTACCAATTTCACCACGTCGGCAATATTTGTTACAGCCGCGAAATTATACGACTTTTTCCGCAGTGCGCAAACCCAAAATGAACTTATTTTGGAATCGCCTGCGCCTTCGAATCCTGAGCCTCGCCGCCGTCCGCGGGCTTCGCGTCCGCCGCCGGCACGGATAAGGTCGAGGCCCCCTCCATCACGCTCGAAGGCTGACTCGGCTTGTTGCTGGCGAGGTAGCTGAGACCCAGACTGGTTATGAAAAAGACCGTGGCAAGAATGCCTGTCGTTCGACTGAGGAAATTCGCCGACCCGGACGATCCGAACACACTGCCCGATGCGCCTCCGCCGAATGCCGCTCCGGCATCCGCCCCCTTGCCATGCTGCATCAACACCAGCCCGATAATGCACAACCCTACCAGCACGTGAATCGTCAGAACGATTGAAAAAATATAGTTACTCATCGAGAACCTTTGAAATCGCTTACATCGTCGTCCTGCGTAGCCACGGCAGCAGCTTCGCAGATCTCAAGAAATTGCTTGGCAATCAGCGACGCGCCGCCGATAAGCCCGCCGTCCGAATCAGGCAGACTGAACAATGCAGCGGCACGGTCTGCCTTCACGCTTCCCCCGTACAGGACTCTGACCGCGCGAGAATCCACCACATGACGGGCCAACCAGCCCCGCACGAATGACAGGATCGCCTGGACCTGCTCCGGGGATGCCGCTCGTCCGGTCCCGATTGCCCACACCGGCTCGTACGCGATCACCAGCCGTGAGAGCGAGGCGCCATCGAGCACCCGCGCCAAGGCATCGAGCTGGCGCAACAGCACATCTTCTGCACGGCCCGCTTCGCGTTCGACAAGCGACTCCCCGACGCACACGATCGGCGCGAGACCCGCCGCCAGCGCAGCACGAGCCTTTCGGGCGACAAGAAGATCATCCTCGTGGAACAACGCACGCCGCTCGGAATGGCCGACGATGACGAAGCGGCAATCGAAGTCCGCCAGCATTGCCCCGCTGACTTCGCCCGTATACGCCCCGGCGTCGAACTCACTCAGATTCTGGGCGCCGAGCATCGTCGCACTACCCGACAACGCTCGCTGACCCTGCGCCAGATAAGGAAACGGAAGGCACAGGGCAGTATCGACGCTGCCGGGACTGCGGCCGACAAGCTGTTCGAAGAGCGCCTGATTGCCTACCAGATCGCCGTTCATCTTCCAGTTGCCGACGACAAGCTTGCGTTCCATGCACTCGAATCCGCTAAATCGGGGCATTCTATCGTGCCCGGCCCCGCGGGGTAAAGACGACCCGATGGACTGGCGGCCGCCAGGCTGGGCGGGGTGGGCCACCGATCCATCGCAGAAAAGCCGGTGCGCAGCGTAATCCCTAGCCGAAGCGTCCCGTGATGTAGTCCTCGGTTTCCCGGCGAACAGGATTGACAAACAGTTGGCGGGTCCGGCCGAACTCGATCAGTTCTCCGAGATACATGTATGCGGTGAAGTCCGACACCCGCGCCGCCTGTTGCATGTTGTGCGTGACGATCAGAATCGTGACTTTCTGCCGCAGCTGGTCGATGAGTTCCTCGATGCTGGCGGTGGCAATCGGGTCGAGCGCCGAGGTCGGTTCGTCGAACAGCAGCACTTCGGGATCTGTCGCGAGACAACGCGCGATGCACAGTCGCTGTTGTTGCCCGCCTGACAAGGCAAACGCAGGTTCGTTCAGGCGATGTGCGACTTCCGCCCACAGGGCCGCGCCCTTGAGGGCCTCCTCCACCCGACCGTCGAGGACAGAGCGGCTTTTTTCCCCGCGGATGCGCAGTCCGTACGCCACATTCTCGTAGATCGATTTCGGGAACGGGTTCGGTTTCTGGAACACCATGCCGATTCGCATCCGGACCTCGATCGGATCGACAGCAGGGTCGAGCAGATTGGTGTTGTCCGGCAGCAGCCGGATCGCGCCCTCGTACCGGTTGCCCGGGTAGAGATCGTGCATCCGGTTGCAAGCCCGCAGCAGCGTGGACTTGCCACATCCGGACGGCCCGATGAGCGCCGTAACGTGCTTCTCGTAGACCGGCAGCGTTATGGATTTAAGTGCCTGGAACTGGCCGTAATAAAAACTGAAGTTTTCCGCCGCGGCCTTGACCGGCGGCGTGTCCGGCGAAGACTGGGCGTCGCCCAAATGCACATTCGATGCGCCAGCGACGCTCTCGGCAGTAGGCCTCACTGCCTGCGCAGCGGGTCGATCAATCGAACGCATTGTGATGTTTCCTACCATTTGATGTCCTTGCGCAGATGGTAACGAATCCAGATGGAAATCGCGTTCATGGCCAGGGTCATGAGAACCAGCACGAAACCAGCGGCGGCGGCATTCTGCTGGAAAGCCTCCTCGGGGCGGGAAGTCCAGTTGAACATCTGGATGGGCATGACTGTGAACCCGGATTTCAGCCACTCAAAGTTCACCCAGGGAAACTCCGGCCCGATCGGCGCCTCGGGCAGGAACGCGATGAAGGTCAGCGCGCCGATCGTGATGATCGGAGCGGTTTCCCCGATCGCCCGGGACATGCCAATGATGACGCCGGTGAGGATGCCGGGCATCGAGTACGGAACGATGTGGTCGTGCGTGACCTGCCAACGCGTCGCACCGAGCGCATAGGCCCCCTCCCGGATATGCTGGGGAATCGATCGTATCGCCTCGCGGGTCGCAACGATGACGACAGGAAGGATCAGCAGGCCCAGAGTCAGGCCGGCAGACAGGATGCTCTGGCCGAAACCGAACGTGTACACGAACACACCAAGCGCCAGAAGACCGTAAACGATCGACGGCACGCCGGCAAGGTTGGTCACGTTGATCTCGATGATGTCGGTGATGATGTTTCTTACGGCATATTCCTCAAGATATACGCCCGCGGCAACGCCGAGCGGTACTGCCGAGACTGCGGTGACCAGCATCACCAGCAGCGATCCGACCCACGCGGTGAGGATGCCGGCCTGTCCAGCTCGACGGGATGGAAAATTCGTGAAGAACTCGGGGTTCAGGCGCTCCCATCCCGAATAGGCCATCTCCAAGAAGAGCGCCAGGAACGTCAATACACCGATCAACAGCGCCATGAAGCCGGCGATCGCAAACATCAGATCGCGGCGCTTGTTGCGTCGAATGATGCGATGAATGCCCGCCAGTTCTGCAGATTTCATGCTCAACCTCTCAATAAGCTTCGCGATAGCGCCGACGAACGACGTGACCCGCGACATTCAGAAGGAGCGTCATCAGCATCAGGCTCAGCCCTGCGGCAAAAATCGACTGATAACCAATCGAACCGTGAGGCAGGTCGCCAAGCGCGACCTGCACGATGTACGAAGAAATAGTCTGCGCCGGCTCCATCGGATTCATTGTGAAGTTAGGCTGCATGCCTGCTGCGACCGCCACGATCATCGTCTCACCCACGGCACGAGAAATTCCCAGGATGTAGGCGGACAGGATGCCCGACAGCGCCGCCGGAACGACCACGCGGACCGCAGTCTGGAACTTGGTACCACCCATCGCGTACGAGCCCTCACGCATGCTCATTGGCACGGCGCGCATCGCATCCTCTGCAAGAGAACTCACGTACGGGATGATCGCAATGCCCATCACGATACCGGCACCGAGCATATTGAAACCCGGCAGGCTCGGAATCAGCATTTGCAGCAGCGGGATGACAACCGTGAGCGCAAAGTAGCCATAGACGATAGTTGGAATGCCGCCGAGAAGCTCGAGAAAGGGCTTCACCACCTCACGTACGGAAGGTTGTGCGAATTCGGATAGATAGATCGCGATCGTCGTGCCGAGCGGAATTGCAACGACCAGTGCAACCAGCGAGGTCGTCAGCGTTCCGGCAAGCAGTGGCAGGATCCCGTAATGCGCATCGGCAAAGAGCGGTGTCCACATCGTGTCGGTCAGAAAGGACCAAATCGGCACGCTCTGGAAAAATTGGTAGGACTCGCTGACCAGCACCCAGACGATACCCAAGGTCGTCAGCACAGAGACACCCGCGGCGCCGAAAAGGAGGAACTCGATAACGCGTTCCTTCGAGTGGCGCAACGCCTTTCGGGCCAGTCGATCGCTGGTGACCAACGGCGGGAAGGATGCCTCCCCGGAAAAGCCGATTGTTTTTGCGTCTTGCATTCTTGACCCGATGATGGGGAACAGGGCACGGGGCTCGCCCGTGCCCTTGAACATTAGAGCTTCGCTTCGCGACTCAGGAGCGACTCGATGGTCACGCCGATCTCGGGCTCACCACCAAAAACCGTACCGAGTTTTTTCTTATTCACATGCTCCATCGCCGTCTCGTATGCCTGCGCAGGCAGCGGCACATACTTCACCTCGGTCGCGAGCGCCGCCGCGTTCTTCATGTAATAGGCAACAAAATCGCGAACTTCGGGCTTTTCAAGCGACTTCTCGCTGACATAGATGAAAATCGGGCGCGACAGCGGATTGTACGATCCATCAAGAACTGCCTTGGGCCCGGGCGCGACTGGCTGCCCTTCCTTATTCACGATCGGCACGGCTTTGAGCTTGCCCTGGTTTTCCGCGTAATACGCAAAACCGAAATAGCCGATGGCGTTGATGTCGCGCGAAACGCCCTGGACCAGAACGTTGTCATCTTCAGAGGCAGTGTAATCGCCGCGCGAAGACTTGGCCTTGCCGACGATCGCTTCGGTGAAGTAATCGAAGGTCCCGGAATCGGAGCCGGCGCCGAAGAGCTTCATCGGCGCATCCGGGAACGACGGATCGATCTGCTTCCAGTTCGTTACGGTGCCCTGTGCGGCCGGCTCCCACATCTTCTTCAACTGTTCAACGGTCAGCTGCTTGATGAAAGTGTTCTTGGGGTGTGCGACGACAGTCAAGGCGTCGAAAGCGACCGGCAGTTCGATGTACTTGATGCCAGCCTGGGCGCAAGCCTCCATTTCCTGCTTGAGGATCGGGCGCGATGCATCCGCAACATCGATCTCGCCTCTGCAGAATTTCTTGAAGCCGCCACCGGTACCCGATATGCCGACCGTCACCTTTACTTCGCCCTTCTTCGACTTCTGAAAGTCCTCAGCCACCGCCTCCGTAACCGGATACACGGTACTGGAACCATCCACCTTCACGACAGACTGGGCGTACGCGGCATGCGAACCGAAGACGACAAGGGCGGCCGCAAAAGCGGTCTGCTTGAAACTGGACATACGGAATCTCCTAATGAATAAAGGGCGCCAGATCCGGAAACATGTTACCGAGAAGCAGGCGCCCCGAATCATCCGTGGTATGTGTGACATAAATTTGACACTGGCCGCATGATTTCACAGTAAACACAGCAATCTCTTGAACCGGGCCCCTTCCCGGCCCGGATCCGGCACATCGTGCGCGCTCCAAGCCTCGGGGGCCGCACGCGGGCAGAATGAGTTCGGTGGCCCAGCCCGTCGAGCACGAGCGTCAATGCAGACAAGCGGGAGCGTGGCCGCCCCTGGCCGCTCGGGGCGACACCAAGGGCAATCTGGAGCAACGGAGAATGGCTAAAGGCTGGAAGCCTACGGATGAAATATTTCAGGAATGTTACAGCGCTGGATTCCGCCTCCGCCCACGGGAAACAGCCCTTCAGCCACAGAACGTGGCCGGTACACCAACTGGCCGAAGGCGGGCCGTAGGAGGATTTCCACCTCCGGGTCTTTTCAGTTTCAGACCATTGCGCGCTCGATGCACGCCGCAATCTCTCGGGCAAGGCGATCGACTTGCGCACCGTCCTTCCCTTCAACCATGACCCGGAGCAACGGCTCGGTTCCCGAAGGGCGTAGCAGCACCCGGCCCTGCTCGCCGAGTTCCAGTTCGGCATCGCTCCGCGCCTGGTCGATGTGCTTGTCGGATCGCCAGTCGAATCCTGGGGCCAGAGGCACATTGATGAGTTTCTGTGGATAGAAGACGAGGTCCGCACAAGCAGCCGCCAACGTGCACTGACGCTTGATCAGCGCCGCGATAACCTGGAGCGCGGAGACGATGCCGTCGCCCGTGGTATGACGATCGAGGCAGATGATATGGCCGGAGTTTTCCCCGCCGAGCTTCCAGCCCCGCTCGTGCATGGTTTCCAGCACGTAGCGATCGCCGACCTTTGCCCGCGCGAAGGCAAGGCCGAGACGGCCGATCGCGCGCTCAAGGCCGAGATTGCTCATCAGCGTACCGACGACTCCCTCCAGGCGTCCTTCGGACTGCCGTGAGGCTGCAATCACGTACAGCAGCTTGTCGCCATCGTAAAGCTCGCCGTCTCCATCGACCATGACCACACGATCGCCGTCGCCATCGAGGGCGATGCCGAAGTCCGCCTGGTTCGCCAGTACCGCTGAACGCAGCGTCTGCGGATGCGTGGCGCCGACCTTGTCGTTGATATTCAGTCCGTTGGGCTCGACCCCCAATGGGATCACTTCCGCGCCCAGTTCGTGAAATACGCTCGGCCCGATGTGATAGGCCGCACCGTGGGCGCAGTCGAGGACGATCCGGTAACCACGCAGATCGAACTCGTTCGGAAACGCACTCTTGCAGAATTCCACGTACCGGCCCGCAGCGTCCACGATCCGACGCGCCTTGCCCAGGCGGGACGCCTCGGCGCAGACCATCGGCTGATCGACCCGGAACTCGATCTCCTCCTCGAGCGCATCCGGCAACTTGGTGCCGTTCGCCGAAAAGAACTTGATGCCGTTATCGTCGTAGGGGTTGTGCGAGGCGGAGATCACGACTCCGGCCTGAAGACGGAGGGCACGGGTGAGATAGGCCACCGCTGGCGTCGGCACCGGGCCGGCAAGCATCACATCGACGCCCGCCGCCGCAAACCCGGCTTCGAGGGCGGCCTCGAGCATGTAGCCGGAAATACGGGTGTCCTTGCCGATGAGAATCGCGGGCCGCTCCCCGGGGGGCAACTGCTCCCGCCCCACCAGCGTCACCCCGGCCGCATAACCGAGACGCATGACGAATTCTGGCGTGATTGTCGAATCGCCGACACGCCCCCGTACGCCGTCGGTCCCGAAATACTTTCTCCCCATTTTTCCCCTCGCGACATTCGTCGAAAAACGAATTATCGCATCAACGACGGGAGACTTCGTGCGCTCCTGCCTATGCCGGGACGCCGGTTACCGCCTGCCACACTTTCAATGCATCGCGCGTTGCGGCGACGTCATGGACTCGCACGATCTGTGCACCCTGCCCGACAGCGATCAGGGCCGCGGCGACGCTGGCATGCACTCGCTCGCCGACCGGTCGCCCCGTGATCGCCCCGAGCATGGACTTTCGCGACACCCCCACGAGCATCGGATAGTCTTGCGCCACGAAGCGGTCGAGGGTGCGGAACAGTGCGAGGTTGTGCTCGAGTGTCTTGCCGAAGCCGAACCCTGGGTCGAGGAGGATCCGGTCCCTGCCCACGCCCTTGTCCGTGAGAGCCCGAACACGCCGCTCCAGGAACTCGAGCACCTCCGCAACGACATCATCGTAGCGCGGATCGGACTGCATGCCGCGGGGCTCGCCCTGCATGTGCATCACGCACAGCGCCGCCTCGCTGTCCCGCACGGCGTCGATCGCGCCCGGCGCGCGGAATGCGTTGATATCGTTGATCAGGCTCGCCCCGGCCCTTAGCGATTCGCGCATTACGGCCGGCTTGAACGTGTCGATCGAAACCGGCACGGCCCAGTCGGCCAGACGCTCGACCAGCGGGATGACGCGGTCGAGTTCCTCCTGCTCCGAGACAGGCTCCGACCCGGGGCGGGTCGATTCACCCCCTATATCGAGCAAATCCGCTCCCGCATCGACTGCAGCCTGCGCCCGTCGCACTGCCGCATCCAGATCCCGACCGAGGCCATCGCCCGAAAACGAGTCCGGCGTGACATTGACGATCGCCATGATGCGTGGGCGGTCGAGTTCCAGGCGGAATCGACCGCATCTCAAAACCTGCATATCAGTCCTCAAATGAATCGGGCCGGCTAAATGCCGGCCCGAAGAAGGTCGAACCTCTTGTCTCGTGCCGCGCGAATTACGCTGCCGGGGCAGGAGCCGTCGGCTCGGCTCCCGGCGCATCGTCCTTCGGACGGCTCGCCGGCGGTGTAATCGGCTTGGGTGCCCGCGGAGCACGTCCCGCCATGATGTCGTTCAGCTGTTCCGCATCCAGCGTTTCCCATTCGAGCAGCGCATGCGTCATCGCCTCGATCTTGTCGCGGTTGTCTTCGATCAGGCGCCGCGCCAGTGCGTACTGTTGATCGATGATCCGGCGTATCTCGGCATCGACCTTCTGCATCGTGGCCTCGGACACGTTCCGGTGTGTCGTCACCTGCCGACCGAGAAAGATCTCTCCCTCTTCTTCGCCATACACCATCGGCCCGAGATTGTCCGACATGCCCCACTGCGTCACCATCCGGCGTGCGAGGTCGGTCGCCCGCTGAAAGTCGTTCGAAGCGCCGGTAGTCATCTGGTTCATGAAGATCTCTTCGCAGATGCGGCCACCGAACAGCACGGCAATCGTCTGGAGCAGCCGTTCGCGGTCCTGGCTGTAACGATCCTGCTCCGGCAACTGCATCGTCACACCCAGTGCACGACCTCGCGGGATGATCGTGACCTTGTGCACCGGGTCGGTCTTGTCGAGCAACTTCGCGACCAGCGCATGGCCGGACTCGTGGTACGCCGTGTTGCGGCGTTCTTCTTCCGGCATCACCATCGAACGACGTTCGGACCCCATCATGATCTTGTCCTTGGCACGCTCGAAGTCTTCCATATCGACGAGTCGCTTGCCGCCCCGCGCAGCGAACAACGCCGCTTCGTTGACGAGGTTCGCCAGGTCGGCGCCGGAAAATCCGGGCGTGCCGCGCGCGAGAACGACGGGTTCGACGTCAGGCGCGATCGGCACCTTGCGCATATGGACCTTCAGTATCTGCTCCCGGCCACGGATATCGGGTAGCGGAACGACGACTTGCCGGTCGAATCGCCCCGGGCGCAGCAGTGCCGGATCGAGCACATCCGGGCGGTTCGTCGCGGCGATCACGATGACACCCGTTTGCCCTTCGAAGCCGTCCATCTCGACGAGCAACTGGTTGAGGGTCTGTTCGCGTTCGTCGTTGCCGCCCCCCATGCCTGCACCACGCTGGCGACCGACAGCGTCGATTTCGTCGATGAAGATGATGCACGGCGCGTGTTTCTTCGCCTGTTCGAACATGTCACGCACGCGCGCCGCGCCGACACCGACGAACATCTCGACGAAATCGGAGCCGGAAATCGAGAAGAACGGCACTTTCGCCTCGCCGGCAATCGCCTTCGCGAGCAAGGTCTTGCCTGTACCCGGCGAACCGACCATCAGTACGCCCTTCGGGATATGTCCACCGAGTTTCTGGAACTTGGAAGGGTCGCGCAGAAAATCGACGAGTTCGGACACTTCCTCCTTCGCTTCGTCGCACCCTGCGACATCCGCAAAAGAAAGCGAATTGGCGCTTTCATCGAGCATTCTGGCTTTTGACTTGCCGAACGAAAACGCTCCGCCTCGCCCGCCTCCCTGCATCTGGCGCATGAAGAACACCCAGACCCCGATCAGCAGCAACATCGGGAACCAGGAAACGAAGATGCTCATCAGGAAGGATTGCTCTTCTTCGGGTTTCGACGCGTTCACGGCCACACCGGCGCGGATCAGGTCGGACACCATCCAGATATCCTGCACGCCAGGCGTATACACGGTGATCTGCCGGCCTTCCTGCGTCGTCGCACGCACCAGGCGGCCGTCGATTGTCGCTTTCGCGATGCGCCCGGCCCTGGCTTCCTCCAGAAACTGGGAGTACTCCATCGTACTGGCCGAAACCTGCCGCGTATTGAACTGGTTGAATACCGTCATCAGCACGACGCCGATAACCATCCAGATCGCGAGATTCTTGAAGAGATTATTCAACTTCTTTCCTTGAAAGCCCAACGGGGGCAGCGACAGATGGACCCATTCTAGTGGCGAACGTTCCGCGGCGTAAACCAATAGACCCGATGGGCTGTTTCAATCACCTGCTCGGCACGCCGCAACGATTCCGATATGGGGTCGCCGGTCTGAATTGCAATATGACCGCCAAAAGGATTTGGACATCCCACATCACCAACTTGGACATCCTGCATCACCAACGGGAGACTCGGTGCCCGACTGCAGAGTTCCGCAGTTTTGGCGCTGTGACAAGGGCGCTAGCTGCCGCGGTGCCCGATGCCGACCAGATACACTTCCGCACTGCGGTCGCGCGATGCCTTCGGTTTTCGCACGTGCAGCGCGTTGAAATGCTTCGCGGCCTCGTTTCGATACTCCATGAAACCCTGTCCCTGGAACACTTTCACGACGAAACTGCCACCGGGCTTGAGGTGCCGCGCCGCGAACTCCAGCGCCAGCTCCCCGAGGTAGATCGAGCGGGCCTGGTCGGTCGTATCGATGCCGGACATGTTCGGCGCCATGTCCGACAGTACGACGTCGACGGGGAGCCCGCCGAGCCTCGACTCGAGTTCGGCAAGCACTGACTCTTCCTGAAAGTCGCCCTGTATGAACTCGACGCCGCCCAGCGGTTCCAGCGGCAGCAGGTCCAGTGCAAAGACCCGACCCTCGCGTCCGACCCGCCGCAATGCGATCTGGCTCCAGGATCCCGGGGCAGCGCCCAGATCCACGACGACCATTCCGCTTCGCATCAGGCGATCGCGTTCATCGAGCTCGATGAGCTTGAATGCTGCCCGCGACCGGTAACCTTCGCTTTTTGCACGCTGCACATACGGGTCGTTGACATGCTCCTGCATCCACGCCTTGCTGGTCTTGGTTCGCTTCATCGGAGTAGAATCCATGCCCCTGAAAGATTTGAGAAAAGTATGAGCGAGCTCACTCCCGTCCGGCGGCGCGAACTGCGTGCCAGCGCCCATCACCTGAACCCCGTCGTCAGCATTGCCGGAAACGGCTTGACACCAGCCGTGCTGGGCGAAATCGACCGCTCGCTGCAGGCACACGAGCTGATCAAGATCAAGGTCCACGGAGCCGAACGCGCGGCACGCGAAGCACTGATGAAAGCGGTCTGCGAGGCCCTCGATGCCTCACCGGTCCAGCACATCGGTACAATTCTCGTCATTTGGCGCCAACGTCGGGAAGAAGCCGAAAAATCCGTACAGGCTAAACCTGTGACATCCAGCGCAAGCACGGGCGTCGCAAGGGCGAAATCGGCGCGGGCCTTTGCAGCCGCTGCGCGTCGCACCGCGCTGATCAAGGCCGCGTCGGACAAGAAGCGTCTTGCGGCAAAGCGCAGCCGGACCTACACCCGCAAAACCGGGCCTGCCGGCAGTAAATAGTTCGCCTGACGGGACGCCCCCGTCAGCGACCCAACAGTTTTCGGACACCCAGCACCAGCGGCAACGCGAGCACGCTCTGGATGAGATAGAGCACGCTCGAGACGCCGTGCCACGTAGCGAAACGGTCCCGCATCACGGTATCCATCACCTCACGCGGCCAGGCATCCGCTTTCATCTGCGCCATCAACGGCTGGATGCCGAACTGGCTCGCGAATGTCGCCAGCAGCATCGCCACGACCAGCCAGAACAGGCCGCTCCGGAACGCTCGCCATCGCCAGCGTGCGAGCATGAAACCCAGCACGTAGAGGGCACAGCCGACCCCGATCCACCCCAGCAGCGCAAAGAGGCGCCCCGCGATGTCGCCGGCGAGTGCGCGGTCGGAAAGCATGCCGAACAGGACCGGTGCGACGATGTAACCGATCGACCACAGCGCACCGGCCCAAAGCGTGATCAACACTACTAGCAGATGCTCGGAAAGGCGGCTCACGATGTTTCCCAGCTGATGCCCGAACGAGACTCCTGATGCGAAACGGGCGCCTCGCTCACACGTAGCGGACGTCGATGATCTCGTACTCCCTCACCCCGCCCGGCGCCTGGACTTCGGCGATGTCCCCGGCGAACTTGCCGATCAGAGCGCGAGCGATCGGTGAGCTGATCGAAATCTTGTTCTCCTTCAGATCCGCCTCGTCATCGCCGACGATCTGATAGGTCACCGTCTGTCCGGTGTCCATATCCTCCAGCTCGACGGTGGCGCCGAACACGCATCGCCCGTCGGCGTCGAGCAATTTCGGATCGATGATCTGCGCGCTCGAAATCTTGCCTTCGATCTCCTTGATCCTGCCCTCGACGAATCCCTGGCGCTCCTTGGCGGCGTCGTACTCGGCGTTTTCCGACAGGTCGCCATGGGAACGCGCTTCCGCGATTGCCGCGATCACGCTGGGGCGCTCGACGGTTTTCAGCCGGTGTAGTTCGTTGCGAAGTTTTTCCGCACCCGCGACGGTAAGAGGAGTCTTGATCATGATTTTTGGTTCAGTTCGGCATGCAGGGACTGCAACCCGTACACCTGCAGCCCCTCGAGATGGCGCATCCCCATACATGCGGCGCGTGCACCTTCGATGGTGGTGAATACCGTGAGTTTCGCGGCGAGGGCGCTGGTGCGGATCGAACGCGAATCGATGATCGCCTGGCGCTTCTCCTCCACGGTGTTGATTACGAGGCTGATTTCATTGTTCTTGATCATGTCCACGATATGCGGACGGCCCTCGTTGACCTTGTTGACCATCGTGACGGGAAGCCCGGCGGCCTCAATCGCCGAGCCCGTGCCGCGGGTTGCGGCGAGCCCGAACCCGATCTCATGGAGCTCGCGCGCGACTTCGACCGCTACCCCCCGGTCGGTCGGCTTGACGCTGATGAAGGCCGTGCCGGACTGCGGCAGGCGTACACCGGCCGCGAGCTGCGATTTGACGAAGGCTTCGGCGAAGCTGCGCCCCACGCCCATCACTTCGCCGGTGGACTTCATTTCCGGTCCGAGAATCGTATCCACACCCGGGAACTTGACGAACGGGAAGACGGCTTCCTTGACCGCGTAGTAAGGAGGCACGATCTCGCTGGTCACGCCCTGGCTGGCCAGACTTTGCCCGGCCATGCAGCGCGCGGCAATCTTCGCCAATTGCAGACCGCACGCCTTCGACACGAACGGCACGGTGCGCGACGCGCGCGGATTGACTTCAAGCACGTAGACGGTCGCCTCGTCGCCGTCGCCCTGGATCGCGAACTGCACGTTCATCAGGCCGCAGACGTTCAACGCCCGAGCCATCGCTTCGGTCTGACGGCGCAGCTCGTCCTGGAGCTTTGCCGAGAGCGTGTAAGGCGGCAGCGAGCACGCCGAGTCGCCCGAGTGGACGCCGGCCTGCTCGATGTGCTCCATGATGCCGCCGATGATGACCTGCCTGCCGTCGGACAGCGCATCGACATCGACTTCGGTCGCATCGTTGAGGAAGCGGTCGAGCAGCACCGGCGATTCGTTCGAGACCTTCACCGCCTCGCGCATGTAGCGCTCGAGATCCTTCTGTTCGTGCACGATTTCCATCGCCCGGCCGCCGAGCACGTAGCTCGGACGCACCACGAGCGGGTAGCCGATCTCGGCCGCGAGCCGCACTGCGGCTTCGGGCGTGCGCGCAGTGCGGTTGGGCGGCTGCTTGAGGCCGAGATCGTTGAGCAGCTTCTGGAAGCGCTCACGGTCCTCGGCCGCATCGATCATGTCCGGGCTGGTGCCGATGATCGGCACGCCGTTGTCTTCGAGTGCCTGCGCCCTCTTGAGCGGGGTCTGGCCGCCGAACTGGACGATGACGCCGACGGGCTTCTCGATATGCACGATCTCGAGGATGTCTTCGAGCGTGATCGGCTCGAAATACAGGCGGTCGGACGTATCGTAGTCGGTCGACACCGTTTCCGGATTGCAGTTGACCATGATGGTCTCATAGCCGTCTTCGCGCAGCGCGAGCGCGGCATGGACGCAGCAATAGTCGAACTCGATCCCTTGCCCGATACGGTTCGGCCCGCCCCCGAGCACCATGATCTTCTTGCGATCCGTCGGACGTGCCTCGCACTCGTCCTCGTAGGAGGAATACATGTAGGCCGTCGAGGTCGAAAACTCTGCGGCGCAGGTATCGACGCGCTTGAACACCGGCCGCACGCCGTTCGCGTGACGATGCAGGCGCACGGCCGTCTCGTCGACGCCGAGCAGCTTCGCGAGCCGCCGGTCGGAAAAGCCCTTGCGCTTCAATTCGCGCAACTCGGCAGCCTGGATCGCCTTCAGCGACCGGCCGGCGAGCGCCTTCTCGGTCAATACGATGTCCTCGATCTGCGCGAGGAACCACGGATCGATCTTCGTCAGGTTGAACACCTGCTCCTGCGTGTAACCTTCGCGGAAAGCCTGGCCGACGTACCAGATGCGCTGCGCGCCCGGGTTCGCGAGTTCGTGCTCGAGGTCCTCGCGATCGGCCTCGACCTCGTCGAGGCCGTAGGCGCCGACTTCGAGCCCGCGCAGCGCCTTCTGGAACGACTCCTGGAACGTACGACCCATCGCCATGACTTCGCCGACCGACTTCATCTGCGTCGTCAGCCGGTCGTTGGCCTGCGGGAATTTCTCGAACGCGAAGCGCGGGATCTTCGTCACGACATAGTCGATCGACGGCTCGAACGACGCCGGGGTCGCGCCGCCGGTGATATCGTTCTTCAGTTCGTCGAGGGTGTAGCCGACGGCGAGCTTCGCCGCGACCTTCGCGATCGGGAAGCCGGTCGCTTTCGACGCCAGCGCCGACGAACGCGACACGCGCGGGTTCATCTCGATGACGATCATGCGGCCGTCCTTCGGGTTGATCGCGAACTGCACGTTCGAGCCGCCGGTATCGACGCCGATCTCGCGCAGCACCGCGATCGAGGCATTGCGCAGGATCTGGTATTCCTTATCGGTCAGCGTCTGCGACGGCGCAACCGTGATCGAATCACCGGTATGCACGCCCATCGGGTCGAGGTTCTCGATCGAGCACACGATGATGCAGTTGTCCGCGCGGTCGCGGACGACTTCCATCTCGTATTCCTTCCAGCCGATCAGCGATTCCTCGATCAGCAGTTCGCTCGTCGGGCTCGCCTCGAGACCACGCTTGCAGATCTCGTCGAACTCTTCCATGTTGTAGGCGATGCCGCCGCCGGTCCCGCCCAGCGTGAAGCTCGGCCGGATGATCACTGGAAAGCCGATGCCGCCCTGCACCTGCAGCGCCTCTTCCATGCTGTGCGCGATTGCCGAGCGGGCGGAACCGAGCCCGATCTTCGTCATCGCGTCCTTGAACTTCAGGCGGTCCTCGGCCTTGTCGATGGCTTCGCGCGACGCACCGATGAGTTCGACGCCGTATTTCTCGAGGACGCCGTTGCGGGCGAGGTCGAGCGCGCAGTTCAGCGCCGTCTGCCCGCCCATCGTCGGCAGCAGCGCGCCCGGCCGCTCCTTCTCGATGATGCTCTCGACTACCTGCCAGGTGATCGGCTCGATGTACGTAACGTCGGCCGTTTCCGGGTCGGTCATGATCGTCGCCGGATTCGAATTGACGAGGATGACCTTGTAGCCTTCCTCGCGCAGCGCCTTGCACGCCTGCGCGCCGGAATAGTCGAACTCGCACGCCTGGCCGATGATGATCGGACCGGCGCCAATGATGAGTATGCTTTGAATGTCTGTACGCTTAGGCATTGCCTAACCTCGGTCTTGCGTTGATGAGCGGCAGCTCCGGCTGCCGCTGGCGAATTACTTGACGCGCGTCTCGAGCATCCTGATGAAACGGTCGAACAGGTAAGACACATCGTGGGGTCCCGGACTCGCCTCGGGATGTCCCTGGAAGCAGAATGCCGGCACATCGTTCCAGGCGAGCCCCTGCAGGCTGCCGTCGAAGAGCGACACATGCGTCGCGCGCACATTCGCCGGAAGCGAATCGGGATCGACCGCGAAGCCATGGTTCTGACTCGTGATCAGAACCTGCCCGGATTCGAGATCCTTGACCGGATGGTTGGCGCCGTGGTGGCCGAACTTCATCTTGACCGTCTTGGCGCCGGCCGCGAGCGCCATCAACTGGTGGCCGAGGCAGATGCCGAAGGTCGGGATGCCACGCTCGAGGAACTTGCGCACTGCCGCGATCGCATAGTCGCAGGCACCCGGATCCCCCGGGCCATTCGACAGAAAAACGCCATCAGGATTGAGCGCGAAGACTTCCGCAGCTGGCGTCTGCGCCGGCACCACGGTGAGCCTGCAGCCCCGGCTGGCGAGCATCCGCAGGATGTTGCGCTTGACGCCATAATCGTACGCGACGATGTGGTAGCGCCCGTCCACCTGCTCGCCGTAGCCGCTGCGGAGCGCCCACTCGCCCTCGGTCCATTGGTAAGGGCTCTCGACGCTGACGACCTTGGCCAGGTCCATGCCGGCAAGACCGGGGAACGCGCGAGCCTGGGCAATCGCCGCATCGGCATTCAATGCGGTGCCGCCGGCCGCGGTGACGATGCAGCCGCCCTGGGCGCCCTTTTCACGCAGCACGCGCGTCAGCTTGCGGGTATCGATCCCCGCAATCGCAATGATGTTCTCGGCCTTGAGATAGGCATCGAGGGTCTGGTCCATGCGGAAGTTCGACGGCAGTATCGGCAGGTCGCGGATCACCAGGCCCGCGGCATGAACACGTTCCGCTTCGACGTCCTCCCGATTGATGCCGGTGTTGCCGACATGCGGATAAGTCAGCGTTACGATCTGGCGGCAGTAGCTCGGGTCGGTGAGGATTTCCTGATAACCGGACATCGAGGTGTTGAACACCACCTCGCCGACCGTGCTGCCGGCCGCACCGATTCCCTTGCCAAAAAATACCGTCCCGTCGGCAAGCGCTAGTAGGGCGGGCGGGGAAGCAGTCACGACAAACTCCTGAGTTCAGCCGAAAAGACACGGGGAAAGCTATCGAGCCACCCCGAACGTGAAAAAAACGGGACGAGCCGACCGGCCAATCCCGCTTTCAAGAAGCCGCTGATTATATCGTTCCGCGCCCGTCGAGGCAATCGCGCCCCTCCCAGCCGGGCCCGAATCAGCGCAGGCCGAGCACGTCCTGCATGTCGAACAAGCCACTCGACCGTCCCGCGAGGAAACGCGCCGCGCGCAGCGAACCGGAAGCATACGGCATGCGGCTGCCCGACTTGTGGGTGATCTCGATACGCTCGCCGATACCGGCGAACAGAACCGTATGATCCCCGACCACGTCGCCGCCGCGGATCGTCGAAAAGCCGATCGTCTCGGCCTTGCGCTCCCCGGTCACGCCTTCGCGCCCGTAAATCGCGCACATTTCCAGATCGCGCCCCAACTCGCGCGCGACCACTTCGCCCATGCGCAGTGCGGTACCCGACGGGGCATCGACCTTGAAGCGGTGATGCGCTTCGATCACTTCGACGTCGTACCCGTCGTTGAGAATGCGGGCAGCCACTTCGAGCAGTTTGAACACCGCGTTCACGCCGACTGCCATGTTCGGCGCGAACACGACCGGGATTGTTTGCGCCGCCGCGGCAATCGTTTCCTTCTCGGTCGTCGAGAAGCCGGTCGTGCCGATGACCATCGCCTTGCCGAGTTCGCGTGCGATCGCAAGGTGGGCGAGCGTGCCTTCGGGGCGGGTGAAATCGATGACGCAATCGGCTGCTGCGATCGCGGCGCGCGAATCGTCCGTGATGAGAACACCGGTCGCGCTTCCGGACAGCTCGCCGGCGTCGCGTCCGATGAAGGTCGTGCCGGGACGATCGAAGGCTGAAGCGAGCACCGCTCCCTCCTCCCTCAGCGTGGCCTCGATCAGCATCCGGCCCATCCGGCCGGACGCACCTGCTATGGCAATGCGCAATGGCGACATCAATGAATTCCTCTTGCTCGACATGATCGGGACCCTTGCGCGATGCGCGACCGCCTCCAGGACAAGGCTCAATCCTTGGCTGCCGGCGCGATCTCGACGACGCGGCTGCGCTCGGTCTGCGGCGCAACCGTTGCAGCTTGCGGATCGCCGGGCTCGATGTCCCCTTCAACGCGATCGAGCCGGTCGCTGACGAAAAAAACGCTCAGCGTGCGCTGCTGCGGTTCGCCCCTGCCGGGCTGGAAGCGGTAAACGTAATCCCAGCGATCGGGATGGAACGCATCGACGATCAGCGGCGTGCCGAGCGCAAACCGCACCTGCTCGCGCGTCATGCCCTTTTTCAGCCTGGCCACCATTTCCTGATCCACGTAGTTGCCCTGCCGCACGTCGATACGGTAGGGATTGATCTGGTCGGTAAACGAGCTGATGGAACAACCGGCCAACAGGCCGAAGGCGGCGACGGCCGCCAGGAGAGTCACTAAGCGCATGGATGGAGTTCTTGGTCGGTGGCGCCAGACGGCGTATCGTTCAGGCAAAGGCGAAAAAATATATCATATGCAGGCACGAGCCATGAGTTATTGGCTCCGGGGCCACCCAGCGGGGCGACCATGTCAGAAAATTCCGAAAACCTGAAAAACATCGGCCTCAAGGCCACTTATCCGCGCCTGAAGATCCTTGATCTGTTCCAGACATCCGATCTGCGCCACCTCACCGCCGAGGACGTCTACCGTCTCTTGATTGCGGAGGGAATGGATATCGGCCTGGCGACGGTTTACCGCGTACTGACCCAGTTCGAGCAGGCGGGCCTGCTCGAACGGCACTATTTCGAGTCGGGCAAGGCAGTGTTCGAACTCAAGAAAGGCGGCCATCACGATCACCTCGTGTGCGTACAGTGCGGCAAGGTGGAAGAGTTTTTCGACGCGGAAATCGAGCGGCGGCAAAACAGGATTGCCGAAGAGCGCGGTTTCGTCGTCCGCGAACACGCGCTTTATCTTTACGCGGACTGCCTGAGAAAGGACTGTCCGAACCGCAAACTGGAAGACTGAGCAGGAAGCTCACCACCCGGCCCGTTTTTTCGGCCGCGGCAGGCGGGCCCTGCGATCAGCGTCCGAACGAGTTCGCACCGAGCATTTCCGCCGCGTGACGGCGGGTCGTCTCGGTGATGTTCACGCCGCCCAGCATACGGGCAATCTCCTCGACCCGCGCTTCGCTGTTCAGCACGCAAACCGTGCTCAGGACTTCCGACCCGCGTGGCGTCTTGGCGATGCTCCATTGCCAGTCGGCGCACGCCGCCACCTGCGGCAGATGGGTCACGCACAGCACCTGGCGCTCCCGTCCCAGCCGGCGCAGCAACTGGCCGACGATCTCCGCGACCCGCCCGCCGATCCCGACATCGACCTCGTCGAATATCAGCGTCGGCGTCGCCGAGTCGCGGCTGGTGATGACCTGGATTGCGAGTCCGATGCGCGACAGCTCGCCCCCCGACGCAACTTTCGCGAGCGGGCGCAGCGACTGGTTGGGATTCGCGGCGACGCGGAATTCAACGGATTCCAGGCCGTAGGCCATCGGCGAGGCGCAGGCTTCGAGCGCCACTTCGAACTTTCCGCCCGCCATCGCCAGCGTCTGCATCGCATCGGTGATGCCGCGCGACAGAGCTTCGGCTGCCGGCGCGCGTGCTGCGGAAAGACGCCGTGCGGCTGCCTCGTATTCGTCGTGGAGGCGCTTTTCCTCTTCGGCAAGGCGGGCCGGATCCGCGCGCGAGACGAGATCGTCGAGCTTTCGCGCCCACTCGGCGCGGAGGTCCGACAACTCGCCGGGGGTCACGCGGTGCTTGCGGGCCAGCGCCATGACGTCCTCGATGCGCCGCTCGATCTCGGCCAAGCGCTGAGGATCGAGGTCGAGCCGCTCGCGATAGCGCCGCAGCGCGTGCAGCGCTTCGTCGGCCTGGATCGCCGCGCCGGCGAGCAGGTCACGGACATCGGCGAGATCGGAATCGATCTCGGCCATCCCATCGACCCGGACGCTGAAGTGGCGCAGCTGCGAAGCGATCGCGAGATCGCCTTCGCCGAGCGTCGCGAGCACTTCGTCCGCCCCCTCGATCAGACCCGCCGCATGGGCAAGACGTGCATGTTCGACATTGATCCGACCCCATTCCTCGGCGCTGAACGCGAGCTCGTCGAGTTCGCGTATCTGCCAGGCAAGGAGTTCACGCTCACGCTCGGACGCCACCGAGTCCTGGTCCGCAGCGCGACGCAGCTCGACGAGGCGCTGCCACGCGTGGAAACGTGCGCTGACTTCTGCGGCGAGCGCCGCAGCCCCCGCGTGCATGTCGAGCAGCGCGCGCTGCGCGTCGGGCTTGAGCAGCGCGTGATGGGCATGCTGGCCATGAATGTCGGCGAGCCAGTCGCCCGCTTCGCGCAACTGCCCCTGCGTGACCGGCACGCCGTTGAGCCACGCCCGCGAGCGCCCGCCGGCCTCGACCACCCGTCTCAGGATCATCACTCCGTCATCCGCCGTCAGGTCCTGCCCCGCCAGCCACTCGCCGAGCGGGCTCGACGGCGGCAGGTCGAACTCGGCCGCGATATCCGCCTTGCCGCATCCCGCGCGTACCGCGCCAGCGTCGGCGCGCCCGCCCAAGGCAAGGCCGAGTGCATCGAGCAGGATCGACTTGCCCGCACCGGTTTCCCCGGTCAGCGCGCCGAACCCCGCTTCGAACTCGAGCTCGAGGCGGTCGACGATCACGAAATCCCGAATGGTCAGGCGACGGAGCATGAGCGGTGCAGTGGTTGGGAAACTTTGGTCAGGGACGACGCGGCGGCGCGCTCCAGTGAAGCTTCTCGCGCAGCATGGCGAAATAGCTGTAGCCCTCCGGGTGCAGCAGGCGGACGACATCGGGCGAACGAGTGACCCGCAGCCGGTCGCCGGCGCGAGCGTCGAAGCGGGCCTGGCCATCGAAATGTATCCGGGCGTCATGCTGGGGCAACAGCACGATCTCGATATGAGAAGTATCCGGCAACGTGACCGGACGCGCGGTGAGCGCATGAGGGCACAACGGTACCAGGGCGATCCCGCCGACGTTCGGATGGAGGATCGGCCCGTTGGCCGACAACGCGTATGCTGTCGAACCCGTCGGGGTCGTCAGGATCATCCCGTCCGAGCGCTGCGTATAAACAAATTCCCCGTCGATTGACAGATCGAACTCGATCATCCGGCCCAGCTCGCCCTTGTTCACGACCACATCGTTGAGCGCCAGCGTCTGGAATACGCGGTGGCCCGCCCGCAGCACTTCGGCGTCGAGCATCGCTCGCGATTCCTCGGTGTAGCGTCCGTCGAGAATCTCGGCGAGTTTCGGCAACGCTTCGTCGCGCGAGATATCGGTGAGGAAACCGAGCCTGCCCTGGTTGATCCCGACCAGCGGCACGCCATGCTGGGACAGCCGGCGCGCCGTATTGAGCATCGTGCCGTCGCCGCCGAGCACGACAGCGAGGTCCGCCTGGGCGCCGATCTCATCGTAGCTCGCAACGGCAAACTGACCAGCCATGCCGATGGAACTCGCCGTCCCCTGCTCGATCCACACGTCAAGTCCGCGCACCCGCAGGAATTCGGCGATGCGCAGCACCGCCTCCGCCACGTCGGGGCTCTGGTACTTGCCGATCAGTGCAACGATGCGGAAGTTCTTGCTCATGCGCGGATTAAACCACATCGCGTAATGCCTTGGCAGACGCCAGCGCTCGTCCGCAGGCTGTTAGAATCATCGCAATAGTGCATACCGGATCATGAAACTGCTAGACCCCCGCTCCCAGTTACTGCTGAAGACCCTGATCGAACGATACATCGTCGAAGGTCAGCCGGTCGGCTCGCGCGCGCTTTCACGTTATTCCGGCCTCGAGCTGTCGCCGGCGACGGTGCGTAACGTGATGAGCGACCTCGAGGAGATGGGTTTCATCACCAGCCCGCACACTTCGGCCGGGCGCATCCCGACCGCCCTGGGCTACCGTTTCTTCGTCGATTCGCTGCTGACCGTGCAGCCGCTCGAACAGGCGCGCGTGCGCAAACTCAAGGGCCAACTGCAGCCCGATCAGCCGCAGCGCCTGATGAATTCCGCGTCGCACCTGCTGTCCGAACTTACCCAGTTCGCCGGCGTGGTTGTTTCGCCACGCCGCGATACCGTGAAGATCCGACAGATCGAGTTCATCAGCCTCGCCGAGAACCGCATCCTGCTGATCATCGTAACCACTGCCGGGGACGTGCAAAACCGCATCCTGATCACGCGCCGCGCCTACTCCTCGGCGGAACTCGTCGAGGCGGCGGCCTACCTTACCGAGCACTTCGCCGGACTCGGATTCGACGACATCCGCGCCCGCATCCGCGACGAACTCAAGCAGTTGCGCAGCGACATGAGCGAACTCATGACGGCCGCCGTCGAGGCCGGCAATGCGGCCGCCGAAGAGGACAGCGCGAGCTATGTACTGTCGGGCGAAACCAACCTGCTCGACGTCGAGGACCTGTCGTCGAACATGGCTCGCCTGCGCGAACTATTCAAGCTCTTCGAACAGAAGACCGGCCTGATGCAGCTGCTCGACCTCTCGAACCGCGCGCAGGGCGTGCAGATCTTCATTGGCGACGAATCCGGGCTCTCGCAACTCGACGGCTGCAGCGTCGTGACCGCGGGCTACGAAGTCAACGGCAAAGTGGTTGGCTCGGTCGGCGTCATCGGCCCGACGCGCATGGCCTACGATCGAGTCATCCCGATCGTCGACATCACGGCCCGCCTCCTGTCGAATGCGCTCTCGAGCCCTGGCTGAACGCTTCGGCCCGCCCCCAAAGGACTTGCATGGCCCGTTATTGGCCCGAACCCGCCCACACCCACGGCACCTCCGCGCGCACCGGCGTCCTGCTTGTCAATCTCGGTACCCCCGCGGCGCCGACGGCTGCGGCGGTTCGCCCTTATCTCAAGGAATTCCTCTCCGACCCGCGCGTCGTCGAGATCCCGCGCGTGATCTGGTGGCCGATTCTGAACGGTGTCATTCTCAACCTGCGGCCGAAGAAATCGGCTGAGAAATACGCGGCCGTCTGGAGCGACGCCGGATCGCCGCTCAAAGTCCACACCGAACGACAGGCAAAACTCCTTGCCGGGTATCTCGGCCACTCAGGGGTGAGCGACGTCGTCGTCGACTGGGCGATGCGCTATGGGGCGCCGCCCATATCCGACGTACTCGTCCGCATGAAAGCCGACGGCTGCAGCCGGATCCTCGTCGTGCCGCTGTATCCGCAGTATGCGGCGAGCACCACCGCGAGCGTCATCGACGAGGTCGCGCGCTGCCTGACCCGCTGGCGTAACCTGCCCGAGATCCGCTATGTGCGGAACTTTCACGATCACCCGGGCTACGTCGGAGCACTCGCCCAGAGCGTACGCGACCACTGGGCAAAACACGGTGAGCCCGACCAGCTCGTGATGAGCTTTCACGGTATACCGAAGCGCTCGCTCGATCTTGGTGATCCTTACCACTGCGAGTGCCACGTCACTGCACGCCTGCTCGCAGCGAAGCTCGACCTGCCACCCGAGCGCTGGCAGCTCACCTTCCAGTCCCGCTTCGGCAAGGCGGAATGGCTGAAACCCTACACCCAGCCGACCCTCGAAGCACTCGGCCGCAAAGGGACCGGGCGCGTCGACGTGATCTGCCCTGGGTTCGCTTCGGACTGCCTCGAAACCCTCGAGGAAATCGCCCTCGAATGCAGGACGGCGTTCCTCGGCGCCGGCGGCAAGGCCTTTCATTACATTCCCTGCCTCAACGAGCGACATGACTGGATTGCTGCACTGACCGACATCGTCCGCAGCCGGATCGGTGACTGGCTGGAAGCTCCCCTGCCGGAGGCGGGGCACCTCGCCGCGACAGCCCAACAGGCACGTGCCGCAGGAGCGGAACGCTGAAATGGATCCCCGTTTCAAACTCGGCCCTGCAGTGGCTGCTCAATGCGGTCAATGCCTGCTCACTTGGCTCGCAAGCGTGGCGCTGACGGGCGTGACGACAGACGTCCACATCGTCGCCGGGCGGCGCCGGAATTGATCATAGCCTCCTTTGCGGCGGGATTTTCCCGACTCAGTCGTCGAGGATCTGCAGATCGAGCCCGCCCGTGGCGGTCAGGTCACCGATAACGGCCGGCTCGCCATACCTCCCCAGTTCCCGCGCCGCGGCCGCGAGCCGCCGCGCAACCGTCGTCGCCACCAGCCGGCGGAAAAGTTCCCGGACCTCTTCCGTCGCCAGTGCCAGCGCTGCCGGGTTGACCTCGATATACGTCGTCGGCGCCACCGCGACCGCGGTGACCGGATGCCGGTGGTCGATCGTGTCGAGCCATGCCAGCTCGCCGAAGACCTCCCCCGGGCCGAGCCGCTGCACCCGGCGTCCATCGACAGACAGTTCCACCTCGCCGGCCACCACGACGCCGAAGCGCTGGTCGGCGTCGCGCTCGCGAATCAGCGTCGTCCGTGCCGCCACGCTGCGCCAGGTCGAAGTGCGCAGCACCTCCCACAACTCGACATCGTCGAATTCGGTGAAGAAGGCAAGCTTGCGCAGAGTCGTAAACCGCGTCGTATCCTGCGGCACATCCTCGTCGTCGACGATCTTGTAGCGCACCGCTGACAGATCCTTTGCAAACTCGGCGCCGTTGCGGTAGCGCGAGTAAAGATCCTTCTCCAGCGCCTTGCGCAGGACCGTGTCCATCAACTCCGGCATGTCCGGGTTCAGCTGCGAAACCAGCGGCGGGTCCGCATTAATGATCTTGTAGATCAGCTGCGCCGGATTGGCCGCACGAAACGGCAAGCGCCCGGTCAGTAAATGGAACAGCACGACGCCGAGGGAATAGAGGTCGGTTTTCTGGTTCAGCGGGTAGCCCTTGATCTGCTCGGGGCTCATATAGGCGGGCGAACCGACGCCCATGATGAAAGTCGAGTCGGTCTCGACCTTCTTGTTGATGTTCAGCGCCAGGCCGAAGTCGGTGATCTTTACGTTGTCGTTCTCGTCGACAAGGATGTTGGCCGGCTTGATGTCCCGGTGGACAACGCCCTGCCGGTAGGCGTGGTCGAGCGCCATGCAGCACTTGAAGACGATGCCGATCGTGCGATGAATCGGCAGCAGGCGTTCGAAGCTGCAGTACCGCTCGAGCGACTCGCCGGGAAAATACTCCATCACCACGTAAGCCTGATCCGGCTCGGTGACGACTTCGTGGATGCGGACGATGTTCGGATGGTCGAGGCGGCTGACGACCGCCTGTTCGGCCTTCAGCAGCTTGAGCAGGCGACGGTTCCACTTCGCTTCGTCCCTCGCCTTGTCCTGGAAGCGGACGAGCTTGACGGCCAGCGGTTCGGGATCATCCGGGGATTCCACCCTATAGACGATGGCAGTCGCGCCGCGCCCCACCTCCTTGATGACCCGGTATTTTCCGATGCTGTGCGGAATATCGCTCATCCTCGTTCCATGCTTTCCCGCCCGCAGTAAGCACTGTCCCGCGCGCACCATTCACGCCAAGGGGGGCGAATCGTGACACACCTGCCGGCGAACCGGCAACCTTCGAAAAATCGCTGCACCTCCCTTGAAAAATGGAATCATGCCCCCAATTGGGCACGGTCGAAGAACAAAGGGAGATTCCACCCATGCAGGAAAACAAGCAGCCTTCCGAAATCCAGGGCGAACTGCCCGAGCTTCCAGATGGCGAATCAGTGCAGCCGCAACCGGCGAACGAACAGGCGGCCCCCGATACGGACACGATGCCGCGACTCGAGGAAACCCTGCGCCAGGCCGAACTGAAAGCCGCCGAACACCACGACGCGTGGCTGCGAGCCCGCGCCGAAACCGAGAACGTCCGCCGCCGGGCCCAGGAAGACATCGCCAAGGCGTCGAAGTTTGCAGCCGAAAAATTCGCCGCTGGCGTGCTTCCGGTCAGGGACAGCCTCGAAGCCGCGCTCGCGAGCGAGAAACAGACTCTGGAGAGCCTGCGGGAAGGCGTTGAATTGACGCTCAAGCAACTGAACGCTGCCTTCCAGAATGCGGGCCTCACCGAAGAAGACCCGACCGGGCAAAAGTTTGATCCGAACAAGCACCAGGCGATCAGCGCGATCGAAGCCGAAGGCGAGCCGAATACAGTACTCAACGTACTGCAGAAAGGCTACCTTCTGCACGGGCGCGTGATCCGTCCGGCAATGGTGATGGTTTCGAAAGCCAAGGGTATGTAAGCCTCGCCGCGGATGCTTGAAATCCGACGCGGCGCCCCGATCTACTGAACAACGAAAATCCGGTGAGGCGTGGTTACGGCAGCGACGCCAGGCGTCCTCCGCCTCACCCTTCACCCCTCACTTGAAAGGAACGGCAATGGGAAAAATCATCGGTATCGACCTGGGCACGACGAATAGCTGCGTCGCCGTGATGGAAGGCGGCAAGCCCAAGGTAATCGAAAACTCCGAAGGCGCACGTACCACCCCGTCCGTCGTCGCGTACGCGGAAGACGGCGAGATCCTGACCGGCGCGCCGGCCAAGCGCCAGGCGGTCACGAACGCGAAGAACACGCTGTTCGCCGTCAAGCGCCTGATCGGCCGCCGCTTCGAAGAGAAGGAAGTACAGAAGGACATCGACCTGATGCCCTATACGATCTGCAAGGCCGACAACAGCGACGCGTGGGTCGAAGTGCGCGGCAAGAAAATCGCCCCGCCGCAGGTCTCCGCCGAAGTGCTGCGCAAGATGAAGAAGACCGCCGAGGACTACCTCGGCGAGGAAGTCACCGAAGCCGTCATCACGGTGCCGGCCTACTTCAACGACAGCCAGCGCCAGGCGACCAAGGACGCCGGCCGCATCGCCGGGCTGGAAGTCAAGCGCATCATCAACGAGCCGACCGCCGCAGCGCTCGCGTTCGGCATGGACAAGAAGCCGGGCGACTCGAAGATCGCCGTGTATGACCTCGGCGGCGGCACCTTCGACATCTCGATCATCGAGATCGCCGACATCGACGGTGAACACCAGTTCGAAGTGCTCGCGACGAACGGCGACACTTTCCTCGGCGGCGAGGACTTCGACCAGCGCCTGATCGACTACATCGTCACCGAGTTCAAGAAGGAACAGGGCGTCGACCTGAAGAAGGACGTGCTCGCGCTGCAGCGCCTGAAGGAAGCGGCCGAGAAGGCGAAGATCGAGCTGTCGTCGGGCCAGCAGACCGAAGTGAACCTGCCGTACATCACGGCCGACGCATCGGGCCCGAAGCACCTCGCGGTGAAGATCACGCGCGCGAAGTTCGAATCGCTCGTCGAAGAGCTGGTTCAGCGCACGATCGAGCCGTGCCGCATCGCGCTGAAGGACGCCGGGCTGAAGATCACCGACATCGACGACGTCATTCTCGTCGGCGGCCAGACGCGGATGCCGAAGGTGCAGGAGAAGGTCAAGGAGTTCTTCGGCAAGGAAGCGCGCCGCGACGTGAATCCGGATGAAGCGGTCGCGGTCGGCGCCTCGATCCAGGGCGGCGTGCTGCAGGGCGAAGTCAAGGATGTGCTGCTGCTCGACGTGACCCCGCTGTCGCTCGGCATCGAGACGCTCGGCGGCGTGATGACGAAGCTGATCCAGAAGAACACCACGGTACCGACAAAGGCGAGCCAGGTGTTTTCGACTGCCGACGACAACCAGAACGCGGTGACGATCCACGTGCTGCAGGGCGAGCGCGAAATGGCATCGGGCAACAAGAGCCTCGGCCAGTTCAACCTGTCGGACATCCCGCCCGCTCCGCGCGGCATGCCGCAAATCGAGGTCACGTTCGACATCGACGCGAACGGCATCCTGCACGTATCGGCGAAGGACAAGGCCACCGGCAAGGAAAACAAGATCAAGATCCAGGCGAACTCGGGCCTGTCCGAGGACGAGATCCAGCGCATGGTGCAGGACGCCGCCGCGCACGCCGAGGAAGACAAGAAGGCCCACGAACTGGTCGATACCCGCAACCAGTGCGACGCGCTGGTGCATTCGGTGAAGAAATCGCTGACCGAATACGGCGACAAGATCAGCGCCGACGAAAAGGCCAAGATCGAACAGGCGATGAAGGACGCGGAAGAGGCGCTGAAGAGCAACGACAAGGACACCATCGAAGCCCGGATGCAGGCGTTGGCGACGGCCAGCCAGAAGCTCGGCGAGCAGATGTACGCGCAGTCGCAGGGTGCCGAAGGCGGTGCCACGGGCGAGGCAGCGGGCGGCGGATCCGCGGGCGGCTCGAAGGCTGCCGATGCCGACGTGGTCGACGCCGAGTTCACCGAAGTCAAAGACAAGAAGTGATCGCTCGCCGGAAGGCGAGATGTCGGCCGAGCCCCTGCCGGTGCCCCTCGCACTGGCCGGCTCGGCCTTTTGCATGATCTGGAGACCCTCCCGGTCTCACAGCCTGAGCGGACCAAGATGGCAAAAAGGGATTACTACGAGGTGCTGGGTGTCAACCGCGACGCCTCGGATGATGAGATCAAGAAGGCCTACCGCAAGCTGGCCATGAAGCACCACCCGGACCGCAATCCGGACAACAAGGACTCCGAGGATAAGTTCAAGGAAGCGAAAAACGCGTACGAAATCCTGTCCGATGCGCAAAAACGCGCCGCGTACGACCGCTATGGACATGCCGGGGTGGATTCGTCTGCCGGCGCCGGGCCTGGCGGGCAAGGTTTCGACGGGTTTGCCGACGCGTTCTCGGACATCTTCGGCGATATCTTCGGCGGCGCGGGCGGAGCCGGACGCGGACGGTCGAACGTGTATCGCGGCGCGGATCTTCGCTACAACCTCGAAATCTCTCTCGAAGAAGCGGCCCGCGGTGCCGACAAGACGATCCGCATCCCGACCGTCGAGGAATGCGACACCTGCCACGGCAGCGGCGCGAAACCCGGCACGCAGCCGAAGCCCTGCCCCACCTGCGGCGGCGCCGGCCAGGTGCGCATCCAGCAAGGCTTCTTCTCGATCCAGCAGACCTGCCCGAAGTGCCACGGCACGGGGCGGATCATTCCGGACCCGTGCCGCGACTGCGGCGGGGCCGGGCGGGTGAAGCGGCAGAAGACGCTGGAAGTGAAGATCCCGGCGGGAATCGACGAAGGAATGCGACTGCGCCACGCCGGTCACGGCGAACCGGGCGTCAACGGCGGGCCTCCGGGAGACCTGTACGTCGAGATCCATATCCGCGCCCACCCGGTGTTCCAGCGCGACCACGACGACCTGCACTGCGAGATGCCGATCAGCATCACGACCGCAGCGCTCGGCGGGGAGATCGAAATCCCGACGCTCGAAGGCATGGCACGGCTGAAAATTCCCGCCGAGACGCAGAGCGGCAAGGTGTTCCGGCTGCGCGGGAAGGGAATTCGCAACGTCCGCTCGCAGGGTCACGGCGATCTGATGTGCCATGTCGTCGTCGAGACCCCGGTCAATCTCACGGAGCGTCAGAAAGAGCTGTTGCGCGAATTCGAGGAGGTTTCCAGTTCGGACGCCGACCGCCACAACCCCAAGGCAAAATCCTGGATGGACAAGGTCAAGGACTTCTTCGGCGCCTGAGCCCCAGGCTCACCAGGGCAATCGTTACCTGCCCGGAGGCTCGCGTTCGCAAGTCTCCGGAAGCAAGCCCATTCAGGCGCGGCGCCAGACGGTGCCTTGCGGCGTATCCTCGAGGACGACTCCCGACGCGAGCAATTGCGCACGAATCCGGTCGGCCTCCGCGTAGTCCTTCGACTTCTTCGCCAGCGCGCGGCGCTCGATCATCGCCTCGATCGCGACGCCTCCCTCCTCGTCCGGTTCGCCGGCTATCCTGCCCTGAAGGAAGCTCGCCGGCTCGCGCGCGAGCAGTCCGAGCACGCCTCCCAACCCCTTGAGCTGGGCCGCAGTCGCGGCGGATCCGGTGCGGTTGGCTTCGTTCGCAAGTTCGAAAAGCACCGCCACCGCCTCCGCTGTATTGAAATCATCGTCCATCGCAGCGCGGAATCGCACTGCGTGCGGTTCGTCCCAATCGATCCCTGCATCGGACGGCTCAACGTTGCGCAATGCAGTGTAGAGGCGTGTCAGCGCCTGGCGTGCATCTTCAAGGTGGGCGTCGGAATAATTCAGCGGACTGCGGTAGTGCGCGCGCAGGATGAAAAAGCGGACGACTTCAGGGTCGAAGCGCTTGAGGACATCGCGGATCGTGAAGAAGTTGCCGAGCGATTTCGACATCTTTTCGTCGTCGACGCGGACGAAACCGTTGTGCATCCAGTAATTCACGAACGTATGCCCGTGCGCGCCCTCGGACTGCGCGATCTCGTTCTCGTGATGAGGAAACTGCAGATCCTGGCCGCCGCCATGGATGTCGAACCGTTCGCCGAGCAGGTCCGAACTCATCGCCGAGCACTCGATGTGCCAACCCGGGCGCCCCGTTCCCCACGGTGACGCCCACTTGACTTCGTCGGGCTCGTCGGTCCGGGCATGCTTCCACAGCACGAAATCGAGCGGATCCTGTTTGTCGCCGGCGACTTCGACGCGCTCGCCGGCGCGCAGTTCGTCGAGCGACTTGCCGGAAAGCCGGCCATAGCTGTCGAATTTTCGAACCGAGTAGCACACGTCGCGGTTCCCGGCCACATAGGCGAGCCCCTTCTCACGCAAGCGGCCAATGAGCGACTGCATCTGCGTCACATATTCCGTTGCACGCGGCTCGTGGTCGGGCCGCAGCACGCCGAGGGCGTCCGCGTCCTCGTGCATCGCGACAATGAACCGGTCGGTGAGCGTGCGGATCGATTCGCCCTTCTCACCCGCCCGCCTGATGATCTTGTCGTCGATGTCGGTGATGTTCCGCACATATGTGAGTTCGAAACCGCTCGCCCGCAACCAGCGCGCCACCATGTCGAAGACCACCATCACGCGCGCATGCCCGAGGTGGCAATAGTCGTAGACCGTCATCCCGCAGACGTACATCCGCACCTTGCCCGGGTCGATCGGAACGAAGGCTTCCTTTCTTCGTGTCAGCGTATTGTGAATGTGCAACATGTTTCTTCCGCCTGGTCGGGTTCAGGGCAGCCGATTCGCAGGGTCGCAAATAGAATCGGCGCCCGCCACCGATACAACAAAAAGGGCGGTACCCGTCGGTCCGCCCCGGCCGTTTCGCCTCCATCACTCGATTGCGATGCGGCGCAGTTTTCTTTGATAGAATGTCGCGTCGATCCGCGCGGATTTCACGGAAAGTTGGGGTGATTTTAGCACAACGACGACATGCTCCGATCCGGGGCCGGTGCGGATGCCCCTGCTGCCCGGACTCACCTGTGCGGCTTTCATCACGACCCGGGGCAGGGCTCGACGATCACCGCCAAGGCCGTGGCCCGATTAAATACCTTCTCCCCTCCTCACTCCTGGAAACCCGACAATGAAGCGCCTGCTCGCCTCTCTCTTTCTGTTCGGCTGGCTCCTTTCCGCCGGCGCGGCCAACCCGGTTGTCGAGATGCGGACCAGCGAAGGTCCGGTAGTGATCGAACTTTTCGCCGACAAGGCACCCAAATCGGTCGCGAACTTCATTGAGTACGTGAAGAGCGGCCACTTCAACGGCACCATTTTCCATCGCGTCATCGACGGATTCATGATTCAGGGCGGCGGCTTCGACGCGGCGATGAGGCAGAAACCTACCCGCGCCCCGATCGAGAACGAAGCGAAGAACGGCCTGCGCAACGAAACCGGCACGCTCGCGATGGCACGCACGGCCGATCCTCATTCGGCCAGTGCCCAATTCTTCATCAACCTCGTCGACAACCGCTTTCTCGACTACCCCTCCCGCGACGGCTGGGGGTATGCCGTTTTCGGCAAGGTCACTGAAGGGTTCGACGTCGTACAGAAAATCGGCCGGCTTCCGACCCGCACCGTGAATGGCATGCAGAACGTTCCCGAGCAGCCGGTCACGATCGAATCGGTCCGCGTCGTAGACGCGGTGCCGGCAAAATCCACCAAGCAGTAAGCCCAACCAGGAGCTTTCCATGGCAGTCAAGCTTCATACCAACCACGGTACGATCACCCTCGAACTGGATTCCGCGAAGGCTCCGGAAACGGTCAAGAATTTTCTCGCCTACGTTACGGCCGGCCATTACGACAACACGATCTTTCATCGCGTGATCAAGGGCTTCATGATCCAGGGTGGAGGTTTCGAACCCGGTATGGCGCAGAAACCTACTCGCGAGCCGATCAAGAACGAAGCCGACAACGGCCTGAAGAACGTCACCGGCACGGTCGCGATGGCCCGCACACAGGCCCCGCACTCCGCGACGGCGCAGTTTTTCATCAACGTTGCCGACAACGATTTCCTCGATTTCCGTTCGGCGGACACCCAGGGCTGGGGCTACTGCGTGTTCGGCCGGGTCACTGAAGGCATGGATGTCGTGGATGCGATCCGCTCGGTCAAGACCGGCTCCAGCGGCTTTCACCAGGACGTCCCGGTCGAGGACGTCGTGATCGAGCGCGCCGAAATCGTCTGACTCGTTGCGTAACTTGCCGGCACAGGCCTCGATGTCGGCCCTGTTCATTTCCGACCTCCACCTGTGCGAGCAACGGCCCGGCACGCTCCGGGCTTTTTTCGCGTTCCTTCAAGGCCCGGCGCGCAGCGTCCAGGCCCTCTACATCCTCGGCGACCTTTTCGAATACTGGGCCGGGGATGACGATGCGACGCCACTGGGCAACGCGGTGAGCGACGCGCTGGCGGCGCTCGCCGAGACGGGGGCGAGCGTCTTCTTCCTGCCGGGCAACCGCGATTTTCTGCTTGGCGAATCGTTCGCGCGCAGAGCCCGCCTGCGGATCCTTCCCGATCCGGCGCCGATCGATCTCGGCGGCGAAGCGGTACTGCTGAGTCACGGCGATATCCTGTGCACCGACGACGAGCATTACCAGTCGTTTCGTCGCCTGGTTCGCGACCCCGCTTGGCAACGGGCCTTCCTGGAACGGCCGCTCGCGCAGCGCAAACAGGTCATCGAGGACCTGCGATCCCAAAGCGAAACCGCGAAGCAGGAAAAGGCGATGGAGATCATGGACGTGAATGCGTCCGCCGTCGAAGCGCTACTGCGCAAGCACGGCTATCCGACGCTCATCCACGGCCATACGCATCGCCCGGCGCACCACATGCACGTTGTGGACGGCCGGTCATGCGAACGATGGGTTCTCGCCGACTGGCACGACGACGCGCCCTATCTGCGCTGGGATGGGGCCGGCCCCCCGGTGGCGCTGCGATTCGGGCCGAAACCCGACGGCTGACTGCGCACCCCGCCGACGAGGCCGAAGGATCAGGCTCCCAGACCCCGGGCAAGGTCGGCACGCAGGTCCTCGATCGACTCGAGACCGACCGCCACGCGCAGCAATCCTTCTCCGATTCCCGCAGCAGCACGCGCTTCGGCGCTGATGCGGCCGTGCGTCGTCGACGCCGGATGAGTGATCGTCGTTTTCGTGTCGCCGAGATTCGCGGTGATCGAAATCATCCGGGTGGCATCGACCACCCGCCACGCACGTTCGCGCCCCCCCGCGACTTCGAAGCTGACGATCGCACCGCCGGATTTTTGCTGGCGCATCGCCAGTGCGTGCTGCGGGTGCGATGCGAGGCCGGGGTAAAACACGCGTACCACCCCCGGCTGCTGTTCCAGCCAGCGCGCCAGATTCAGGCTGGTCGCCGACTGCGCATCCATCCGGATGCGCAGCGTCTCCAGACCTTTCAGAATCACCCATGCATTGAACGGTGAAATGCTCGGCCCGGCAGTACGCAGGAACTTGAGCACCTCGTCGACGACGACTTTCGCCCCGGCCACTGCGCCTCCGAGCACTCTCCCCTGCCCGTCGAGGTATTTGGTCGCCGAATGCACGACGACGTCGGCGCCCAGTTCCAACGGGCGCTGCAATGCGGGGGTACAGAAACAGTTGTCGACCGCGAACAGCGCGCCCGCGCCGTGGGCAATCTCCGCGACCGCCGCGATGTCGATGACTTCGGTGAGCGGGTTCGACGGCGTTTCGACGAAGAAGAGGCGCGTACGCGGCGTCACCGCAGCGCGGTACGCATCGAGTTCGGTGGCGGCGACAAAGCTGGTCTCGATGCCGAATTTCGAGAGAATCGTGCCGAATAGCTGCTGCGTCGCACCGAACAGCCCTGTCGAAGCGACCACGTGATCACCGGCTTTCAGTGTCGCCATCGCCAGCGAGAGAATCGCCGCCATTCCCGACGCGGTCGCGACGCACGCCTCGGCGCCTTCGAGCGCCGCGAGCCGCTCCTGCATCGCCGTGACGGTCGGGTTCGAGAAACGCGCATAGACGTTGCCCGGCTCCTCGCCGGAAAAACGCGCTGCCGCCTGCGCTGCACTGCCGAACACGAAGCTCGAGGTCAGGTAAAGCGCCTCGCTGTGCTCGTTGAACTGGCTGCGTGCAGTGCCTGCCCGCACTGCCAGGGTGTCAAATTCGTAGGGATTCATGGGCGCGGTTCAGTTGTCGTGGCTGCCTACCAGGTTGAGGTCGAGTTGTCCGTCCTCGCTCTCGTCCGACGAGGGGGTGCCGGCTTCGCGCCGGTTCTCGATCCCGTTGAGATACTCCGACGTGATGTCTCCGGTCACGTAGCATCCGTCAAAGCACGAGGTTTCAAAGAAGTTGATCGCCGGATTGACGGCTCTCACCGCCGCCTTCAGGTCGGCGAGGTCCTGGTAGATCAGCCCGTCCGCACCGATTTCCCGGCAGATCTGCGCCTCGTCGCGGCCGGCGGCAATCAGTTCGCCGCGCGTCGGCATGTCTATCCCGTACACGTTGGCATACCTGACCGGAGGGGCCGCCGACGCCATGTAGACTTTCTCGGCACCGGCCTCGCGCGCCATCGTCACGATTTCGCGGCTGGTCGTTCCCCGCACGATCGAATCGTCGACGAGGAGCACTTTCTTGCCCCTGAATTCCTGTGGAATCGTGTTCAGCTTCTGGCGCACCGACTTACGCCGGATCGCCTGTCCCGGCATGATGAAGGTGCGTCCGATATAACGATTCTTCACGAAACCTTCGCGATAGGGAAGGTTCAGCCGGTGGGCCATTTCCATCGCGGAAGGTCGGCTCGAGTCGGGAATCGGGATCACGACATCGATCTCGGCGTGCGGCATCACGCGCTTGAGCTTGTCGGCGAGGAACTCGCCCATCTTGACGCGCGACTCGTACACCGACACCCCGTCGATGATCGAATCCGGCCGCGCGAGATAGACAAACTCGAACATGCAAGGTGCTTCGACGGTTTTGTCCGCGCACTGCCGACTCCGGAAATTCCCCTGCGTATCGATGAGGATCGCCTCGCCGGGTGCGACATCGCGCAGCATCCTGAATCCGAGGACATCCATCGCGACGGACTCCGAGGCGACGAGCCACTCCTGTCCGGCCTCGACGTCATTGCGCCCGACCACGAGCGGCCGAATGCCGTACGGATCGCGGAACGCAAGCAGGCCGTAGCCGGCAATCATCACGACCACCGCATACGCGCCCCGGCAGCGCCGATGGACACCGGAGACGGCGCGGAAGACCGCGTCCTCATCGAGCTTGAAACCCTTCGCCGCTGCCTGCAGTTCATGGGCAAGCACGTTCAGCAGCACTTCGGAATCCGAATTCGTGTTGATGTGCCGCAGATCGGAAAGGAACATTTCCCGCTTGAGTTCCTCCGAGTTCGTCAGGTTGCCATTGTGCGCAAGCAGCAGCCCGAACGGAGAATTGACATAGAACGGCTGCGCTTCGGCGGGATTGCACGCGGATCCCGCAGTGGGATAGCGCACATGGCCGATACCCCAGTTGCCGACGAGATTGCGCATGTTCCGGGTACGAAACACATCGCGCACGAGACCCGGCCCCTTGTGCATCAAGAAGCGCCCGCCATCGGAGGTCGCGATCCCGGCAGCATCCTGACCACGGTGCTGCAGGACCTGGAGGCCATCGTAGAGCAACTGATTGACCGGGGAAGTCGCGACGACCCCTAAAATTCCGCACATGGAATAAACACCTATCTGAAACGAATCCTGTCGGCCACCACGTCCGGCAGCCACGGTTTGACGGAAATCACCGCCATTTCCATCGGGGGCGCAAACATCGCGTTTGCCCACCAGGGCTCCCGCGCCACACCGACCATTCCTCCAAGCAGCACTGCCGAGAACACGATTGCAAAGCCTCGTGCCAGCCCATAAATCGCGCCAAAAAAATGATCGGCAGCACCGAGTCCGACAGCTCTCAACAATTCCCGGAGCAAAAACCGCAACAGCGCCCCCAGCAACAGGACCGCGATGAAGATCAGGACAAACGACGCCACATATCGCCACGCGAGCCCGCTCACGATTCCCGCCAGCGATGCTGCCGCATCACTCCCGTAACGCCAAGTTGCAAACAGCGCCAGCACCCACGCCAAAAGGGAAATCACTTCGCTTGCCAGACCTCGCCAGAGGCCGATCAGTGCCGAAAATCCCAGCACGCCCAGAAAAATGTAATCAAACGCGGTCATCAAGAACGCGAGCACGCAGCAGACTCACCGCTGCACCACGACACCGCTCATACCGCTCAATCTCAGCCTTTCGGCCACCTTGTCCGCCTCTTCCCGGCTACTGAAAGGTCCGATGCGCACCCGCGTGACGGCCCCGGCCTTCTCCGTATAGGCAGCAAATCCGCGGTTCTTGAGGTCCGCGCCGAGCGCACTGGCTTTTGATGCTTCGCCGAACGCTCCGATCTGGACCACGAAAGACTCGCTAGCCGAAACCGCAACCGACTTCTTGCCCTCCAGCAGGGCCAGCGCCCGTGCTGCTTCGCCGTTGGACGTGGCAGCGGGCACGCGATCCGGCGCAGGACGGACGTTCGGCTCGACCGGTTTCGAGGCAGTGCCGGCCGACCCCACAGGAGATGGCGGCTTCGGCTCGGCAAGCGGCGCAACAGGCACAGGATTCGCTTCGGCAGTCTTGTCCGGCGACGACGGCTGTTCCTCCGGCGTCTGCACCAGCGGGGGCTCGACGGGTGCCGCAGAACGACCGGCGATCGGCAGTGAAAGTGCGGCGTCGGCTTCCCGGTCGGGAATCGTAATCTGGATATCCTCGGCGGGCGGGCGGGGCTCCTGGTCCATCACCATCGGGAGCACGATTGCCGCGAGCAAGGCAATGGCCGCGGCACCCACCAAACGGCGTCGCGACCGTTTCTTGAGGTCGAGGTTGTCGTTATCTGTCACGCGAAACCTCAGTGGCGAGCAGCAAGCACCGCTTCGAGCACGTCCGCCACCGTGAGAAATGAACCGAAGGCGACAATTCTATCACCCTCTCCGGCGCTCGTTCGGGCGACCTCGAACGCGTCCGACGGGCGATCGAAACAGCGCACGTCTCCGCCGACCCCGGACGCAGCGAGGCGCTCGGCCAACGCGGGGGCGGACAGACCGCGCGCGCCCGGCAGACTGGCGAGCAACCAGTGGTCAACCTTGTCGCGAATCAGGCTGACGACCCCTTCGACGTCCTTGTCGGCGAACATGCCGAATACTGCCCACGTCTCTGGAAAGTAGCCCATGTTCGAAAGATTCTCGGCCAGTACGCCGGCTGCCTGGGGGTTATGCGCTACGTCGAGCACCACCGATGGCTTCCCTGCGAGCACCTGGAAACGCCCGGGCAGTTCGACCAGCATCAACCCCTCGCGCACCGCCTGCATCGATACCGGAATACGCTCGCGCAAGGTTTCCAGCGCCATCAGGACCGCCGCCGCATTGAGCAGCTGATTCGCCCCGCGCAGTGACGGGTATGCGAGCCCGCCTCGACGGCGGCCGTCCCGGTTCCACCAGGTCCACTGCGTGCGATCACCCGAAAACCCGAAATCCTGGCCTGCCAGGCGAAGGTCGGCGCCGATCTGCCGGGCGTGCGCGATCAGGGATTCCGGTGGCAACGGATCGGAACAGATCGCGGGGCGGCCGGAGCGGAAGATTCCCGCCTTCTCGAAGCCGATTTTCTCACGGCTATCGCCCAGATAATCCATGTGATCCATCGCGACGCTGGCGACGATGGCGCAATCCGGCTCGAACACGTTGACCGCGTCGAGGCGACCGCCCAAACCGACTTCGAGAATGATCACGTCGAGCGGCTCACGGCAGAACGCATGCCATGCAGCGAGCGTGCCCTGTTCGAAATACGTCAGCGGGACGTCGCCGCGCGCCCGTTCGACCCTGTGGAAGGCCGCGACGAGCGCTTCGTCGCCGACCTCGCACCCGTCGATGCGTACGCGTTCGTTATAACGCAGCAAATGGGGCGACGTATAACACCCGACGCGATAGCCTGCAGCGATCAGAATGGCTTCGAGCATCGCGCATGTCGATCCTTTGCCGTTCGTGCCCCCGACTGTTATCACGACCGCGTCGCTGCGGCTGTCGAGAGCGTCCCGGACTTGGGCAACCCGCTCCAGCCCGAGCCGGATCGGCAGTCCCGGGCGGCGCTCCAGCAGTTCCAGCCAGCCCTTCAGGATTTCGGGAGATTGCATCGGGAGTCGGTTCCGCTTCGCCTATACGCCGATCGCCGGCTGGCGCGTCAACAGCGTCAGCAGTTCGGCGAGCTTCGGCCGCATCTCGCGCCGATCGATGATCAGGTCGATCGCGCCTTTTTCGAGCAGAAACTCGGATCGCTGAAACCCCTCGGGGAGGGTTTCGCGCACCGTCTGCTCGATCACCCGCGGGCCGGCGAAGCCGATCAGCGCGCCGGGCTCGGCGATCACAATGTCGCCGATGAACGCAAAGCTCGCCGACACCCCGCCCATCGTCGGATCCGTCAGCAGCGTGATGAACGGCAGTTTGCGCTGGGCGAGCTGGGTGATCGCCGCGGTCGTCTTCGCCATCTGCATCAACGAGAACAAGCCTTCCTGCATCCGCGCCCCGCCGGTCGCCGTGATGCAGATGAACGGCAGGCGCTGATCGAGCGCGGCCTTGGCACCGCGGACGAAGCGCTCGCCGACGACCGAACCCATCGAACCGCCTAGAAACTCGAACTCGAAGCAGGCGACGACCACAGGAACGGTCAGGATCGCGCCCTGCATCACCACCATCGCGTCGGCTTCGGAGGTATCTGCGCTCGCCGTCGACAGACGTTCCGTATAGCGGCGCGAGTCCTTGAATTTCAGCGGGTCGACCGGCACCACCTCGGTGCCGATCTCGAACCGTCCCTCCGCGTCGAGCAGCAAGTCGAGGCGCGCCCGCGCGCGCAGGCGCTGATGATGTCCGCATTTTGGGCACACCATCTGGTTGCTTTCGAGATCTGATCGGTACAGCACCGCCTCGCATGCGGAGCACTTGCTCCACAGTCCTTCGGGGATCGACTTGCGCGCCGCCGATTCCGCCCGCTTGATCTTGGGCGGCAGCAGTTTCTGGAGCCAGCTCATCGCACGGCCCCTTCGACTTGGTCGAGCGCGGCGCGGACTTCCCTGAGGAAGGCGGTGACATTGGCGGCGAGCCGATCACGCGGGCTCCGCTCGATCTCCTCGATGATGCGGCTGCCGATCACCACCGCGTCGGCCACTTCACCGATGCGCCGCGCCGACTCGGCATCGCGGATGCCGAAGCCGACGCCGACCGGCATGCCGACCTGCGCGCGAATCTGCGGAATGCGCGCCGCCACCTCGTCGAAATCGAGCGTCGCGGCGCCGGTAACGCCTTTCAGCGAGACGTAGTAGATGTAGCCGCTGCCGACTCTCGCGACGTCGCGGAAACGCTGCTCGGTCGAGGTGGGCGCGAGGAGGAAGATCGGATCCAGTCCGGCGTCTTTTGCCGCCTGCGCGAAGCTCTCACACTCTTCCGGCGGGTAGTCGACGATCAGCACGCCGTCGACCTGCGCCTCGCGCGCGGCCGACACGAACCGCTCGACGCCCATCGCCTCGACCGGATTCGCATACCCCATCAGGACCACCGGGGTCTCGGCGTTGCCGGTGCGGAACTCGCGAACGGTATCGAGCACCCTGCGCAACGTCATGCCGTTGGCCAGAGCGCGTTCCGAGGCGCGCTGTATGGTCGGGCCATCGGCCATCGGGTCAGAGAACGGGACTCCCAGTTCGATGATGTCGGCGCCCCCCTCGACCAGCGCGTTCATCAACGGCACCGTCAATTCCGGTGCCGGATCGCCGGCAGTGATGAAGGGAATCAGCGCCCGCCGCCCGGTGGCTTGCAGGCGCTGAAAAGTGGATTGGATTTTGGACATATTCGGTGTCAGGAATGCGGGCCGCGAGTCGACCCGTCAGGGTCAGAACTGGATGCCGGATTTCTCGGCGACGGTGTGCATGTCCTTGTCCCCGCGCCCGGAGAGATTGACCAGCAGGATCTTGTCCTTCGGCAAAGTTGGCGCGAGCCTTGCCGCATAGGCCAGCGCGTGCGACGACTCGAGCGCGGGAATGATGCCCTCCAGGCGGCACAGGTCATGAAACGCCTTCAGCGCCTCCTGGTCGGTGACGGTCACGTACTCCGCCCGGCCGCTGTCCTTGAGCCACGCATGCTCGGGTCCGACGCCCGGATAATCGAGGCCGGCGGAAATCGAATGCGTCTCGATGATCTGGCCGTCGTCGTCCTGCAGCAGGTAAGTCCGGTTGCCGTGCAGGACGCCGGGTTTGCCTGCGGTGAGGCTGGCTGCGTGCCGGCCCGATTCCATCCCCTCGCCTGCCGCCTCGACGCCGATCAGGCGCACGTCGGGCACGTCGATGTACGGGTGGAAGATGCCCATCGCGTTCGACCCGCCGCCGACACAGGCAATCACGCAGTCGGGCTGCCGTCCCGTCATCTCCGGCATCTGGAGCAGGCATTCCTTCCCGATGACGGTCTGGAAATCGCGCACCATCAGCGGATACGGATGGGGGCCGGCAACGGTGCCGATGATGTAGAACGTGTTGTGGACGTTCGTGACCCAGTCGCGCATCGCCTCGTTGAGCGCGTCCTTCAGGGTTTTTGAACCGGATTCGACCGGCACCACCGTGGCGCCGAGCAGTTTCATGCGATAGACATTGGCAGCCTGCCGCCTGACATCCTCCGACCCCATGTAGACGACACATTCCATGCCGTAACGCGCGGCAACGGTCGCGGTGGCAACGCCGTGCTGCCCCGCGCCGGTTTCGGCGATCACCCTCGGCTTGCCCATGCGCCGTGCGACCATCGCTTGGCCGATGCAGTTGTTCACCTTGTGTGCGCCGGTGTGGTTCAGGTCTTCGCGCTTGAGGTAGATTTGTGCGCCACCGAGCAGGTCGGACCAGCGCCTGGCGTGGTAGATCGGGCTCGGGCGGCCGACATAGTGCTTGAGCTCATACTCGAACTCGGCGATGAACGCCGGGTCGTCGCGGCAGGCTTCGTATGCGGCACGCAGTTCGTCCAGCGCCGGTATCAGCGTCTCGGCAACGAAGACGCCGCCGTAAGGACCAAAGTGACCGCTCGGGTCGGGAAAACGGTAAGGCGCGTCAGCCATCTGCATGTCGAACTCCAGCGATGAACGCGGCGATGCGCGCCGCGTCCTTGATGCCCTTGCCCGATTCCACGCCGCTCGACACGTCGACGGCCCACGGCCTGACGCGACGGATGGCCTCGCCGACGTTGTCGGGATCGAGTCCGCCGGAAAGGATCAGAGGTTTGTCCAGGCCTGCAGGAATCAGGGTCCAGTCGAATACTTTGCCACCGCCTCCGTAGCCTTCGACGAACGCGTCGAGCAGCAACCCGGAGGCCCCCGGATGGCAAGCGGAGAATTCTACCAGATCGACCCCGGGACGCACCCGCGCCGCCTTGACCCACGGACGCCCGTGCCGGGCGCACTCGCGCTCGTCTTCGTCACCGTGGAACTGGAGTAACTGCAGCGGGACACGGCGCAGCGCCGCGGCGACGAAAGCCGGCTCGGGGTTGACGAAAAGTCCTACTATCGTGACGAACGGCGGGACGAGCGCAGCGAGTTCTGCAGCCGCCTCGAATGACACGAAGCGCGGACTGGGCGGATAAAATACCAACCCGATCGCATCGGCGCCAGCCTCGACCGCAGACCGGACATCCTCGGCGCGGGTCAGGCCGCAGATCTTGATACGGGTTCGGGCCACTCAGACGAAAGGAATACGAGGAACGACGATGATACGCCCTTCACCCGGCAGAGACCAGTGCAGGGCATACTCGACGCCGCACAGATAAAGGCCGTCAGCGGGAAACGTCAGCGCGGCGAGGCTGCGGTCACGGGCAGCGAGCACTTCCGCGAGCCAGGCGGCCGAATGGCGCCCCTTGCCGACGTACACCAGGGCGCCGACGAGGTTGCGCACCATGTGATGGAGAAAGGCATTGGCCCAGAAATCGAACACGATGTAGTCACCGGCGCGCTGCACCCGAACCTCGTGCATCAGTTTGACCGGCGACTTGGCCTGGCAACCCGCGGCGCGAAATGCGGAAAAGTCGTGCCACCCTTCGAGGCAGCGCGCCGCTTCGGCCATGGCGATCTCGTCCAGCGGCGGATGGAACCATCCGACACGGCCGGCGAGAAGCGCGGGCCTGACCGGTGAATTGTGCAGGATATATCGGTAGCGGCGCGACACCGCGCAAAAACGCGCATGGAATTCGTCACTGGCCTCGGTCGCCCAGCGTACGACGACCGGCGAAGACAGGCGGCTATTGACACCGCGCACCCAGCCGGAGTTCGGCCTGACCGATTCGGTGTCGAAATGCACGACTTGCGCCGTCGCATGAACGCCGGTGTCGGTGCGGCCGGCGCAGTGGAGACGCACCGGATGTGCGGCAATATGTCCGATCGCGGCCTCCAAGTGATCCTGCACCGTCCGCCCATGGGCCTGGCTCTGGAAACCCTCGAACGCATTTCCGGCATATTCCACGCCGAGCACGATTCTCACTTCACAATCCCCAGCAAGGCCACGCCCATCGCGATGCACAACGCCGACACCACGATCTCCCGCAAGCCGAAGCGCTCCCGGGCGATGCTGATCGTCTCCTCCGACGGATTGTCGGCCTCGTCGAGCCAGTGCGTCCAGCCGTGCTCGGCCCCGGTTTCGACGTAACGCATGACGAGCAGCAGGCGAACCGCGAGCCGGCTCGCCGGCAGGCTGGCAAACTCCAGCGGCCGTAACAGCGCATACAAACCGCTGACGAGGCGATCGACGGAAAGCCGCTGGAGCAGGATGGCGACGCAAAACACGACTGCGACGAGCCGCCCGCCATGCTGCGCGGCCAGCAGCACGCCTTCCACAGTCGGGCTCAGCATGGGCCAGTCCGCCACAAGCGCCTCACCCGGCGTAAACCCGGCAAAAAAGACGACGATTGCGAGCAGCAGGAAGCGCACTCGCCGCACAAGGCGCCAGCTGCGCTCCGGGGCAAGCGGCGATGCAACGAGCCCGCTCGCGATCACCGCGGCCAGGAGCCATACGCCGGAGAGGGTCTGTATGACCGTAACGCCGGCGGCCCATATCAGTATCAGTAATCCTGCGTGCATGCCAAAACCGCTTTGCAGGGGAGGCGGTCGGGCAATAGCGGGAAACCGCGACGCGCACTGCAATCAGACAAGCTGCTCGAGCAGGCGTTTCCCCGCTTCGCGCTGGGCGAGCGAGCCTTCGCGCAGCACCTCGTCGATCAGTTCGCGCGCGCCTTCCTTGTCGCCCATCTCCTCATAAGCCCGTGCGAGTTCAATCTTGGTATCGACTTCCTGGATCGCCTCGTCGCTCAACGTTCCGCCCGCCGGTTGCGGAACGTCCAGCAGTTCGTCAAGAGTGATGCTCGACGGGTCCAGCGCCGGGACAACGCCCGAGGAATCCATGCTGGCATCGTCGAAGTTGAAATCGAAGTCGAGAAGGTTGCTGTCGAATGTCGTTTCCTCGGGATCCTGAGCGGCAAGACTTGTGTCGCCGGAAGCTTCACCGGAAATCAGCTTTGTCGCTTCGAGATTGAAATCGGTGGTCCCGGCATCCGGCACCGGTTCCTCGATATCCGGCGGAAGATCGAAGTGGGTGTCCGGCATCAGCGCCGGCAGGTCCGCGCCGCTGTCGCTGACGAGCGTTGCACTCAGAAGTGCTTCAGCCGCTGACGGACCGCCGGCTTCACCGAGAAAATCAAGATTCGGAGCCGGGTCGCTCGGCAACGGGGAGTCGACTGCCGCGCCGGCATCCTGGTCGGCGCTCGCAGGCGCGGCTTCGCCCCCCCACGGGAGGCCGACATCCAGGTCGAAATCAAGTGCTGCAGCATCGATCTCCGGCAATGCATCGAAGACGACCGGATCGAGCTCGGTTGCATCCAGTGTGATGTCGCTCGCGTCAGCGCCCGGTTTGTCACCGGTTTCGCCGGCGGGGATCTCCCACGGATTCTTCAACAGCGCCGATTCGGTTTCGGCGGACAGCGGATCTGCTGGCGAAATATCGCCCACGTCCTGGGAATAGGTGGTGAAATCCAGGTCCCTGGACTGATCGAAATCCGGGGAGGTGTCGCCGGCTTCCGCCGCCACGGTACCAAGCCCGGCGCCCACCGCCGCGAAGGGGAGCGTGTCGGTCGCGGTCGCGCCTTGCCGAAGTTCGGTAGCGGCGGTGCGGGAAGCCGCGGTCGATGCGCCGTAGAGCGGATTGTCCGGATCGATCCTCCGGCCCATCTCCGCCGCTTTCTCCCAGTCCTGCCCCACGCCCCCGGTACGGGAATGAAGTGCCGACGCGGTGGCTTCGAACTGCTTCAGACTGTTGCGCTGGGCATAAATTTCGAGCAGTTTCAGCGGTATCGCAAGGCGCGAAGTGTCTGCCTTGAGCGCATCGAGGAGTATTTCCTCCGCCTGGGCATCCCGTCCGTACGCCATATATACATCGGCCTCGGCAACGGGATCGACTCCCTCGTCGGTATCGATTGCGGAGAGGCCGGACTGGCTGAAATCGGTGTCGAGGATGCTGCCGTCCCCGGTGTTCACGTTCTGCCCGCCGGCCGCGCCGAAGCCGGCGCCCGCAGCGAGTGGCAACTCGCTCATGATTCCCAGCGCGTCGCGGCTCTCCTGCTCCCCCTTGCGCCGTTCGCGGACCTTGATTCCGGCATAGCCGAGAAGCAGCACGAGAATACCGCCCCCTGCCGCGAGCAGCTTCGGATCGTCAGCGAGGCCCTGGAGAAAATCGGGTTCGACGACCGGCGCCGCAACTTCCGCCGCCTTTGGTGCCGGAAGCGGCACTTCGGGTTTCGACTCCTCTGCGAGCGGTCGCGAAGCCTGAGTCTCCACAGCCGGCTGTGGTGCACTTGCGACCCCGGCCGGCGCCGCTGCCGCCGGTTCATTCGCCTGCGACGCACCGGGACCAGCGCCGTCCGGGGTACTGCCGCCAGCCCGCTGCTGCAGTTCTCCGAGGCCCTCGCTTCGAATTTCCAGCAGTTGCTGCATTTCGCGGATGCTGGCCTCGAGGGCGGCGAGCCGGCTGTTCGCCTCCTCCAGTGCCTTGTCGCGGGCGACCAGTTCTTCCTCGAGCGACTGAAGCCGGGCAAGACGTGAAGACTCGACGGCCAGCGCCTGGGCCGCCGCCGGATTCAAGGGAGCGGACACTTTTACCTGATCGCCGCCTACCCCCTGCCCCGCGGGTTCGTCGACTCTTGCCACGATCGCGCCGGCGCCAGCCCGAGACGCCGGCGGTTCGCTTGCTGCGGCGCGTGCGGCAACGGTTCCGGCCAACCGTTTTCGATAGGCTTCGAAATCGGCTGCCTGGGCGACGACTTTCCGGTGCGCCTGGGCTGGTTCCACTGCACTCACGGCCGCCCCCGAGGGAACCTTGAGAATTGCACCGGCCCGCATCCGGTTTATGTTCTCGCCCTCGAACGCGTCGGGATTCTCTTGGAATAGTGCAACCAGCATCTGGTCGAGGCTCGCGCCCGGGGGACGATGCGCTTCGGCGATTCCATGCAGCGTATCGCCGCGCCGTACCTCGTGCCGGGCAGGGGGGGCCGACGTGTCGGAAAGCGGCGGACGTGATGGCGGCGCAGCGCGCTGCGTCCCTGACGGCGCCGCGACAGTCGGGGCCGCCACCGGCGCCGCCACGACTGCAGGCGGCGTTCCTGCCGGAGCCGGATCGAGCAAGAACGTGTATTCGCGAATGACACGTCCGGAAGCCCAATCAAGCTCGATAAGTAAATCGACGAACGGGTCACTGAGCGGGCGGTCGCTCGAAATGCGCACCACGGCGCGGTTCCCGCGGCTCTCCACCGCGAGCTTCAACGCGTTCATGATGGAGGAATATGGCAGGCTCGCTTGCCGAAATGCTTCCGCCGACGCAATCCTGGCGGTCAGCGACTGCATCTCCTGCGACGTCGCGTTGAGTTCGACCTCTGCCCTGAGCGGCTGGCCGATGGCACTGAAAACGTTGATCGGACCAAGTCCGGCAGCGTGACTGCCGGAGGGAAGCGTGGCGATCGCGGCTGCGACCAGGGAAGCCTTGAGCGAGGTCTTCATAGCTGTATATCATCCGCACCCTGCAAGGGCACCAAGCTGCGTGGAAGATGGCGTCGTGGACGTGAGCGAGCGTTCGCTATGCTTCGCGCAATCTAACATTTTGTTTCAATACTGGCAGCAATTCTCTGAATGCCGAGGCAATTCACCAACGAACGCCTCCCCGAACAGCGTTCGTGACATGCAGGAGACGAATTGGGCCGGACCCACGTCAGGGCGCGATTCCCGGCCGGCAATTTCACTGCGACAGCAGGATTCGCAGCATGCGCCGCAGGGGCTCGGCTGCGCCCCAGAGAAGCTGGTCGCCGACGGTAAAGGCGCCCAGGTATTCGGGCCCCATTGCCATCTTGTGCAGCCGCCCCACCGGAACGCTGAGCGTCCCCGTCACCGCGGCTGGCGTCAGTTCCCGTTCGCTGATCTCGCGCTCGTTGGGAACGACCTTCACCCAGTCGTTGGCCGTGCCGATGATCTCGCCGAGTTCATCCAGCGGCACATCCTTGCGCAACTTGATGGTCAATCCTTGCGAATGACAGCGCATGGCACCGATGCGTACGCACAGTCCGTCGATCGGCACGCTACCGACGCTGCGGAACGGCGGGTTGCCGAGTATCTTGTTGCATTCCGCCCCGCCCTTCCATTCCTCCTTCGACTGGCCGTTTTCCACCGGGACGTCGATCCACGGGATCAGGCTGCCCGCCAGCGGCACGCCGCGGAAATTTTTCACCGGAAAATCGGCCGAGCGCATTGTCTCGGCGACTTTGCGGTCGATGTCGAGGATTGCCGATGCGGGGTCGGCCAGTTCGGCCCGCACCGCGTCGTGCAGCACCCCCATCTGGCTGAGAAGTTCGCGCATGTTCTGCGCGCCCGCGCCGGACGCGGCCTGATAGGTCATCGCCGAGACCCACTCGACGAGTCCGTGGCGGAACAGTCCCCCGAGGCCCATCAGCATCAGCGACACGGTGCAGTTGCCGCCGATCCAGTCGCGGCCGCCCTTCGCGAGCGCATCCTTGATGACGTCGAGGTTGACCGGATCAAGGACGATCACCGCGTTGTCTTCCATCCGCAGCGCACTCGCCGCGTCGATCCAGTGGCCCTTCCAGCCGGCCGCCCGCAGCTGCGGATACACGGCTTTCGTGTAGTCGCCGCCCTGGCAGGTGATGACGATGTCCATCTGCCGCAGCATGTCGACGTTCATCGCGTCCTGCAGCGCCAGCGGCGCTTCCCGGCCGCCGAAAGCCGGGGCTTTTCCGCCGGCCGCGGACGTCGAGAAATACACCGGCTCAATATCGGCGAAATCCCCCTCCTCGACCATCCGCTGCATCAGCACGGAACCGACCATGCCCCGCCAACCGACCAGACCTACCTTGTTCATTGCCTTCACCTCGAATTGCCAGAAATCTCAGAGTGCCGCCAACACGGCGTCGCCCATTTGCTTCGTACCGACCTTCGTCGTGCCCGGCTCGAAAATGTCGCCGGTGCGCAGGCCCTGCGCCAGCACCTTCTTCACCGCATTCTCGATGCGGAGCGCCGCATTTTCCTGATTGAACGTGTAGCGCAGCATCATCGCCACGGAAAGGATCGTCGCCAGCGGATTGGCAATGCCCTGGCCGGCGATGTCGGGCGCAGAACCGTGCGACGGCTCGTACAACCCCTTGTTGTTCGCGTCCAGCGAGGCCGACGGCAGCATGCCGATCGAGCCGGTGAGCATCGAGGCCTCGTCGGAGAGGATGTCGCCGAACATGTTGCCGGTGACCATCACGTCGAACTGCTTCGGCGCGCGCACGAGCTGCATTGCGGCGTTGTCGACCAGCATGTGGCTGAGTTCGACGTCCGGATACTCGGCGGCCAGCTCGATCATCACGTCGCGCCACAGCTGCGTCGTCTCGAGCACGTTCATCTTGTCCACCGAGCACAGCCGCTTGTTGCGCTTGCGTGCGGCCTCGAACGCGACGCGGCCGATGCGGCGGATCTCGGACTCGGTGTAATGCATCGTGTTGAAACCGAAACGCTCGCCGTCACGAATCTCTAGCCCACGCGGCTGGCCGAAATAGATGTCGCCGGTGAGTTCGCGCACGATCAGGATGTCCAGCCCTGCCACCACCTCGGGCTTCAGCGACGACGCATTCGCGAGTTCGGGGTACAGGATCGCCGGACGCAGGTTCGCGAACAGGCCGAGATCCTTGCGGATGCCCAGCAGGCCGCGTTCCGGGCGCTGTTCGCGCGGCAACGTGTCCCACTTCGGTCCGCCGACCGCGCCGAGCAGCACCGCGTCCGCCTCGCGCGCGAGCTTGCGCGTCGCCTCCGGATACGGATCGCCGGTCGCATCGACCGCTGCGCCGCCCAGCAGGGCCTCTTCCATCTCAAACTTCAGGTCCAGCGCCTCGATCACGCGCACCGCCTCGGCCGTGATCTCCGGCCCGATACCGTCACCCGGCAGAATGCAAATCTTCATCGGCAAACGTCTCCTGCTATGCCCGGCCGGTCCGGCTCAGGCGACAAAATAATAAGGATGGTCGGCGCGGCGCTTCTCTTCGAAGGTGCGAATCCTGTCCGCATGCCGCAGCGTCAGGCCGATGTCGTCCCAGCCGTTGAGCAGGCATTCCTTGCGGAACGGATCGACCTCGAACGCGATCGTCTTGCCGTCGGGACGCGTGATCGTCTGCGCGGCGAGATCGACCTTGAGCCGATATCCGTCGGTGGCCTCGCACTGCCGGAACAACTCATCGACTTCCTGTGCAGGCAGCACGATCGGCAGCAGACCGTTCTTGAAGCAGTTATTGAAGAATATGTCGGCGAAGCTCGGGCCGATCAACACCCGGAAGCCGTAGTCTTCGAGCGCCCAGGGGGCATGCTCGCGCGAACTGCCGCAGCCGAAGTTGTCGCGCGTCAGCAGTATCTGCGCCCCTTCGTAGCGGGGCTGGTTCAGCACGAAGTCCTGGTTTTTCGACCGGTTCGCACAATCCTGGCCGGGTTCTCCGTGGTCCGTATAGCGCCATTCGTCGAACAGGTTCGGACCGAAGCCGCTGCGCTTGATCGACTTCAGGAACTGCTTCGGGATGATCGCGTCGGTGTCGACGTTCGCGCGATCGAGCGGGGCAACCCGCCCGTTGAGTTCGGTAAACGACTTCATGATCTCACCACCTCTGGATGGCCTCGCCATCCTTTCGAAATATTCATACCCTGCGCCGCGGCAACGATCACGCAAGTTCGCGCACGTCGATGAAATGGCCGGTGACCGCTGCCGCAGCAGCCATCGCCGGGCTGACGAGATGCGTCCGGCCGCCGGCGCCCTGCCGGCCCTCGAAGTTGCGGTTCGACGTCGAGGCGCAGTGTTCGCCGGGCTCGAGCCGGTCGGCATTCATCGCGAGGCACATCGAACACCCCGGCTCGCGCCACTCGAATCCGGCTGCGAGGAATACCTCGTGCAATCCCTCGGCCTCGGCCTGACGCTTGACCAGACCCGAACCGGGAACGACCAGCACGCGCTTGACGCTCGGCGCCTTGCTGCGCCCCTTCGCGACCGACGCGGCCTCACGCAGGTCCTCGATGCGGGAATTGGTGCAGGAACCGATGAACACCTGATCGACCGGAATCTCGCTGATCGGCGTGTTCGGCGCGAGGCCCATGTATTTCAGCGCACGCTCGATCCCCTCGCGCCTGACCGGATCGTCGACGCTGGCCGGATCGGGCACGCGCCCCGAAACCGTCTCGACCATCTCCGGGGAAGTCCCCCACGTGACTTGCGGCTGGATCTGCGCGGCGTCGAGTTCGACGATCTTGTCGAATTTCGCGCCATCGTCCGTTTTCAGCGTGCGCCAGTAATCCACCGCCTGATCCCACGCCTCCCCTTTCGGCGCCAGCGGCTTGTCGCGCAGGTAGTCGATCGTGGTCTGGTCGACCGCGACCAGACCGGCGCGCGCGCCCGCTTCGATTGCCATGTTGCAGATCGTCATCCGGCCTTCCATCGACAGCGCGCGGATCGCGCTGCCGCCGAACTCGATCGCGTAGCCGGTTCCGCCCGCGGTACCGATGCGGCCGATGATCGCCAGCGCGATGTCTTTGGCCGATACGCCGCGGCCCAGTTCGCCGTCCACCCGGACCAGCATCGTCTTCGAACGCTTCTGCAACAGGCACTGGGTCGCGAGCACATGCTCGACTTCCGAGGTCCCGATGCCGTGGGCGAGACAGGCGAATGCACCGTGCGTCGACGTGTGGGAGTCGCCGCACACGACCGTCATACCGGGGAGCGTCGCGCCGTTCTCGGGCCCGATCACATGGACGATGCCCTGGTGCGCGTCCCTGAAAGGAAAATAGGCCAGCGCACCCACCTCGCGGATGTTCGCGTCCAGCGTTTCGACCTGTTGACGCGAGACGGGATCGAGAATGCCCCGTTCCCAGTGGTCGGTCGGTGTGTTGTGGTCGGCCGTCGCGACGATCGAGCTGACGCGCCACGGCTTGCGCCCGGCAAGCTTCAGGCCTTCGAAGGCCTGCGGGCTGGTCACCTCGTGGATCAGATGGCGATCGATATAGATCAGCGCCGTGCCGTCCGCCTCCTGGTGAACGACGTGACTGGACCAGAGCTTTTCGTACAGCGTTTGGGCTTCCATCCCATGCATTCCGTGGAAAGAAAAGGGATTGATTATTTCACAGGGGAGACAGCGTGAATAGCCGCGGTCCGAAAGGCCTTCCTCATCGTTTGGCCGCCTCGTACAGCGGCATCACCCGCGCTGCGTATTCGGCCAGATCCTTCTGGCGGTTGGCGTGGGCGGGGTGAGTCGACAGCCATTGCGGGGGCGAACCGCTCGCGCGCGACGCCATTTTGTCCCACAGGCGCACCGCCGCGCGCGGATCATAGCCGGCCCGCGCCGCGAGTTCGACGCCGATACGATCCGCCTCGACTTCGTGCAGGCGCGAATTGGGCAACTCGAAGGTCACCTTGGCCACCATGCCCATCAGGTCCTGTCCGACCTCGCCGACGCCCAGCAAGGCTCCCGCGACGGAAATACCCAGACCGGTCGCCATCGCTTTCGAAACCTGCTCGCGCGAATGCTCGCGCAGCGCGTGCGCGATCTCGTGCCCCATCACCGCCGCGATTTCATCGTCGCTCAGCTGAAGCTGCTCGATCAGTCCCGAGTAGATCGCCATTTTGCCTCCGGCCATGCACCATGCATTGAGCTGGTCGGAGTTGAGCACATTGACCTCCCACTCCCAGTCGCCGGTATCCGGACGAAATGCCGTCGCCTGCGAAATCAGCCGGCTGGCGATCGCACGGACTCTCGCCACCTGCCGCGGATCGCGATTGAGCGCGTTGTTCTTGCGCGCCTCGGCCAGCACCTCGGCGTATTGCTTGCTCGACGCCTGTTCGACCTCCTCGGCCGAGACCATCATCATCTGCCCGCGCTCCACGCCCACCGTCCCGCCGCGCGTGGTTTGCACCGTCTGACATCCGACCGCGATAAAGCCGGCGATCAGTGCCGCGATGCAATGCCTCAATCCGTTTTTCACGCTGCCTCTCCTTTGCTCGTTTCCAGCTTCGGGCGCCACCCGCGCAGCAACCACAGCAGGCCGCCCAGGGCAAAACCGGAGCCGAAAGTATAGGTCCAGGCCGGCCCGATCGTTTCCCACGTAAAACCGCTCAGCAGCCCGCCGAGCATGCCGCCGGCACCGAAGGAAATGCTCCCATACAACGCCTGCCCTCTCGATTGGAGCTTGCCGGGAAACCAGAGGTTCACTGTCGCGATGGCTGCGGCATGATAGGCGCCGAAGGTCGCGCCGTGGAGCAGCTGCGCGAGCACGAGGACGCCCAGCGACTCGACTCCCCAGCCGATCAGTGCGAAGCGCAGCACCGCGCAGGCGAAAGCGAAAATCAGGATGGTGCGCATCGAAAACGACCGGGTGATGCGGGGCATCAGCATGAACACCCCGATCTCGGCGAGCACGCCGAGCGTCCACATCCAGCCGACGAGGGCCTTGCTGTAGCCGTGATCAACGAGATAGATCGAATAGAACACATACAGCGCGCCATGTGCCGCCGACATGAAGAAGCAGGCGCCGAAAAGAGCCTGCACTTCGGGCCGGCGCAGCGTGTCACACAAGCGCGCGGTCTCGCAGTGCGGCGCCGGAACGCGGGCTTCGGGCAGCGTGAGCGCGCACAGCGCGATGCCGCCCAGCACCAGCGCGGTCATCCACAGCACCGAACCGAGCGGCAGGAAATCCAGCAGGTAACCGATACCGAGCACCGCGACGATGAAACCGATCGATCCCCACACCCTGACGCTGCTGTAACGGCTTGCCTGCGGTCCGAGATGCGCAAACGTCAGGCTCTCGACCAACGGCAGGGCCGCGCTCCAGAAGAAAGCCATCAACGCCATCGCGATGAACAGCCCGTCGAAACGCGTCGTCACGAAGAAGACGCAGAATCCGGCAAGGCTGGCGATCGCCGACAGCCTGATGATGAACAGGCGTCGCCCCGGATGCTCGGCGAGCCAGCCCCATACATTGGGTGCGATCACGCGCATCACCTGCATCAGCGACATCAGGATCGCGATATCGGTTGCAGAGAGCGAGATCGACTGGAGATAGAGCGTGAAGTACGGCGAAAAGGCGCCGACGAACGCAAAATAAAAAAAGTAGTAGGCGGACAGGCGCCAGTACGGCAACACGGATGCGCCCTAGCTCCGGCGCCGGGCGGCAGACAGTGCCTGACGCACAGCCGGCGCGCGAACGAACGGCAAACCCGTCAGCGCGGGGGCGCGGGAACGTGCTGCACGCCGGAGGGCGCGAGCCGGGCGAGCTTCGGCGTCGCGCAGGAAACGTCGCCGCACTGAGCGCGATGACGCAACGCGTGGTCCATCAACACGATCGCGAGCATCGCTTCCGCGATCGGGGTCGCGCGGATGCCGACACACGGGTCGTGACGACCATGGGTGTTGATGATCACCGCGTCGCCCTGCTTGTCTATGGAGCGGCGATCGAGCCGAATGCTCGAGGTCGGCTTCACGGCCATACTCACGAGAATGTCCTGCCCCGTCGAAATGCCGCCCAGGACTCCGCCGGCATTGTTCGAGAGGAAGCCTTCGGGTGTCATTTCGTCGGAATGTTCGGTGCCGCGCTGCGCAACGCAGGAAAAACCGGCGCCGATCTCGACGCCCTTCACCGCGTTGATGCCCATCATCGCGTAGGCGATATCCGCATCGAGCCGGTCATAGACTGGCTCCCCCCAGCCCACCGGCACGCCGCTGGCCACGACATCGATACGTGCGCCGACCGAGTCGCCGGACTTGCGCAGTTCGTCCATGTAGTCTTCGAGCGCCGGCACGACAGCGGCGTTGGGTGCGAAGAACGGGTTGCGCCCGACTTCATCCCAGTCCACAAACGGGATCTCGATCGGTCCGAGCTGCGACATGAAGCCGCGGATGACGACTCCGTGCTGCTGATTCAGCCATTTGCGTGCGATCGCACCCGCCGCCACGCGCACCGCCGTCTCGCGCGCCGAGGAACGGCCGCCGCCGCGGTGATCGCGAATCCCGTATTTCTGCCAGTACGCATAATCAGCATGGCCGGGGCGAAACGTCTCGGCGATGTTGCCGTAATCACGTGAGCGCTGGTCCTGGTTGCGAATCAGCAGCGCAATCGGGGTGCCGGTCGTAACCCCCTCGAACACGCCCGAAAGAATCTCCACTTCGTCCGGTTCGCGCCGCTGCGTGACATGCCTCGACGTGCCGGGTTTGCGCCGATCGAGCTCGACCTGGATCTCCTCCGTCGAAAGCGCCATGCCCGGCGGGCACCCGTCGACGACACAGCCGATCGCCGGACCGTGGGATTCACCGAAGGAAGTGACGCAAAAGAGTTTGCCTACGCTATTGCCGGACATCGAATCTCGATTTGAAACGAGGGGTGGAAACCCGACGAGTGTAGCACAGCGACCCAAGACCCCACCGGGGTCTTGGGCAAGCCGCTTACCCTCATCCGAGGCCCGTTCGCGCCATCTGTCCGGCGCTCGTCAAGAAAACGTTTTGCAAACTATAGTTTCCTTTGCGAACGCCTTCCACCGCTTGCGGGGGATGGGATGCTCAGTAGAAAAATTTCTCCAGCCGTTCGAATACTTCATGCTCCGCCCCGTGCCGGCGCACCGACAATACATCGACGAGCTTCTCCACCTGCAGCACCATCTGCTCCAGCCGTTGGTCCTCGAACACCAGCAGCCAGATGCGGCTGCGGCGCGGGTCAGACATCGGCATGCACAAGATGCCTTCGACATTGAACGCGCGACGGGCGAACAGATTGCAGATGTGGCTCATCACACCGGGGTGATTGTTGACCTCAAGTTCCAGCACGACTTTGGCGAAACCGGATTGCTGCAAGGGTTCGGCAACTTGTTCGATCATGTCAGCCTCCGATCATTTCGGTGTTCGCGGCGCCGGGAGGCACCATCGGATAGACGAATTCCTCGCGGTCGATCGATGCGTGGATCAGACACGGCCCCGGGGCGTTCAGCGCCTGGGCAAGCGCCGCGCGCGGGTTCTGGGCCGTATCGAGATCGACGCCATCGATGCCGAAGCCTTCGGCAATTTTCAGAAAATCGGGTGCGCCCCGGTACTTCGACGCGAACACGCGCTTACCGTAGAACAGGCTCTGCTGCTGATACACCAGCCCCAGCGAGTTGTTGTTCATCAGCACGATCTTCACGCTGAGTCCCTCTTCGGCGAGCGTCGCGAGTTCCTGGATGTTCATCTTGAAGCTGCCATCACCAGTGAAGCACACGACCGTTCGCGCGGGCGCCGCCAGCGCCGCGCCGACCGCCACCGGCAAGCCGAATCCCATCGTCCCGAAACCGCCCGAGGTCAGCCACTGACGGGGTCGGCGGAACGGATAAGCCTGGGCGACCCACATCTGGTGCTGCCCGACGTCAGTGGTGACTACTGCATCATCGCCGACCACGGAGGCGACCGCCTGGACGAGGCCATAATGGCTGCGCGGATCGTCCAGCCCCGGCATCTGCAGTGGAAAACGGCTTTTGAGGCTGCCGACACGCGATAGCCAGCGCTTGCGCAGCCTGACGTTCACCCGCGGCAACAGCGCTTCGAGAACCACGCCGACATCCCCATTGATCGCGACATGCGCGTTCTTGATCTTGTGCAGTTCGGACGGATCGATGTCGATATGCACGATCTTCGCCTGCGGACAGAATTGCGCCGCCTTGCCGATCGCCCGGTCGTCGAAGCGCGCGCCGACGCAGACCAGCAGGTCCGATTCTTCGAGGATGAAATTCGTGTAGCGCGCGCCATGCATTCCCAGCATGCCGAGCGAAAGCGGGTGGTCGATCGGCATCACGCCCAGCGCCATCAGCGTCATCGTGGTCGGCAATCCGGCATGCTCGGCGAGCGTGACGATTTGCTGCGCCGCGCCGGAATGAACCACGCCGCCGCCGACATAGAGCACGGGCCGTTCCGCAGCATTGATGAGTCGCGCCGCCTCCTCGATCGCGCCCAGATCGCTTGCGGGCGCGGCATCGGGGATGGCCGGCAGCGGAAACGCATCGAAGCTCACGACCTGGGTCTGCACATCCTTCGGAATGTCGATCAGCACCGGGCCGGGCCGCCCGGACATCGCGAGGCGAAACGCGTCGGGAATCACCTGCAGCAATTCGTCGGCCGAGCGCACGAGGAAATTATGCTTCGTGATCGGCACCGTCATGCCGTAGATGTCGGCTTCCTGGAAGGCGTCGGTGCCGATCATCGAAAGTGGCACCTGCCCGGTGATCGCCACCATGGGAATCGAGTCCAGATGCGCGTCGGCGATCGCCGTAACGAGGTTGGTCGCGCCGGGGCCGCTCGAGGCGAAGCACACTTCCGGGCGCCCCGACACCCTGGCCATCCCCTGGGCGATGAAGCCGGCCCCCTGTTCATGACGGGCGAGCACGTGGCGAATCAGTTTGCTACCCGACAACGCATCGTAGAGCGGCAGGATCGCGCCGCCCGGAATGCCGGCAACGGTGCGTATGCCCTGCCGTTCAAGTAAGCGCAGGATCAGTTCGGCGCCGGTCATCTGGATCATGATGATCTCCTTCGGTTCATATTCGGCGACAGGAACCGGCGACGCAAAAACCAACCCCCGCCGGGCTTGCGCGCCGGCGGGGGTTGGAATCGATGCTACCTGGTTGTCCCTTGCCCTTAAGACGCGCGCCTGCCTACGCTTGCTACTACGCGTACCGGCAGTACTACGGCGAGGGAGAGAACCAGATGCGTCATGGCATTACAAATATCGGGATCAGTGCTCCGGATTCTAACCACGGATCGGACGAAAAAACAAGCACGACGCGGGCAGTGCGTTCAGGCCTTCCCGTCCCGCAACAGGCGCCGCAGGATCTTCCCGACATTCGTCTTCGGCAACTCGTCGCGAAACTCCACGAGGTGAGGGACTTTGTATGCGGTCAGGCTTTCGCGACAATGGGCAATGATCATCTCGCGGGTGAGCGAGGGATCCTTGCGCACGATGAACACTTTGACGGCTTCGCCGGTGCGCTCGTCCGGCACGCCCACCGCGGCGACCTCCAGCACGCCCGGATGGCTTGCGACGACATCCTCGATCTCGTTCGGAAAGACGTTGAAACCTGACACCAGGATCATGTCTTTCTTGCGATCGACGATGCGCACAAAGCCTTTTTCGTCGATCGTCGCGATGTCACCGGTGCGGAGGAAACCATCGGGCGTAAAGACGTGGGCCGTATCCTCCGGCCGATTCCAGTACTCGCGCATCACCTGTGGCCCTCGCACGCACAGCTCGCCGGGCTGCCCGAACGGCATTTCGCTGCCGTCGTCGCCGCGAATGCTCACTTCCGTCGATGAAACGGGCAGGCCGATCGAATGATTGAAGGCGGGCAGATCCAGCGGGTTTATGGTCACCGCGGGCGATGTTTCGGTCAGCCCGTAGGCCTCGATAAGCGGCTTTCCGGTGATCCTGCCCCACCGCTCCGCCACCTGCTGCTGAACCGCCATTCCCCCGCCGAGCGCGATGTTGAGCCGGGAGAAATCGAGCTTGGCAAAATCCGGGTTGTTCAGTAACGCATTGAACAGCGTATTGACCCCGGTGATGGCGGTGAATTTGTACTTGGCGAGTTCCTTGATGAAGCCTGGAATGTCGCGAGGATTGGTGATCAGCACGTTCGTCGCGCCGAGCTTGAAGAACGTCAGGCAGTTCGCAGTCAGGGAAAAAATATGATAGAGCGGAAGCGCCGTGATGATGATTTCCTCGCCTTCATGCAGGAAGGGCCGGATCCAGGCGTGTGCCTGCTGCAAATTCGCGATGATGTTGCGATGGGTCAGTACCGCCCCCTTCGCCACGCCGGTGGTGCCACCCGTGTATTGGAGAAAGGCAATGTCGTCGTGTCCGACGCTCACCGGCTCGAGCGGGAACGCGGCGCCCCTGGATAACGCCGCCGAAAAGCTCACATGGCCCGGGAGATTCCATGGCGGCACCAGCTTCTTCACCTGCCGGACGACCAGATTGACGATCAGGCTTTTCGGAAAGCCGAGCATTTCGCCGAGGCTCGTGACCACGATATGAGGCATCCTGAGCTTCGGCAGCACGTGTTCGAGCGTGCTGGCGAAATTCTCGATGATGACAATCGTCTCGGCACCGGAGTCGCGGAGCTGATGCTCCAGTTCACGAGCGGTGTAAAGCGGATTGACGTTGACGACGACATAGCCAGCCCTGAGCACTCCGAACATTGCGATCGGGTACTGCAGCATGTTGGGCATCATCAGCGCAACGCGCGCACCCTTCGCAAGCTTCAGTGCGCCTTGCAGGAAGCCCGCGAACCGGGCGGACAACCGGTCGAGTTCGGCATAGCTGACACCCTTGCCCATGTTGATGTAGGCTGGCCGGTCGCCGAACTGCCGCACACTCCGGCTGAACAGGTCGCCGATGGAGCTGAACTCGTCGGGATCAATTTCTGCGGGAACGCCCCGGGGATAGCTCTGCAGCCAGATCTTTTCCATCATCGACTCCTTCAGCTAGAAACCGCTGCCGGCAAGCGCGATCTGGCCATGCTTGTCCGGAACCTGATCGGCGCCAGACGCGCGGCGCCGGCTTCCAGCCTGTAACCGGAGCCGCGGCGATCGTCGCGCCTCCTCACCGGACTCGCGAATCCGCCGCAACGGGAAGCTACTGCGTTATTTTTCGTCCTCTTCGCCTGGCTCGCGCGGCCAGTTGCGAATGTAGTTTTTCAGCATCCGGTTCTCAAAACTCTGTTCTTCAAGCACCGCCTTCGCCACGTCATGGAAGGACACCACGCCCATCAGCGTATTACCGTCCATCACTGGCAGATAACGCTGATGATGATCGACCATGAGGCGGCGCAGCGCGTCCATCTCCATGTCCGGGGACGCGATCATCGGCCCGGAAAGCATCGCCGCTTCAACGGGCATCTCGGCCCATCCCGCCCCGCCCTTGTGTACCGCCTGCAGCACCTCGCGAAAGGTCAGCATGCCGGTCATCTGACCCTGCGAAAAAACCACGAGCGAGCCGACGTCCTGCTCCGTCATGATGGCTACCGCTTCAGCCATGCTCCTGCTGGGGGCAATCGTATAGAGCACCTTGCCCTTGATTGCAAGAATCTCGCTCACCAGCATTTGTGTTCCCCCACCATTTTCATGTAATTCACCTTGGGCGATGTTAGTGGATTGTCGTGAGCGCGAACAGCATCCGCATAAATCGCCACACTCGTCGTCGCGGCGTCTGCGGACATCGAATGCGGCTCTCCACTCCGTTATTCGAGTTTTTATTTGATCAGTTCGTCGAGCTTGCCCGTTCGCTTCGCCCACTCGTCGGCATCCGGCAAGGGATCCTTGCGTTCGACGATGGGCTTCCACTGCTGCGCGAGCTCCGCATTGAGTTCGATGAAATGGCGCTGCCCCTCGGGGACGTCATCCTCGGCAAAAATGGCTTCCACCGGGCACTCCGCGACGCAGAGGGTGCAGTCGATGCATTCCGTCGGGTCGATCACAAGGAAATTTGCCCCTTCCCTGAAGCAGTCCACCGGACAGACGTCAACACAGTCGGTGTACTTGCAGCGGATGCAGGCTTCAGCTACAACATAAGTCATTATTTGAACTCCATCAGTTCGATACACGGTCAAAATGGGCGATACTCCCAGTGCTCCCAATATAGCCGAGAGAGCCCGCTTCATGCCATTGCCGCCACCCCTCGGCTCACGGGCGTAGCACCCGCCCCGGAGAACTTCTTGACGCGAGGGCCGGCTTCGCATAACTTTTCGAAACTCCCAGCACGAGGCGGTTCGATTTCGCCTTTGTCGACCGGGCCCGTCGGGGCCCGTCCCCTATCCGAAGCACTACCGTTACCCCTGATGCGAGGAAACATGAGCGAGCATATCCATTACGTCACTGACGGCAATTTCGAAGCCGAGGTGCTTCAGTCGCAGGCCCCCGTGCTGGTCGACTACTGGGCCGAATGGTGCGGTCCGTGCAAGATGATTGCGCCGATCCTGGACGACGTCGCCAAGGAATACGCCGGCAAGCTGAAAGTCGCAAAGCTCAACATCGATGAAAACCAGGAGACGCCCGCCAAATTCGGCGTCCGGGGTATTCCGACGTTGATGCTGTTCAAGGGCGGCAACGTCGAAGCCACCAAGGTCGGGGCGCTGTCCAAGTCCCAGCTCACCGCCTTCATTGACAGCAACCTCTGACCGGCGCTACAGTCGAAGTCGTTTCCGCGGCGCCTTCCGCGCCCCGTGCCGAAATTCCCGGCGCCGCGATTGCCTCTCTCCCCGATCCCTTCACCTGCCTCATCCAATAGCGCCTTGTTGCGCCCTCTCGCCATGCAATTATCGGAGCTGAAGTCCCTCCACGTAAGCGAACTGCTGGAAATGGCCATCGCGAATGAAATCGATGGCGCCAACAGACTGCGCAAACAGGAACTCGTGTTCGCCTTGCTCAAGAACCGGGCGAAGAAGGGCGAACCGATATATGGTGACGGGGCGCTCGAAGTCCTGCCAGACGGATTCGGATTCCTTCGCTCCCCGGACATTTCCTATCTTGCCGGGACCGATGACATCTACGTTTCCCCGTCACAGATCCGGCGCTTCAACCTTCACACCGGCGACACGATCGAGGGCGAGATCCGCACGCCCAAAGACGGAGAGCGATATTTCGCGCTGGTCAAGTTGGACAAGATCAATGGCGAGCCTCCCGAGGCCTGCAAGCACAAGATCCTCTTCGAGAACCTCACGCCGCTGCACCCGAACGAATGCCTCAAGCTCGAACGGGACATCCGCGGAGAAGAAAACATCACGAGCCGGGTGATCGACATGATCGCGCCGATCGGCAAAGGCCAGCGCGGACTGATCGTCTCCCCGCCAAAGAGCGGCAAGACGGTGATGTTGCAACACATCGCCCACTCCATCGTCGCCAATCATCCCGACGTCGTCGTCATCGTGCTGCTAATCGACGAGCGCCCTGAGGAAGTGACCGAGATGCAGCGATCGGTCAAAGGTGAAGTGGTCGCCTCCACCTTCGACGAACCCGCTTCTCGCCACGTGCAGGTCGCCGAGATGGTGATCGAGAAGGCCAAGCGCCTGACTGAGCACAAGAAGGATGTCGTAATTCTGCTCGACTCGCTGACGCGCCTCGCACGCGCCTACAACACCGTGGTGCCCGCTTCCGGCAAGGTGCTCACCGGCGGCGTCGACGCGAACGCGCTGCAGAAGCCCAAGCGCTTTTTCGGCGCCGCCCGGAATATCGAGGAAGGCGGGTCGCTGACGATCATCGCGACCGCGCTGATCGACACCGGCAGCCGCATGGACGATGTGATCTACGAAGAATTCAAGGGCACCGGCAACATGGAGTTGCACCTCGATCGCCGTATGGCCGAGAAGCGGGTTTATCCTGCGATCAACGTCAATCGGTCCGGTACCCGCCGGGAGGAACTCCTCCTCAAGCCCGACGTACTGCAGAAAGTGTGGATCCTGCGTAAATTGCTGTACGGCATGGACGACATCGACGCGATGGAATTCCTGCTGGACAAGATCAAGGCCACCAAGAGCAACGGTGAGTTCTTCGACGCGATGCGGCGCGGCTGAAGCAGAACGCTCAAGTCATAACGCCACCCGAGGGTGGCGTTTTTGTTTGGTGCGCCCGGCAGGGCGCACTCACTTGGAGGTGGAAGTCCTCTACTCGCCCGGCAAGGGGAAGAGTTAGCTGAACGGCAAGGGTGTCGCGGGTAACTGCGAATCTGGAGGAAGCCGAAGGCAAAGCGTTGACCTGACGAACAGGAAGCGGATACGAGGCGGCACAGCGGGGTAAGGCGGCCAATATCGTCAAAGCCCGAAACTTGCACGGGACGCTGTGACGTATATCCGACAGGTATAAGCGTGAAGGTGGGTGCGTCATACCCGGGGAGATCCTCACGGGTGCCATGGTGCTACTGACGTCGCGAGGCGTCGGGATGCGCGTGAGGAAGTCAGCCGAGGCCATAGTAGGCGCCAGTATGGGCTGAAGGGCCGAACATGGAAGAACGCGAGTAGGCGAACGTTTCTCGATGAAGCCATTGAAGGCAGAAGCCCGTCGGCAAGACGGGGCGCGGGCGGCAGGCTCCGGACGGTATCCGGAGGGGGCTGGGCTGCGTGTCGAGGCGGAATCGACGGGCGTTGAGCGGACGAAAGCGGAGTTGGAGCGGATGAGCGAGCTGATGGAGGCCGTGTGTGAGCGCGGCAACCTGTGGCTTGCTTACGAGCGGGTGATCCGAAACAAAGGCGCGGCCGGTGTTGATGGCATCGGGGTGGCCGAGTTCAAGGCACATCTGCAGCAACACTGGCCGACGATCAGGGCCAGGCTGCTGGCGGGGACGTACATCCCGCAGGCGGTACGCCGAGTGGATATCCCCAAGCCGCAAGGCGGGGTGAGGACGCTCGGCATTCCGACGCTGACGGATCGACTGATCCAACAAGCGTTGCATCAGGTGCTCTCGCCGATCTTCGAGGCGGATTTCTCCGAGTCGAGCTACGGCTTCCGGCCGGGGAGAAACGCCCATCAGGCGGTCCAGGCGGCGCGGCAGTATGTCGCCGAAGGCCGGCGTATCGTGGTGGACATGGCTCTGGAGAAGTTCTTCGATCGGGTCAATCACGACATTCTGATGGTGAGGCTCGCGAAGAAGATCGGGGATGGGCGGGTACTGAAACTCATCCGGCGGTATCTGGAAGCGGGGATGATGGCAGAGGGCGTCGTCAGCCCGAGGACGCAGGGCACACCGCAAGGAGGCCCCCTGAGTCCGTTGCTGTCGAACATCCTGCTGACGGAATTGGACCGGGAACTGGAACGTCGGGGTCACGCGTTCTGTCGCTACGCGGACGACTGCAACATCTACGTCCGAAGCCATGCGGCAGGCGAGCGGATACTGACGAGTATCAGCCGGTTTCTGTCCGAGCGGCTCAAGCTCACGGTCAGTGAAGCCAAGAGCGCGGTCGCGCGACCGTGGGAGCGGAAGTTTCTGGGCTACAGCGTCAGCTGGCACAAGGCCCCGAAACTGCGGATCGCGCCGAGCAGCCTGCAACGGCTGCAAGACAAGGTCCGGGAGGTGCTCAAAGGTGCGGGAGGGCGAAGCGTGGGTGGCACGATCGACGAGTTGAACCCGGTGCTGCGGGGCTGGGCAGCGTATTTCAAGCTGACCGAAACCAAAACGCCGCTGGAGACGCTTGACGGGTGGCTACGGCGCAAGCTGCGCTGCATTCTGTGGCGACAGTGGAAACGCCCGTATACTCGTGCGAAGAACCTGATGAAGGCGGGACTGAAGGAGGAGCGGGCATTCCGCTCGGCGTTCAACCAACGCGGGCCGTGGTGAAACAGTGGCGCCAGCCACATGAACGCGGCCTTCCCGAAGTCCTTCTTTGATCGTCTGGGGCTGGTGTCGCTGCTCGATACGACGCGACGACTCCAGTGTCTTACATGAACCGCCGTGTGCGGAACCGCACGTACGGTGGTGTGAGAGGGCGACGGGGGTAACCCCGCCCCCTACTCGATCACCGTTCCGGTGGAGGCTCTATAGCCGGCCGCCTCTTCGAAGTAGTTATTTGTACTCGAAGAAGCCTTTGCCTGACTTGCGGCCGAGGTAGCCCGCCTCCACCATCTCCACGAGAAGGGGTGCCGGGCGATACTTTGGATCCTTGAAACCCTCAAAGAGCACCTGCATCACCGCGAGTTCCACGTCGAGACCGATCATGTCGCCCAGCGCGAGCGGGCCGATAGGATGGTTGCAGCCCAGTTTCATTGCCTCGTCGATCTCGGCCGCACTCGCGAGGCCTTCCCCGAGGGCAAAGATCGCCTCGTTGATCATCGGACACAGTAGCCGGTTGACGACGAAACCCGGGCTGTTGCGCACTTGCACTGGCGTCTTGCCGACCGCCCGGGCAAGCATCTCGACTGCCGCGTAAGTGGCGTCGGACGTCTGCAAACCGCGAATGAGTTCCACCAGCGCCATCACCGGGACGGGATTGAAGAAATGCATGCCGATGATCCTGTCGGCGCGTCGCGTGGAAGCGGCGAGCTTCGTGATCGAGATCGATGACGTATTGCTCGCGATGATCGCATCAGGTTTTGCGATGGCGTCCAGTTGCTCGAAGATTTTCAGCTTCAGTGCAAGGTTTTCGGTTGCAGCCTCGATGATGAGGTCGCAGTCGCCCATCGCCCCGAGATCCGTCGATCCGCTCACCCGCGCAAGCGCCTCAGCCTTCTGCGCTTCGGTCATCTTGTCTTTCTTGATGAGCCGATCGAGGCTGCCGCTCAGGGTCGCCAGGCCGCGCTGCAACGCGGCTTCCGCGACGTCGCTCATCACAACGTCAAACCCTGCTACGGCGAACGCCTGGGTTATGCCGTTTCCCATCGTTCCGGCACCAACGATCCCGATTTTTTTCATATTCATTGTATGTCCCGCTCCTGTCGTTTAACGAACACATCGGCATTGCCATCGAGGATCCCGTACCGAAGCGTATGGGGAAAACTCTAGCGCAATTTACCTTGATGATGCCAGCGCCGCGAACGCCTGCCATCGGAACCACCCACCAGCCACGGCGGCCCGGGCACAATTCGGGATGACTCGCTTTCCGATGACACTCGCTTGACGGGCGAAAAAAAGGGAGCCCGAAGGCTCCCTTGTCTGCTGGCGGAGTGGACGGGGCTCGAACCCGCGACCCCCGGCGTGACAGGCCGGTATTCTAACCAACTGAACTACCACTCCGCGCTGACCTGCTACCGGCAGTTTCCTGCCTGTTTGCACGCCGCCTTACGGCGACCCGCTTTATTCTGGCGTCCCCACGGGGATTCGAACCCCGGTTACCGCCGTGAAAGGGCGATGTCCTAGGCCTCTAGACGATGGGGACATCGTCGCTTTCTTCGGTTGGTGGAGGTAAGCGGGATCGAACCGCTGACCTCTTGCATGCCATGCAAGCGCTCTCCCATCTGAACTATACCCCCACAACAGAGCGGAGCACTATAGCGCTTGAATGAACGCACCGCAAGCAAAGCTTGTTCGCCGATCCGCATGGATATGCACCAGCGAACGACACACCAACACTGCTGCTACGAAACTGGCGGAGTGGACGGGACTCGAACCCGCGACCCCCGGCGTGACAGGCCGGTATTCTAACCAACTGAACTACCACTCCGCGCTGACCTGCTACCGGCAGTTTCCTGCCGGTTTGCACGCCGCCTTACGGCGACCCGCTTTATTCTGGCGTCCCCACGGGGATTCGAACCCCGGTTACCGCCGTGAAAGGGCGATGTCCTAGGCCTCTAGACGATGGGGACATCGTCGCTTTCTTCGGTTGGTGGAGGTAAGCGGGATCGAACCGCTGACCTCTTGCATGCCATGCAAGCGCTCTCCCAGCTGAGCTATACCCCCTGACCCGAAAGAGCGCGCATTATAGGGCTACCCAATCACACTGTAAACCCCGAATTGCGATTATCTTTGCATCTCACAAAACCTTGCCGGGATTCATCAATCCGCGCGGATCGATGCTTTCCTTTATCGCCCGCATCAACTCCAGTTCGACTTCCGATTTGTAGCGCCGGGCCTCGATGCGCTTGAGCTGGCCGAGACCGTGCTCCGCAGATATCGAGCCCTCGAACTGGTCGACGACATCGTGAACGATGCGATTGACTTCCGCTGTTCTTGCGATGAAATGGGCGTTTTCCTGCGCGTCCGGCTTCGACAAGTTGTAGTGGAGGTTCCCGTCGCCGATATGGCCGAAGGCAACGATGCGCGCATCCGGCCATACGGCCAGAAGGGCAGCGTCTGCCCGTTCGAGAAACTCCGGAATCCTGCTTACCGGAACCGAGATGTCGTGCTTGATGCTGACGCCTTCCAGCCGTTGCGCCTCGGAGACGTTTTCGCGCAACGCCCAGAGGGTTTCGGCCTGCGCCAGGCTCGAGGCGACCGCAGCATCGAGTACGAGCCCCTCGTCCATCGCATCGGCCAGCGCCCGCTCGAGCAGCTCCCCCAGCGGTGCATCGGCGGCAGCATCCATCAATTCCACGAGCACCGCCCATGCGCTCACGCCGGCAAGCGGCGGCCGGGCACCGGGGAGATGCTTCAATACCAGATCGAGCGCCGGGCGCCCGACGATTTCGAACGCCGTCACCCGATCGCCCCCTGCATTCCTCAGCCGGGCGAGAAGCGTCACAGCTGCCGCGGGGTCGGCTATCGCGACCCAGGCCGTGGCGCGGCTGCGCATGCGGGGAAAGAGTTTCAGTGCCGCCGCGGTGACGATACCGAGCGTGCCTTCCGCGCCGATGAAAAGCTGCTTCAGATCATAGCCGGTGTTGTCCTTGCGCAATGCCCTCAGCCCGTCCCATACGCGGCCGTCAGGCAGGACGACCTCGACGCCAAGCACCAGTTCTCGCATGTTGCCGTAACGCAGGACATGGACTCCGCCTGCGTTCGTGGATAAATTCCCGCCGATCTCGCAACTCCCCTCCGAGGCGAGCGACAGCGGGAAAAGCCGATCGACCGATGCCGCCTCCTGCTGGACGGCCGCAAGGGTGCAGCCCGCCTCGGCGATCAAAGCATTGTTGGCGGGATCGACCGCGCGAATGCGACTCATGCGTGACAGATTGATTACCACCGTCTGTCCGTCCGGCAATGGGGTCGCGCCGCCGCACAGGCCGGTATTTCCTCCCTGCGGGACCATCGCCACGTCCGCCGCCGCACAGGCCCGCACGACTGCCGCCACTTCAGGCGTCCCGGCGGGCTTGACGACCGCCAGCGCAGTTCCCGTATAGCGCCCGCGCCAGTCAGTCAGGTGGGGCGCCATCGACTCAGGGTCGGTGAGCACATGCGGCGCCCCGACGGCGGCCGCAAGCGTGCGTAGCAACTCGTTCATATCGGGCGACTCCGACTCAATCATGCCCCAGGCAGTATCGCAACGAGGGCAGCATCCGTTCGACCGCCGCCTCTCCCTCGGCAATGGCCTCCGCAGCACGATGAAAATCCATCGGTCCCAAGTGGCCCAGGCGCGGAGAAATCTGCACATCGGCCGGCTCTCCGGCAAGCCGGCTGCGCGCGATGCGAACCTGCATGATGTTGATGCTGCTCGTGAGGACGGTCAGAAGCGAGGGCAGGTTTGCCTCACGTAACGGGGTCTGACCGTTTCCCGGCTCACCGTTCCCGCTGTTGCCGAAAAAGCCCAGGCGTCCGAACAGGCGTTCCGTCCAGCCGATACCGGTTTCGTCCTCGGCCGGCGCCTGGCGCCTGGATTTTCCGATCATGTCCGACCCCAGGTCAATCGCGATCACGATATCGGCTCCCATCGCGCGACACAGGGAAACTGGCACCGGATTGACGAGGCCACCGTCGACGAGAAGGCGTCCGTTATGGATGACCGGTGTGAACAGCCCGGGAAGCGCGATCGAGGCACGCACAGCGGCCGAAACGCTTCCTTCCCGCAGCCAGATCTCCCGTCCGGTTTCCAGCTCGGTCGCGACGCACGCAAAGCAACGCTGGAGCTCTGAAAAATCCCGATCGACGAAATTGCGTTCGAAAAACTGGATGAGTTTCTGTCCGCGAATCAGCCCGCCCCTCAGGCTGACGTCGAGCAGCGAAACGACGTCTTGCCATTTCAGGGACTGCGCCCATTCGGCGAGCTTCGCAAGGTCCCCCGCTGCCATCGCCGCGCCGACGAACGCTCCGATCGAACATCCGCAGATCACCTGGGGCTCGATTCCTTCGCGAGCCAGCGCCTGCAGGACGCCCAGGTGGGCCCAGCCTCGCGCCGCACCACTGCCCAGAGCCAGACCGATGACCGGACTGCTGCGGGGTACGCACGGGAGCGCCGTTTCGTACATGGCGCTAGCAGGACATCACGGGAGCGGCCTGGCGTAAAGATCGTGCACGTCGCAGTCGGTGACGCGCACCTTCGCGAATTCGCCGGGCACGAGCCTGTCGCCATCCGGGATGATGACCAGCCCGTCCACTTCGGGGGCATCGCTCCCCGAACGGGCAACCGCGCCTTCATCGTCGACCTCCTCGACGAGCACGGTGATGTCGCGCCCGATCCAGCGTTCGAGGCGCTGCGTCGAGATGTCCTCCTGGAAATCCATCAGACGCATCCGCCGCTCCTCGCGAACCTCATCCGGCACGGGGTCGGCCAGCAGATTGGCGGCGGCGCCTTCGACAGGCGAATACGCGAATGCACCGACGCGGTCGAGCTGCGCCTCTTCGAGGAAACGGAGCAGCTGCTCGAAATCTTCATCGGTTTCGCCGGGGAAGCCGGTGATGAACGTCGAGCGGATCGTCAGATCAGGACAAATGCTGCGCCACTTGCGGATCCGTTCGAGGACGTTTTCGACATTCCCGGGACGCTTCATCGCCTTGAGGATGCGCGGACTCGCGTGCTGGAACGGCACATCCAGATACGGCAGGATCTTGCCTTCGGCCATCAGCGGAATCAGTTCGTCTACGCTCGGGTACGGATAGACGTAGTGCATCCGCACCCATACCCCGAGTTCGCCGAGAGCATTCGCCAGGTCGATCAGCCTGGTCTTGAGCGGGCGCCCGTTCCAGAAGCCGGTGCGATATTTCAAGTCGACACCATAAGCGCTGGTGTCCTGCGAGATCACGAGGAGTTCCTTCACCCCCGAATCGACGAGGGACTCGGCCTCGCGCATGACGTCATGGATCGGACGGCTGACGAGGTCGCCCCGCATCGACGGAATGATGCAGAAGCTGCAGCGGTGGTTGCAGCCCTCGGATATCTTGAGGTAGGCGTAATGCGCCGGGGTCAGCCGGATCCCCTGAGGCGGAATGAGGTCCGTAAAAGGATCGTGCGGTTTCGGCAGATGCTGGTGTACGGCCTTCATCACCGCGTCGGTGGCATGCGGCCCCGTCACCGCCAGCACCTGGGGGTGGGCCGCGAGGATGACGTCGTCCCTGGCGCCGAGGCATCCCGTGACGATAACCTTGCCGTTTTCGGCGAGCGCCTCGCCGATTGCGTCGAGCGACTCCTCGACTGCGGCATCGATGAAACCGCAGGTATTGACGACGACGATATCCGCATCATCGTAGCTGCCGGAAATGTCGTAGCCTTCTGCACGCAGGCGGGTCAGGATATGTTCGGAATCGACCGTGGCCTTGGGGCACCCAAGGGACACGAAGCCGACGCGCGGTACGTTCTGGGATTTCTGCTGGGTCATGCTCTCTGTTGAAACCCTCTGCGGCACACGATCGTGGCCGCGGGCGGGTTCGCCTTATTTCTGGGTGGCGCGGCCGCCTTTGCCCGTGGTGTTTTCTGCCGGTGCATCGGTCCCGGTGGCCGTTTTCGCAGCCGTCTCGTCCTTGCCCGCAGGGGTGTAATTGGGGAACGGGAATCCGGTGAAGATGTTGCGGGTCTGACTCTCGATCTGTTCCTGCATCTGGGAGAACATCTTTTTGCTCTGCTCGACGTAGGTGCCCATCACGCTTTGCAGCGCAGGGCCCTGGAAATTCAGAAACTGCGCCCACAGGTCCTGGCTGATCGGGCTGTTCTCGCCATAGATGGCCTGCGCCTGTTCCTGCAGCTTTCCCTGCATTTCGGTAAAGGCCTTGATGTTGTTCTCAAGGTACTTCCCCATCATCCCCTGCGTTGCGTTGCCGTAGAAGCGGATCATGTGGGCAAGAAGATCGCTGGTGAACATCGGCGCGCCGCCGGCTTCTTCTTCGAGGATGATCTGGAGCAGGATGCTGCGCGTCAGGTCCTCTGTGGTTTTTGCGTCGACTACCTGGAATTCTTCGCGGCTGAGCACCAATTCCTTGACGTCGGCCAGCGTGATGTACGAACTGGTCCGGGTGTCGTACAAACGGCGATTCGGGTACTTCTTGATCAGGCGCGCTTGCTCGGCCATATTCGCTTTTCTCCTCGACGGCGGTCGATTCCGCTCTGCAAAAAATTATACCGCGCTGCCGAAAGAAAAACCCCGCCATTCGGCGGGGGTTGGCAATCATCCACAGGCTTCGGATGCTGCATCAGCACATGTGGAGGCCGCCGTTGATGTTGATCGTCGCGCCGGTGACGTAGCCGGCCAGGTCGGAAGACAGATAGGAGCACAGGGCGCCGATTTCTTCCGGCTTGCCCAGGCGCTTCATCGGTACGCTGTCGATGATGCCTTGGCGGATGTCTTCGCGGATCGCCATCACCATCTCGGTGCCGACATAGCCCGGTGCGATCGCATTGACGGTCACGCCCTTCGTCGCCAGCTCCGCGGCCAGCGCTTTCGTGAAGCCGAGCACGCCCGCCTTGGCGGTCGAGTAGTTGGCCTGGCCGGCCTGGCCCTTTATGCCGTTCACCGAAGAAATATTGATGATCCGGCCGTAGCCCCGTTCTGCCATCTTCGGCGAGATGTGGTGGGTGACGTTGAAGAGGCTGTTGAGATTGGTGTTGATGACCGCATCCCACTGCGCCTTTTCCATCTTCGGAAAGAACTTGTCGCGCGTGATGCCGGCGTTGTTCACCAGCACGTCGATCGCTCCGACGTCAGCCTCGATCTTCGCAACCATCAGCCGACAGGACTCGTAATCCGACACGTCGCCTTCGGCGGCGATGAAATCGAAACCAAGCTCCTTCTGCCGTCCCAGCCATTCATCCTTCTGCGGGAAACCCGGCAGACAATTGGCCACAACCTTCATTCCGTCCTTTGCCAGCGCCTGGCAGATCGCGGTACCCAGGCCGCCCATGGCGCCGGTGACGAGTGCGACTTTCTGATTCATTTGCAATCCTCTTGCTGCAATTGGGTGATGAGGAATCACAGGCAGTCGCGCCTTCGTCGGCTGCCCCGCTCTTCGGTTGGCTGACAGGCGGCACCCGAGACGCGGGTACCACGAGCGGGGAGATTATAAGCACATTTGTTGCACGATGCTGCAATGCAATAAGCAAAAACGGCGTGCTCCTCCTGTCGGAACACGCCGTCATCGAGCCTTGCGGACGTTGCTCAGAACATGTGCTGGCCACCGTTGATCGAGATATTGGCGCCGGTAACGAACGCCGCTTCCTCGGACGACAGGTAGGCCACCAGCCCCGCGATTTCTTCCGGCTTGCCCAGGCGCGCCACCGGGATCTGCGGCAGGATCTTGGTGTCGAGAATCTCCTGCGGGATCGCCATCACCATCTTGGTGCCGATGTAGCCGGGCGAGATCGTGTTGACGGTCACGCCGGAACGAGCCACTTCCAGTGCCAGCGCCTTCGTGAATCCGTGCATCCCGGCCTTGGCCGCGGAGTAGTTGGTCTGGCCGAACGCACCCTTCTGGCCATTCACCGACGACACGTTGATGACCCGGCCCCACTTGCGCTCGACCATTCCGTCCATGACCTGCTTGGTCATGTTGAACACACTGTCGAGGTTGGTCGAGATCACCGCATCCCAGTCCGCCTTGGTCATCTTGCGGAACGTCATGTCGCGGGTGATACCGGCGTTATTCACCAGCACGTCCACCGGGCCGACCTCCTTCGTCACCGTTTCGACGCATGTCCTGGCCGAATCGAAATCCGACACGTCGCAGGGAAAGGCGCGAAAACCGTAACCCATGTTGTTCATCGTCTGCAACCACTCGCCGGCTTTGGCGTTACCCGGCGAATGCGTGGTCACCACCCTGTAGCCCAGCGCCGCCAGTTTGATGCAGACCGCTTCACCCAGGCCACCCATACCTCCCGTTACCAGTGCAACTCTTGCCATGTTCTGACTCCTCTCCCGTTTCGTCTCTCGAAGGGTCTGTAACAATGCCCGGCAGCGCCCCCCGTAACCGCTGCCCCGAGCTGATTCTTCTTGTCGGCTATCGCCTCTCAGGCCTTTTCCTTTACGTACCGACCCGGAGCCGGTTCGATCGGCTTGTACGTCGCATTGCCGATGCGCCCGCGTGCCGCAACCTGCTTGCCGCCGCGCAGCTTCAGCCACTCGATCCAGTGCACCCACCAGCTACCCTTGCGTTCGGCGGCACTCTCCAGCCATTCGTCAGGGTCGGCGGCGGTGGAAGGATTGACCCAGAAGCTGCGGCGATTCTTCGATGCGGGATTGATGGCTCCGGCGATATGCCCGCTCGCACCCAGCACGAAGGTCGTATCGCCTCCAAGCAGACCGCGCGACAGGTATGCGCCTTTCCACGGCACGATGTGGTCCTCGCGAGTCGCGAGCAGGTAGGCCGGCACATCGACCTTGCCGAGGTCGACCTTGACGCCGAGCACTTTGAGCTTGCCCGGCACCCGGAGGTTGTTTTCAAGATACATGTTGCGCAGATACCACGTCAGGAACGGTCCCGGCAGGTTCGTACTGTCCGAGTTCCAGTACAGCAGATCGAAGGGCGGCGGCGTGTTGCCCTTCAGATAGTTGCCGACGACGTACTGCCAGATCAGGTCGTTGGCACGCAGCGAAGAAAAGACGTTGGCAAGTTCCTGCCCCTTGAGCAACCCGCCCTTGCCGATCGCCGCTTCGCGCGCCGCGACGCTCGCTTCGTCGACGAGACAACCGAGTTCCCCAGCGTCGGCGAAATCGAGCAGCGTCGTCATCAGCGTCACGCTCTCGACCGGCTCCTCGCCGCGGCCTCGCGCGACCGCAAGGGCTGCCGACAGGATCGTGCCGCCGACGCAGAAGCCGAGCACGTTGGGTTTTTTGACGCGGGTCACCGCGCGCACGACGTCGAGCGAGGTCAGCACGCCCTTGTCGACGTAATCGTCCCACATGAAGTGCCCGCCCTCGGCGCCGACGTTCTTCCACGACACGAGGAACACCGTGAAACCCTGCTCGACGGCGAAGCGCACGAGCGAGTTTTCCGGCTGCAGATCCAGCACGTAATACTTATTGATGCTCGGCGGAACGATCAGCAGCGGGACCTGCGCCACCTTGTCGGTGAGCGGCGCGTACTGGATCAGCTGAACGAGTTCGTTCTCGTAGATGACCGCGCCCGGCGTGACGGCCAGATTGCGGCCGACTTCGAACGCTGCCTCGTCGGTCATCGAAATGCGGCCTTTTTCGAGATCCGCGATCAGGTTCTTCAGCCCCTTCGTGATGCTTTCGCCCTTGGTCTCGAGTGCCGTCTTGATGAATTCGGGATTGGTTGCGGCGAAGTTCGACGGCGCCAGTGCGTCGATATACTGCCGCGTGAGAAACTGCACCCGTGACTTGGCCCGGCCATCGGCCATCGGCACCGCGTCGGAAACCTGCTTGAGGAATTCGGAGTTCAACAGGTACGCCTGCCGGACGTAATCGAACACCGGACTCGACGCCCATTCCGGCGACGAAAACCGACGGTCGCCGGGAGGCGGTTCCACGATCGGCGCCGCCTGCTCGCCGGGTTTGCGCTGCAGCAGCGCAGACCACAACGCCGCATGCCGCTCCGCAAACTGGTGTTGCATGCGCCCGAGTTCCTCAGCCTCCGGCAAGGGGAGACGCTGGATCGTTGCCCCGGAGCTGTCCTGCATCGCGGCGTGCTGACGCCCCACGGCGTCGAAGAAGTTCTGCATCATGGCCTGGCCGAACTGCAGCATTCCCTGAACTGCTGCGTTCGCCTGCTTGTCTTCCGAATCAGACATCCGCCCCTCCTGAGGCATGGGTTCGGGCCGCTTCCGGGCATATCCCGTCGACCCTGGTGGTGTGCCGTCCTTCCCCGCTGCTTGCCGGGCATGCGGCCGCGGGCACAAGGCGGGTAGAATCGGCAATCATGTACATTGTCGCCATCGCTTGGTCATACGTGGTTCTGCTCGCTGCAATTTCCGACACCACGGTGATTGGCGGCGTACTCACTTTCATATTCTGGGGGGTGGGACCGCTAGCCCTTTTTCTCTGGCTGTTCGGAACCCCGGCACGGCGTCGGAGCGCACGCAAGAGCCGCAGCGACGAAGAGACAGGTGCCAACGATAGAGCCGATTCCACCCTCGATCAATAGTACCGATCATGCGGCCGGCCTAAGGCGCCAACCATACCATTGACACGAAGCGCCCCGTGATACCCTCCCTCCGGTAGGAAAAAAAACGTTCCCGACTGGCATAAGTGCAGATGCCGCCACCGTACGCGCGCACGACGCCGAGCCGGGCCAGACGCAGGCGCGCGAGCAGGAAGAGATCAGCCATCCACTTGCCAGCCCCGGCGGCGGGCCGAAAGGCGATCGCGGTGGCTGGATCGGCCGCGACGAATGCTTCGCGAACCTCGTCGCCAACCTCGAAAGCAGCTGGCCCGATCGCCGGACCCAGCCATGCCATCACGGTCGCAGCGGGTACGCCCATGCGTGCCAGCGTCGCATCCAGCACCCCTGCGGCAAGACCGCGCCAGCCCGCATGGGCCGCCGCGACAACGCTGCCTTCGTCATTGCAGAAGAGCACGGGGAGACAATCGGCCGTCATCACGGCGCATACCGCGCCGGGCCGCCTGGCGACCGACGCATCGGCGCAGACCGGGGCGCCGGTGCGGTCGGCGTCGGCGACCGCCACGCCATGCACCTGCTCGAGCCACGCCGGTTCGCCGGGCAGGCACCTCCGAAGCAGGGCCCGATTACGTTGCACGTCGGCGACCGAATCGCCGACGTGCAGGCCGAGATTCATGCTCGCGTACGGCCCCGTGCTGACCCCGCCGTTACGCGTCGTCACAAGCCCGCGCACGCGCGGCGGGGCCGGCCAGTCCGGCTCGATCCAGTCCTCCGTCACGGCGCGGATTCCTCGCGCAGGCCCGCCAGCAGCGCTTCGAAATCCTCAGGGAGCGGGGACTCCCAAGTCATCTCGGCGCCACTCGCCGGATGCAGCAGGCCGAGCCGGAAAGCATGCAACGCCTGCCGCGCGAACGCGTCCAGCACCGGGCTGCCGCTGCGGCGCAATCCATAGGTCGCGTCGCCGACCAGCGGATGACCGATATGCGCCATGTGGACGCGGATCTGATGCGTGCGGCCGGTTTCGAGCTGGCACTCGACGAGCGTCGCGCGTGCAAAGCGTTCCCGCGCGCGATAGCGGGTCACCGCGGGTCGGCCCGACTGCACGACCGCCATGCGCGTGCGCTGCGCCGGATGGCGGCCGATCGGCGCATCGACAACCCCTGGTCCGGCGAGGGCGCGGTGCACGAGCGCAAGGTAGTGGCGCCTGACGGTGCGCGCCTGCAACTGGCGCACGAGACCGGTCTGGCTTTCCAGCGTCTTCGCGACGACCAGCAGGCCGCTGGTGTCCTTGTCGAGCCGGTGGACGATCCCGGCCCGCGGCACGGCCGCCAGTTGCGGTGCGTGATGCAGCAGTGCGTTCAGGAGCGTGCCGCTCCAGTTTCCGCTGCCGGGATGGACCACCAGCCCGACCGGCTTGTCGATGACCAGGATTTCCTCGTCTTCGTGCACCACCACGAGCGGAATGTCTTCGGGCGCTTCTGCAGCGGCTTCGGGTGACGGAGCTGCATCGACCTCGAGCGACTCCCCGCCCCAGACCTTGAACTTGGCATCGGGCTGGTCGCCGTCGAGGCTCACCCGGCCGGACTTCAGCCACCCCTGCAGGCGGCTGCGCGAATGGGACGGAAATAGCCGCGCCAGCGCCTGATCGAGCCGCAGCCCGGCACAGTCGGCCGGAATCGTCAATCGGTGATGCAAAGGCGCCGCATCCTGTGGGCTATAATCGTTCGGTTCATTCACGCGAGTCTTTTTGATGGCCAGGGTCACCCTTCGAAGTTTAGCGGTTATCACCGCGCTGCTGCTTGGTGGTTGCGGTTCGATGCCCGAACAGATCGACGAGACGGCAGGCTGGAACGCGCAGCGTCTCTACTCCGAAGCCAAGACCTTCATGAACGAAGGGGCATACGAGCAGGCGATCAAACTCTTCGAAAAGCTCGAAGCGCGCTATCCGTACGGGCGCTATGCGCAGCAGGCCCAGATCGAGGTCGCATACGCCCAGTACAAGTCGGGCGAGCCGGCGCTGGCGATCGCCGCCGCGGACCGCTTCATCAAGCTTCATCCGAATCACCCGAATGCCGATTACGCCTACTATCTGAAAGGCCTCGCAACGTTCAACGAAGACCTCGGGCTGCTCGCCGGATTCTCCAACCAGGATCTTTCCGAGCGTGACCCGAAGGGCGCGCAGGAATCGTTCGACACGTTCGGCCAGCTCGTGAAGCGTTTCCCGGACAGCCGCTACGCCGAAGACGCGGGCCAGCGGATGCAATACCTCGTCAATGCGCTCGCCGCGCATGAAGTGCACGTCGCGCGCTACTACTATCGCCGTGGCGCCTACGTCGCGGCGATCAACCGCGCCAAGACGGCGATCGAGACTTACCCGCAGGCCCCGGCCACCGAAGAGGCACTGTTCGTGCTGGTGAAAAGCTACGACACGCTCGGCATGACCGAGCTGCGCGACGACGCCGACCGCGTGATGCGCAAGAATTTCCCGAACAGCCTCTATTTCGCCGGCGGGCCGAAGGACAACCGGCCATGGTGGCAGCTCTGGTAAGCGCCGCGGCAGGCCGGAACACCGGGCTGGAATAGGTTTCCGCCCGCCGCAAATCAACATCCACTCGTCAGCTCCGGCCGTACGTATCCTCGAAGCGCACGATGTCGTCTTCGCCAAGGTAACTTCCCGACTGCACCTCGATCATCTCCAGCAGCATCTTCCCCGGGTTTTCGAGGCGATGCGTGACGCCCAGCGGGATGTAGGTCGACTGGTTCTCGGACAGCAGGAAAGTTTCGTCGCCGCGCGTGACTCTCGCCGTGCCGCGCACGACGATCCAGTGTTCCGCCCGGTGATGGTGCATCTGCAGGCTCAGCGAGGCACCCGGCTTGACCTCGATGTGCTTGACCTGGAAACGGCCGCCGGTGTCGATCGAATCGTAGCAGCCCCATGGCCGGTGTATCTTGCGGTGCGCCAGCGCCTGCGGGCGGCTGTCGGACTTGAGCCGCGCGACGATCTTCTTGACGTCCTGCGTCTGGTCCTTGCGCGCGACCATCACCGCGTCGGGCGTTTCGACGATCACCAGTCCCTCGACGCCGAGGCAGACGACCATCCGGCTCGTCGCATGGACGAGGCTCCCCGTCGTGCCCTCGAACATCACGTCGCCGCGACCGGAATTGCCGTCGTCGTCCTTGTCGGCGAGCGTCCACAGCGCGTCCCAGGCGCCGACATCCGACCACCCGACCGACATCGGCACGACCTGCGGCACGATGCCCAGTTCCGGCGTCGCAGCGAGCTTCTCCATCACCGCGTAGTCGATCGAATCCGACGGGCAGGCCTGGAACGCCTCGCGACCGACCCTGACGAAGTCGGCGTCACGACCGGCCGACTCGAGCGCCGATTCGCACGCTGCCAGCATTTCCGGATTGAAATGCGCGAGCGCCTTCAGCCACACGCCGGCCTTGACCATGAACAGGCCGCTGTTCCACAGGTAGGCGCCGCTCGCGACATACTCGGCCGCAGTCTCGGCGTCGGGTTTCTCGACGAAGGATGAGACCGCATGGATGCCGGGGCTCGCCTCGTCGCCGACGCGGATGTAGCCGTAACCCGTTTCGGCGCGCTCCGGCACGATGCCGAATGTCACCATCGCACCGGCCAGCGCGGCTTCGATGCCAAGGTCGACCGCCCGGTGGAAAGCCTCGCGGTCGCGGATGACGTGATCGGCCGGCATCACGAGCAGCACCCCGTCGTCGCTATCGCGCCGCACCGTCAGCGCGGCAAGCGTCAGTGCCGGCGCGGTGTTGCGTCCGACGGGTTCGAGCAGGATGTGGTTCGTCGGGCAGCCTGCCGCCCGCATCTGCTCGGCCGTGATGAAGCGGTATTCCTCGTTGCACACGACGAGCGGCTGCTCGGAAACCGGCAGGCGTCCGGAAAAACCTGCGAGGCGAAGCGCTGTCTGCTGCAGCATCGTTTCGTCGCCGATCAGCGCCAGCAGCTGTTTCGGATATTGCTCGCGGGATAACGGCCACAAACGCGTGCCGGAGCCGCCGGACAGGATAACGGGGTGAAGTTTCATTGCTGGATCCGTCGAGATTCGGTAGGGACCGGCGTTCGCGCACGCCGGAGTCGGGCGCAGGCGCCGCCCGGCTCGCGCGAGGATACGATAAAAACCCGTCTGCCATTTCGGCCGACTGCAAGAGAGTGTGATCCCGGGCACTGAAAAGCGGCCGTTCGCCGCCGCCCGACATTCCCCTGCAGCCCCGGCACGGTGGGCCCGCCGGGGAATAGTCGTCAACTTCCCCGCATACGGTAGATCTCGCCCTCGAGTCCGTAGAGCTTGACCTTCTGGTATAGCGTGCTCTTCGCGATATCGAGCTCGCGTGCGGCGCGCGTGAGGTTGCCGTGCGTCGTGGCGATCGCGCGACGGATCAGCTCCGCTTCGCCTTGCGCGATGCTGCTCACGGACGCAACTGCAGGGGCCACGCGTCCTGCCGCACGCGGGAAACCCGTCGTGTCGGCATCCGTGTCGGACATCAGCTCCGGCGGCAGCGCATCGAGGCCGACGCATTCCTGGTCGCTCATCAGCAGCATGCTCTCGATGACGTTGCGCAGCTCCCGCACGTTGCCCGGCCAGGCATAGTTTTCGAGATGCACGAGCAGTTCGTCGTCGAGCCGCCGCGGTCCGAGGTCGTGCTGCTTGCAGAAGCGCTCAACGAAATGCTCCGCCAGCGCACGCACGTCACCGCAGCGGTCGCGCAGCGGCGGAATGCGAACCGACGTCACCGCGACGCGATAATAGAAGTCCATGCGGAAGCGCCCGTCGGCGACCTCCTTGCGCAGATCGCGGTGAGTCGCCGCGATGAGGCGGAAATTGACCTTGCGCGGCACGTTCTCGCCGAGCCGGTAAATCTCGCTCTGTTCGAGCACGCGCAACAGATGTGGCTGCAGGTCGAGCGGCATCTCGCCGATCTCGTCGAGGAACAGCGTGCCGCCGTTCGCAGCCTCGATCTTGCCGACGAGGCCGCCGCGGCGCGCGCCGGTGAACGCGCCGTCGACATAACCGAACAGTTCGCTCGCGAGCAGTTCGCGCGTCAGCCCGCCGCAGTTCAGCGCGACGTAGGGACCGTCGCGGAAGGGGCTCGCCTTGTGCAGCCCCTGCGCGAACTCCTCCTTGCCGACGCCGGTCTCGCCGAGCAGCAGCACCGGTACTTTCGATCGCGCCAGCTGGTCGGCCTTGCGCACCGCCTCGCGCAGCCCCGGGTCGCGCGTGACGATCGTCGCGAAGCCGGCGGGAATGTTCGCCTCCCGGCGCGCAGGTTCATGCGACAGCCCCCGCGCGCCCTCGCCGGACACTGCGCGCCCGAGGCGCGGCAATGGCACGGCGAGCAACGTCCCGAGCCGCTGGCCGCGGCTGTCGACCACCGGCTCGAGCCATTCCGGCCGCAGCCACGCGGGCAGGCAGGAATCCTGCCGCAATTGCCCGTGCTCGTCGATCGCCAGCCCCGGCATGCGGCGCGGCTTGGCGAGATCGACTTCGGCGCCCAAGGCCGACATCGCCGCCTGCGCGATCTCGTTCATCTTGACCGGATACCCGCGGCGGTCGAACAGCACCAGCCCGGCCATTGCCCCCGACCAGCGCGGCAGCGACGCCTCGAGCAGCACGTAGCGCCGCTCCATCTCGCGCATCGCGATCTTGCTCTCGATGCGGCTGGCGGTCGTCACGACCAGCGCGAGGCTTTGCCGGCTGTAGCTTTCCGATAATCCGGAGACATCGACGACGCCGATGATCTCGCCATCGTGCGGATGGCGGATCACGGTTGCCGAGCAAGTCCAGCGCTTGATGCCGGCGCAGTAATGCTCGGCCGAATGGATCTGCACCGGTTCCCCGACGGCAAGCGCCGTACCGATCGCGTTGGTGCCGCAGACTCGCTCGGTCCAGGACACGCCGGGGATCAGGTGGATGCTTTCGGCGACCCCGAGCGTCGGGTCGTCGCCCTCCATCGACAGGATCGTGCAGCTCGTGTCCGCGAGCACCATCATCGTGCCGGTTTCAGCGAGGAAGTCCCGTGCACAGGCCATGATCGGCGCGCTCGCTTCGAGCAGTTCGCTGTTGTGCTGCTTCAGCGAGAAGAGCGTCGATTCCTCGACCGGCGGCGGCGCACTGCACTTGTCCGGGTCGACATTCTGCTGCTGGCAGCGCTGCCACGACCCGTCGATGAGCGTGCGCAGCGAATCGGCGGGTCGGCCGCCGTCGAGAAAGCGTTCCCAGGCCGCCATCACTGCAGCGTCGTTGCCGGGATCGGAAAACATCTGCCCTTCTGGCATCCGTGTCATCAAGTCTCCTCCTCGGGCGTGCTTCGCGGCGGGCCGAGGCAAGCACGGCGGCTGGATGAAGTCTTGTGGATTCTGCCCGCGAAGGCACCGTCGAACGTGTTGTGGGATGGTCAGCTCTCCGGCTGATCGAAAGCCGCGACACCAGCATCCGTCGCAGCTTTAGCAGAATAGCAAAATGGATGCCATGAGACACATCAAAGGAAACATCTGCTCACACTCGGATGGCGAGGCACTCCGCAGCCGAATATCCGGGAGACGAAATCGCCGACCGTCCGGATTCCGGACGGTCGGCGCCGGACGGCGTCCGGAAATCGAACGGACGCAGATCCGGGCGGCTGCGGGCGACCTCGGCTCTGGCCAGCGATAAGCGCCGGGATGCCACCCGGCGGAGAGTTGCGGGCGAACTCGTCCGCTCAGCCGATCACCATCTCCTCGACGTCGACCGGCGCGCCGGTTCGCGCGATGACGTCCTCGATGCTGACTCCCGGCGCGGTTTCCCGCAACCACAGCCCGCGCGGTGTGACGTCGAGCACGCACAGGTCGGTGATGATGCGGTTCACGACGCCTGCCCCCGTCAGCGGCAGCTCGCAGCGGCGCAGGATCTTCGGCTCGCCGCCCTTGCTGCAGTGCTCCATCATCACCACCACGCGACGTACCCCGGCCACCAGGTCCATCGCCCCGCCCATGCCTTTCACCAGCTTGCCCGGGATCATCCAGTTGGCAAGATCGCCGTGCTCGCTGACCTGCATCGCGCCGAGGATCGCCAGATCGATGTGGCCGCCGCGGATCATCGCGAAGGAGTCGGCGCTACTGAAGATGCTGCTGCCGGCGAGCGTGGTGACGGTCTGCTTTCCGGCGTTGATGAGATCGGCGTCGACCTCGGCGTCGGTCGGAAACGGCCCGATGCCGAGCAGGCCGTTTTCCGACTGCAGCCACACGTCCATGCCAAGGGGGATATGGTTCGCGACCAGCGTCGGCATGCCGATGCCGAGGTTCACGTAGTAACCGTCGCGCAGCTCCTGCGCCGCGCGGCGGGCCATCTCGTTGCGTGTCCAGGCCATGGTTATCCCTCCCTCACGGTGCGTTGTTCAATGTGTTTCGTCGGGCGCGGATTGACGACGATGCGCTGGACGAAGACGCCGGGGGTGTGGATGTGATCGGGATCGAGCGTGCCGGTGTCCACCAGTTCCTCGACTTCCGCAACGGTGATGCGCCCGGCGGTGGCGACCACCGGATTGAAGTTGCGCGCGGTCTTGCGATAGACGAGGTTGCCCGCCCGGTCGCCCTTCCACGCCTTGACGAGGGCGACGTCGGCGGTCAGCGAGTGTTCGAGCAGATAGCGCTGGCCGTCGATGTCGCGCTCCTCCTTGCCCTCGGCCACCAGCGTGCCGACACCGGTGCGGGTGTAGAAAGCCGGAATCCCGGCGCCCCCGGCGCGCAGCTTTTCGGCCAGCGTGCCCTGCGGTGTGAGTTCGACCTCGAGTTCGCCCGCGAGCAGCTGACGCTCGAACTCGGCGTTCTCGCCGACGTAGGACGACACCATCTTGCGGATCTGCCGCGTCTCGAGCAGCAGCCCGAGGCCGATGCCATCGACGCCGGCGTTGTTGCTGATCACGGTGAGGTTCGTCACCTGCGCGTCGCGCAGGCCGTGGATCAGCATCTCTGGAATGCCGCACAGGCCGAAGCCTCCGACCGCGACAGTCTGGCCGTCCCGTACGACGTCGGCCAACGCGGAACCGGCGTCCGGATACACTTTGCTCATAAGGTTCTCCTGGTAAAAGTCATGTTCCGATCGCATCCGCCAAGGTTCGCGCGGATGGCCGGAGCGCGCCCACCGCATCGATTGCAGCCGGATTCTCGATCGACGACAGATCGCCGAGGGCGGTGCCGAGGTAGGCGCTGCGCATCACCCGGCGCACCGTCTTGCCGTTGCGCGTCTTCGGGATCGCATCGACGCGGTGCACGTGCGCCGGGCGCAGCGGCTTGCCGAGCTGGCGACCGACGTGGTCGACGAGTTCCGCCTCCCACGCCTGCCACGGCCGCGCCGCGAGCGCCTCGCTGTCGGCGACGGTGACGAAGCACACCACCGTCTCGCCCTTGAGCTCGTCAGGGACGCCGACCGCCACCGCCTCGACGACCAGCGGGTGCGACACCAGCGCCGATTCGAAATCCGCGGGGCCGACCCGCTTGCCGGCGATCTTGATCGTGTCGTCGCTGCGCCCGTGGACGAACCAGTAGCCCTCCGCGTCCACGCGCGCCCAGTCGCCATGCACCCACACGTCCGGCCACACCGACCAGTAGGCCTCGCGGTAACGCTCCGCATCGCGCCAGAAGCCGTGGGTCATGCCCGGCCACGGCTGACGGATCGCGAGTTCGCCGACGCTGCCGCGCACCGCGCGTCCGTCGCTGTCGAGCACCTCGACCGCCATGCCCGGAATCGGCCCGTCGAACGAGCACGGCTTCTGCGGCAATCCGGGAAAGCACGCGAGGATGCCGCCGCCAATCTCGGTGCCGCCCGAATAGTTGATGATCGGGCGCCGCGAGCGGCCGACCTGCTCGAACAGCCACAACCACGGCGCCTCGTTCCACGCCTCGCCGGTCGAGCCGAACACCCGCAGCGTATCGAGCGCATCCGGCGCGGGCAGGCTCGCGTCGTTCGCCATCAGGAGGCGCACCAGCGTCGGCGACAGGCCGAAATGCGTGACCCCGTGGCGCTCGACCACCTGCCACAGCCGCCCGGCGTCGGGGTAATCGGGCGTGCCCTCGTAGAGCACCAGCGTCGCCCCCAGCATCAGTCCGCCATAGACCATCCACGGCCCCATCAGCCAGCCCATGTCGGTGACCCACATCAGCGTGTCGTCGGCGCGCAGGTCGAAGGCCATCAGCAGGTCCTGCGCCGCCTTCACCGGGAAGCCGGCGTGGGTGTGGACGACACCCTTCGGCTTGCCGGTGGTGCCCGACGTGTAGATCAGCATCAGCGTCTGGTCGGCCGGCCAGGCAGGCGCAGGGCCATGATCGGGTGATGCGGCCTGCAACACCCGGAAATCCACTTCGGCGAACGACTCTGCGGCGCCGTCGTGCGCCGCCAGCGGCCCGAGGCCGAGGCGGTCGACGACGACGAGGTGACGCAACGACGGGCAGGCCCGCGCCGCGGCACGGGCGTCCGCGAGCATCGGCACGCGCTTGCCGCGGCGAAAGTAGCCGTTCGCGCACACCAGCACGCGCGCCTCGCAGTCGGCGACGCGCTGCGCCACCGAATCGGCGCCGTAGCCGGAAAAGAACGGGATGAAGACGGCGCCGATGCGCGTCGCCGCGAGCATCGTCACGACCGCTTCGGCAACCATCGGCAGGTACAGCGCGATGCGCTCGCCCTCGCTCACGCCGAGCGCGCGCAATCCGGCGGCGACGCGTTCGACCTCGTCGGCGAGCGCGGCATAGCTCAGCGTACGCAGTTCGCCGCCATCGCCTTCCCAGCGGATTGCGATCTTCGCCGGCGTCGCGCGGGCGTGCTTGCCGACGAGGTTATCGACGAGGTCGAGCCGGCCGCCGACGAACCACTTCGGCCACATCACGCCGTCGGTGAGGTCGAGGGTCTGGCGGTACGGCGTCGCCCAGTCGAGCCCGATCGCTTCGAGCACCTGGTCCCAGAAGCGTTCGGGTTCGCGGGCCGCCCGCTCGCGCAGGTCGTCGAGGTCGCGGTAGCCGTGGCGCGCGATGAACTGCGCGAGCCGCGTCGTGCGCCATTCATAGCCTTGGGGCATATAGCTGTTCATATCGGAGTTCTCCTCCCCTTGTCGTCGAAGCCGCGCTCCGCGCCGGTTCCGCCCTGCCCGCACTGCGGGAAAAATGTCCGCCCCCAAAACGGGCCAGGGGCGGACGAGGGGGAGGACAGGGTGCCGGCACAGGATGCGGTGGCGTGGGCGGTTAGCGGCCCGCGCCGGTCGCGACTTCCTCGAGGACGTTCAGCGACACGTCGGTGTCCTTCACGCCTTTCGGGTTGGATTTCATGTTCGACGACCAGTTGGTGGCATGCCCGCGTTTGACGTCGATGATGTGGCCGATGACGGGCATCACCGCCTTGTAGCCGTCGTCACCGACGTCGGGCCGGTTCTGGAAGATGAACATCTTCCAGAACTCCCCCTTGCGGTCGAGCGCATAGCCGAGATACGGCCGCGGGAAGTCCACCTCGATGTACGCGACCTTCTTGCTGTACGGGTGCTCCGGCGGCGGCGTGCCCTCGACCACATACACTTCGCGCGGCTCCCATTCCACGTCTTTCGCCGGGTTCCAGTACGGCGGCTCGCTCATGTTGATGCGCGGGAAGCGCTTCTGCGGCTCGGTCCATGCCTGCGACGTATCAACGCTCATCTCCGGGCTGTGCGCGATCGCCAGCACCCAGCGCTTTTCGATCAGCTTGTTCTCGACGTATTTCGTCGGCCAGGCGTCCCAGATGTCCCAGTCATCGTAGAGCTGGTCGGTACCGCCGATCGGGTCCATCCACGCGCCGCCGGACAGCCGCCGCGTGCGCCGCACCGACTTCAGGTACGCGTAGGAGTCGTCCGGCTTCTTCGAGTCGGCCTGGTTGTAGCGCACCGAGAACGTGCCCAGACCACGGATATCCTGCGGATAGTGGGCGACGAAGTAGGTTTTCTGCGAAACGTCGCCGTCGCCGACCGAGACCGGGCCGCCGTCGAGCCGCCCTTCCATGTAGTAGCGGCGCGACTGGAACGCCTGGACGCGCTCGTACCCTTTCTTCGCATCGAGGAACACCCACGCGATGTCGCGCAGGTCCATCGTCGCTCCGTAGGTCGCGGCGCGCAGGTTCCAGATGACCTTGTCACCGGCATGAGGGTCATCGAGCTTGATCGTCTCGGGCGGGAACGGCATCCCGGCCTTCCAGCCGCTGATCGTGCGGTCCTCGGGGTTGAACTTGACGTCCTTCGACCCGCTCTTCGTCGCCTCGACGTATTTCGGGTCCATCTCGATCTTCTTCGAGTGGGCCAGCTTGATCGTCAGGTCGTAGTTCTTGATCATCCATTCGAGCTTTTCCGGGACCATGCTGGCGATGGTCTTGTTCTCGAAAGTGTCGTTCTTGACGGCCTCGTAGTTGTCCTTGCCGATGACGAGCCCGGCCTCGAGCTCCTTCGCGGACACGCTGTGCGTGGGCAGCAGCAGCATCAGGCCGAGGGCGGCCGCCACGGCCGCGCGGGGAGCGGGTGGGCGGGCAACGGATTGGGTAGCGTTTTGCATCGTAGTCTCCTCCTTGTCAGAACTGCCGGGTCAAGCGAAAAACAAGCTGGCTGGCGTTGTCGAAATAACCGAACAACTGCGACGACTGGTCGCTGAACTGCACCTTGTTCGATTTGTTGCCGCTCCAGAAAATGTCGGCCTCGATCCGCGCGAGCCATGCGTCGGACAAGGTCAGCGACAGGCTCGGGATCGCAAAGCCGCCGCCGTGCGTCAGGTCAAAACCAATCGCGAACCCCGGGTTGATCGTGTCGTTGGCATAGTTCAGCGTCGTGAAGGCGGTGAGGATCGTGTTGTGCTCAGTGAGCGGCGTGCCGAACGCGAACAGGCGCACCAGGTCGTCGTCACGATCGAAACCGAGCACCTGCGTGTTGAACAGCTGGATCGACGAGAACGACGGCCGTGACGTCCCGAACAGGCCCTGGAAATTCAGGTCCTTGTCGATCCGCAGCATCGTCGTCAGCGTGTTCTTCTTCTTCACGCCACCGAGGCCGATGCCGACGTTGCCCGGCACGCGCGGTGCGAGGAATGCACCGGTTCCGATGTTGAAAGGCTGGTCCTCGGTGTAGGCCATCTCGGCGCTGAGCACCGCGTCGAGCGTCCCGCTGTAGCCGCTCACCGTCGCCCCGAAGACGTCGACGCGCGGATGGATCAGGTCGAACACCGAGCCGCTCGGCGCCTTCTTGTAGGGCTTGAACGACGAGTTCGCGACCGGATCGGCCGAGAACGTCGTGAGCCAGGCCAGCGAGTAGCTCAGGCCGTAGGCTTCGCCCGACCAGCGCACGCCACCGGTGAGGTCGTCGCGGTCGCCGTCCGGATGGTCGCAGTCCTTGTCGGTCACCGCGCTGAGATCGAAGCCACGGTAAGGCTGGAAGAACCAGCGCCCGCCCTTGATATCGTAGGTGTTGCCGATGTCTTCACAGCGGTCCCAGCCCGGGCGGACATACGCGGCAAGCATGCCGTCGGCTTCCGGAACGCGGATCTTCGTCGAGATCAGCGTCAGCGGCTTGCGCCATTCCTCGTTCTCGGGCTCGAAGTACAGGTGCCACGACAGGTCGTAGCCATGCACGAGGTCCATCGCGTGGAAGAAGTCCGACTCGCCCCACACCAGTTGCTGCTTGCCGATCTTCACCGTGGTGCGCTCACCGAACGCCATTTCCGCCCAGAACTCGCGCAGCTCGGTGTTGTTGTAGTTGTCGAGAATGCTGCTGCTGTGCCCCCCGACGGCAGTGCCGTTCGTCGTGCGCAGCCGCTCCAGGTCGTTGAGGTAGCTGGTCTTGTGCTCGCGGTCGGCGCGGCCGATCGCCTTCCACTTGACCGGCCCGGTCTTCGCGTCGGCGTCGAGCAGCAGCGAGCCGCGCACCATCGACAGCTTGCCCTTGCTGTCCTTGTCGATCGCCTCCAGCTCAGGCTGGTTCTGCAGGTTCACCCCCAGCCAGCCGCGCGCATAGCCCGACAGGTTGAAGCTGAAATCCTCGCCCCACGAACTCCCGCCCTCCTCGCCCTCGGCGCCCTGCGCCGGGCCCCCCGCGATCGCGGCGACGGCGGCCGCCATCACAACCGAGGCCGTCTTCATCTTTTTTGCCACTCCCTTGCTCGTCATCTCCTCGCTCCTTCCTTGTGTTTTTTGACTGCCTTGAAGATTTCATTGGGAAACGGGCGGCTTCAGCTGACCGTCACCAGGTCGGCCTGCACGATCGGGCGGCGCTTGCTGCCGACGATGAATTCGGGCCGGAACACATAGACCATCGCGGGCATGATGAACAGCGCACTGAAGGCCGAGATGAACAGCCACAGCGCGATCAGCACGCCCATGTCGGCCTGCAGCCGCAGCGACGAGAAGTGCCACAGCACGACGCTGGTGATCAGCGTCATCGCGGTGATCAGCACGCCCTTGCCGGGGCCCATCAGCGCATTGACGATGGCATGCTCGACGTTGCGCGAGCGGTGCAGGTTCTCGCGGATGCCATCGACGATGTAGAACGTGTAATCGACACCGAGGCCGATCCCCAGCGCGACCACCGGCAGCGTGTTGATGTTCATGCCGATGCCCGCCCACGCCATGTAGCTGAAGGTGATCGTGTTCGACAGCAGCACCGGGATCATGAAGAACACTCCGGCGACCGTGGACCGGTAAGTGATCGTGCAGCACACCACCAGCACCAGCAGCGCGAGCGCGATCGCCTCGATCTGGCCGGCGAGGATCACTTCATTGACCGCGGCGAGCACGCCGACGAGGCCGCCGGCAAGCAGGTACTGCGCATCCTTGATCGGGTGCTGCTCGACGTAGTCGCGCACGCGGGCGATCGCGGTGCGGATCGTCTCGCCCTGGTGGTCGCGGAAGAACAGCGTCACCGCGCCGTTCTTCGCATCGGCGTCAGCGTAGCGGTCCATGTCGCCGGGGTCGGAGCCGGAGACGAACATGTACATCAGCTCGCCGTTCTCGTCGCCGCTCTGCCCGAGCTCCTGATACATCGGGTTGCCTTCGCGCAGCACGCGCTTGACCTGTGGCAGGATGTCGGCGAGCGAGATGCTGCCGCCGACTTCCGGCTGGGCCTCCATGTATTTCTGGAAGCGCGTCATGCTCGACAGCACTTCGGGCTCGCGCAGCGCACCGGGCTGGTTTCCGGCGACGACGACGAACATGCGGTCCGAGCCCTGGAACTGGCGGTTGATCTCCGCGGCATCGCGGTTGTATCTCGAGTCCGGCCACAGGATCGGCGAACCCGGATTGGCGTCGCCGACCTTCAGGTTGAACGCGTACAGGCCCGAGACCACGAAGGCCACGCCGGCCGCGCCGAGCACTGCATAGCGCCAGCGCGTCGTGACGATCGCCGAGCACAGGCCGAGGATGCGCATCAGCACCGGGTTGATGTCGATCGGGTGGATGTAGCGCTGGCGGGCGCCGAACCACGACAGCATCACCGGAGTGAGGATCAGCGCGCTGACGAGAATCGTCAGCACCCACACCGTGCCGATGAACGAGATCTTCTGCAGCAGCGGGATCGGCGTGAGCGCGACCACGAGCACGCAGCCGGCGTCGGCGACGATCGCGAGCATGCTCGGCTTGAACAGGTTGCGCGCGCTCGCCCGCGCCGCGGCTGCGGCGGAGGCGACGCCGTGGCCGATCTCGTCGTCGAAGCGCGCGATGAGCTGCACCGAGTTCGAGATCGCCTGCGCGGTGATCAGGAACGCGACGACGACGACCAGCGGATCGAGGTGGAATCCCATCAGCCGGGCCGAGCCCAGCGCCCAGATCGCACTCACCGTGCCGGCGAGCAGCGGCAGGATCGTGCCGTGCCAGGTGCGCGTGATCAGGCACAGCAGCAGCACCAGCGCGGCCACCGCGGCGAAGAAGATCATCAGCGTCTCGTGCAGGTAGTGGTTCACCCAGCCGTAGAGCACCGGTTCGCCGACGATGCGGACCTCGACGCCGTCGCCGCTCGCCTCCTCGACCAGCGCCATCAGCTGGTTGAAGGCTCGCGTGTAGTCCATGTTGCCGTCGTTGAAATCGACCGTAACCAGCGTCGCCTTCAGGTCTGCCGAAACATAGGGACCATAAACCAGCGGATTGTTGAGCACCGAGGCTTTCAGCGCCGCGAGCTCGGCGGCGCTGCGCGGCAGCTCGGGCCACATCAGCGGACGCGACTCGACGCCCTCGGTCGAGGCGCGCACCTCCTTGATCTTCTTCGACGCGAGCGAAATGATCTGGTAGGTATCCACCCCTTCGACCTGCTGCAGGTCGACCGTCAGCTTCTGCACCTTGCCCAGCACCGCGGGGTTGAAGATGTCGCCGTCCCTGGCTTCGATCATGATGCTGACCATGTTCGAACCGCCGAAGGTCTGCTTGAAGCGCTGGTTCACGGCGACGTACGGGTGGTCCTTGGGGAGCAGGTCGCTGAAGATCGTCTTCACCTCGATCTGGCTCGCCTGGTAGCCCATTGCCAAGGTAACCAGCGCGACCGCCGCGACGACGAGCACGCGAAAGCGGATCAGGAAGGCAAAGGCCCGATCGACCTTGCCGAATGTCGTGTTTTTCATCCTCGTCCCCTCACATCCGCTTGTGGCCGGCGACGCTCAGCGTGCCGTTGTCGAGCACTGCGAGATTGCTGCCAGCAAGGAAATAGCGTGCTCCCGCACGGGCGACGCCGGTGCGCCAGGACACGTCGCCTTCGGCCACGCGCCCGAGCTGCCATTGCTGCGCGTCGGCTTGCGCCGTGGCCATCTCGCCCTTGTCGCCGACGGCGAGCCAGCGGTCCTCGTCCCACATCACGGCGTAGAGGTGTTCGCGAGTGAAGGCCGGCACCTGCTGCCACGACACCCCGCCGTCTTCGGTGACGAGCAGCGTGCCGGTGAGTCCGACCGCGACGCCGTGCTCGGCGTCCCGGAACGCGACGCTCATCAGGCTCACCTCGTTCGGCGTTGCCACCGACTCCCAGGTTGCGCCGCCGTCGGCCGTGCGCATCAGCGCGCCGAATTCGCCCACGAGCCAGCCCGCGTCGCCGACGAAGGTGATGTCGTTCCACGCGCGATCCTCTTCCGGGAGCACGCGCGACCAGTTCGCGCCGCGGTCGGTCGAACGCAGCACGGCGCCGAATTCGCCGACGGCCCATGCCGCTTCGCCGGCGATGCGGACGCGGAACAGCTTGTTCGGATTGGTGCTCGGAGGAATTTCGGCGCGCGCCCAGCTGCGCCCGGCGTCGCGCGTCACGATCACGACGCCGTCATTGCCGACGGCCATCGCGTTATCGCTGTCCCATGCCGCGATACCCTGCAGATTGGCCTCGGTATTCGAGGCCTGGCGCACCCACGACTGACCGCCGTCCTCGCTGCGGACGATCTTGCCGCCCGTACCGGCCGCCCACACCACGCGGCTGTCCGGGGCGGCGACGGCGTAGAACGTGTCGCGCCGCTCGATCGGCGGCGGCTCGACCTTCTGCACGACCGCTTCGGCCTTGACGAACAGGCCGGCGTAAAGGAGCCCGCCGACAATCACCACGGGCGCGGACGAACTCATCAACGTCACGACGCCACGGGCGCCGCCTCCATATTTTCTCAACCGACGCAGCATCACTGTCTCCTTCACGCCCCGGAACGGCGCGAGTTTCATTTTTTGGCATGCCGGAACCCTGCAGGGCATTCGCCTTGCATGGCTCGTTGCTTGAAGAGGGAGAAACGGCGCAAAGCGGAGCGCGGCCCCCGGCCGGCGCTCCCCATCGCGGGAAGCGCCGGCCCGCAGCCGCCGGGCGCCCCGCCCGGCCGGGGGGGATCAGGCTGCGCGTTCGGGAACCGGCAGACCGATCCAGTCCTTGTAGAAGGCTTCGATATCCGGCTCGAAGTCGTGGATCACCGGGTACCACGGCGTCGGCGCCTCGATGTCGTGCATCACGCCGCAGCTCGGGCAGTAGTACTCGCGGTACACCTGCCAGTTGGTGTCTGGCGCCATCAGCTTCGGATACACCTCGTTCATCGCCTCCTCGGTGTCGCGCACATACACCACGGCATTGAGCTTCCAGTTCTCGCGATAGTCGCCGAGCTCATGGCCGCATTCGCACTTCGTCACCCACTGTTTGGTCTTTGCCGACTGCGCGATATAGAGGTGCGGCCCGAGCGGTAGGACGATCTTGTCCTTCCACTGCACCTTCTTCTGCAGCGCCTCCAGGTACAGCGCGAAGCGCTCGTTGTCCTTCGGCATCGACAGCATCCGCATCGTCGTGTCCCAGTCGAGCTTGCCATCGACCAGGCTCGCAACCTGTTCCTTCGTGTAGGTCGTCATGTTCCGTCTCCTCGTTTTCCTGAATGCCGCCGGACCTCGCCGGCGGCACCGATTCACATTGACTCAGCTATGGGGCGCAGCTGCGATCACTCTTCCACCAGCACCACGGTCTTGACGTCCGGCATCTTCGACAGGTCCATGCGGAACTTCGAACCGTAGGACGGCACGCCGAGCTCGTCCTCGCGCACGATCCAGTCTTCGGGCAGGTTCCAGAAGGTTCTGAACTCGTTGAGGAACTTCTCCGACAGGTCGAAGCTCGTCGCGAACATGTGCTGCACCGCCTGGCTCGCGTGCTTGGTCAGGATGCGTTCGCGCTCCTCCTTCATCCAGTCGCGCGTCGGCACTGCACGCTCGAGGCGTTCCTTGCGGACCTCGACCCGGCGCAGCGCGGTCTTGGCCGCATCGACCGACCACACGCCTTTGGCGTCCTGCTCGATCACCGCGCCGTACACTTTCCGCGCGTACTCCGGCAGCAGCCACGCGTTGTTGAGGTCGCGCGCGATCGCTTCCGGCTCGCGGTCGAGCGGGTCGCCGTAGCCCGGACCACCGCGCAGGTAGTTCAGGTACAGGTCGTAGTTCTCGTAGCAGTCCTCCGTCGTCATGCACTGCTGGTCGCGCTTGATGCGCGACGAGGCGTTGATGTGCTGCTCGTAGTCGGGCGAGGCCGGGTTAGCGTCGCCGCCCAGCGGCAGGCTGTCGCCGAGCGCGATGCGCTCCTTCAGGCCGGTGTTGTGCGCTTCGAAGCGGTAGCCGGTCGCCGACGGGTAGCCGCCCATCAGGCCCCAGTCCGAGTTCATGTAGCCGTTGCCCATGAAGAACATGGTCCAGTCTTCAGCCTTCCAGACCATGCGCAGCGTCTCGAAACCGTTGCCGCCGCGATACTTGCCGTAGCCGCCGGAGTTCGCCTTGACGTTGCGGCCCATGTACAGCAGCGGCTCGGCCATCTCCCAGATCTCGATGTCGCCCATGTCGCCTTCGGGGTTCCAGATCGCGGCGGCGTGGTTCAGGCCGTCCTTGATCGCGCCGGCGCCGGTGCCGCAGCTCGAGGCTTCAAAGCTGTTGACCGCGTGGATCTCGCCGTCCTGGTTGATACCGCCGCCCTGCAGCCAGTTCGAGGTATTGGCGTTGCCGGCGTTGACCTCTTCGAGGTAGCCGCGGCTGAAGTAGGCCTGCGAGAGTCCGCGCCACATCGCGCTCCAGCCCGAGACGAGGAAGTGCCAGGCGTAGGCGTGGCCGGTGCGCCGGTCGTCCGGGTTCATCCAGGTGCCCTTCGGCAGATGGAACTCGGTGCCGAAATACGCGCCGTCGTTGATGCGCTGCGTCGGCACCAGGGTCTGGGTCATCATCACCCAGATGCCGCTGGTGAAGGCGACCTGGTGGGCGTTGTACGAATGCCAGCCCCAGCGGCTCGCGCCTTCGAAGTCGAGCCGCCACGTGCCGTCGGCGCGGATCTCCATCTCGACCGGCGAATGCATGATCGAGTCGAGCTTCGCGAACGCGTTGGAGGTCTGCACGTCCGGATGCGCGTACGGCACATCGACGAACGCGACCTTGCGGTACTTGCCCGGCAGCGTCATCGCCTTGATGCGCGTCTGCAGCCCGCGGCGGCCTTCCTCGATGACCTCGTACGAAAACTTCTCGTAGGCCTCGAGCCCTTCCTCGTTGATCACCTCCTCGATCAGGTCGCGCACCATGTGGCAGCCGGCGATGCGGGTCTTCTCGTCGAGGATCCAATACTTCGGCGTGCGTACCGAGCGCTGCGACTCGTGCAGCCAGTCGCGCAGCGGCTGGTCATTCACCCCGGTCTTGCGGCAGGTGATCATGTAGCCGTCGCCGAAGCGCTGAGTCTGGCCGGTGGACATCGAGCCCGGCGTCACCGCCCCGGTGTCGATCACGTGCGTCACGCCGCCAACCCAGCCGACGAGCTTGCCGTGCGCGAAGATCGGCACGATCGTCGCGATGTCGCACGGGTGCACGTTGCCGATCGAGCAATCGTTGTTCGTGAACATGTCACCGGGATTGATGCCGGGGTTGCCTTCCCAGTTGTTCTCGATCATGTACTTGATCGCCGCGCCCATCGTGCCGACGTGGATGATGATGCCGGTCGAAGTCAGCACGCAGTCGCCCGCGGCGTTGTACAGCGTGAAGCACAGTTCGCCTTCCTGCTCGACGATCGGACTCGCGGCGATCTTCTTCGCGGTCTCCCGCGCATGCACGAGGCCGCCGCGCAGCTTCGAGAACATCTTCTCGTAGCGGATCGGGTCACTCTCGCGCAGTTCGAGCTTCGTCAGGCCGTTGTAGTGGCCGCCACTTTCCTTGGTCCGCGCGAGGATGTCGTCACGGAACTGCTTGAGCGTCTGGCCGTTGCCGAGCAGGTTGGCGAAACCCACTTCCTTGTTGGTCATCATGTTCATGGTGGTGTCTCCTTATTTCACTTCGGCCAGGTGGAACAGGCGGTGCTTGTCGAGCCGCGTCTCGAAACCGTCGGGCACGACGAAGGTCGTCGCGTCGGATTCGATGATCGCGGGGCCGGTAATGTGGTTGCCGGGCTTGAGCGCTTCCATCTTCCACAGCACGGCATCGACCCACTTCTTGCCGCGGTAGAACGGACGCGTGCCCAGCCGCGCTTCGGCCGGCGGCGTCTCGCCCTCTTCCGGGTCTTCCGGCAGCACCGGCTTCTGGGTCGCGACGAGGCCGCGCATGATCGCGCCGGTCACCGAGAAGCCCAGTTCCGGCGAACGCGCCGAGCTTGCATAGACGCGCGAGTAGGTGTTCTCGAACGCTTCGACGATGCGGTTCCAGTCCTCCGGCGTCGCTGCCGAGCCGATCGGGGAGGTGATCTCGAGGTCGTTCAGCTGGCCCATGTACTGCATGCGGTAGCCGGGGCGCAGGATCACGTCCTCGGGCTTGAAGCCGTTGATGACGAATTCCTCGACGACCTTCGCCGCGAGCTCTTGCCAGGCTTCCTGGATCGTGTTGCACGCCGCGGCCTTCTGCGAGTCGGGGGCGATCTGCGGCACCGCGATGTCGACGCTCTTGTCGTAGCGGTACTCGAAGTCTGCGCACGCGCAGCCGAACGCCGAGAAGCCCGCCGCCCACGCCGGCACGACGACGTCCTTGAAACCGGCACCTTCGGTGTAGCCGTAGGTATGCACCGGTCCGGCGCCGCCGTACGAGAAGCACACGAAGTCGGCCGCGTTGTAGCCCTTGGCGCTGATGTTGGCGCGCAGGTACTCGCGCAGGTTCTGGTCGAGCAGCTCGATGACGCCGGCCGCCGCATCCTCGACCGACAAGCCCAGCGGATCGGCGAGTTGCACCTTGATGTGCTGCCGCGCGCGCTCGACGTCGAGCTTGATCGCGCCGCCGAGGAAGTTGTGCGGGTTCAGGTAGCCCAGCACGACGTGGCAGTCGGACACCGACACCGTGTCGAGGCCGCTTTCCGGCCAGCAGGTGCCGACGCGATAGCCAGCGCTGTCCGGTCCCAGCTTGATCGCGCCGCTGTACGGGTCGAGCCGCACGAAGCTGCCGGCGCCGGCGCCGACGGAGTCCATCGCGACCAGCGGCAAGGACAGCACCAGGCGCGCCATGTCCGGATCGGACACGATCGCGAAGTTGCCCTTCGTGATCAGCGCCATGTCGAACGACGTGCCACCGATGTCCGAGCACGCGACGTTCTCATAGCCGAGCGCCTCGCCGAGGAGCTTCGAGCCGATGACGCCGCCGATCGGGCCGGAGACGATCGTGCGCGCGAGCTCCTTCGCCTTCCACGAGATCGTGCCGCCGTGCGTCGCCATCACGCGCAGGTCGAACTTCGCGCCATGCTTGCGGAAGCGGTCGCTGACTTTTTTGAGCGTCTGGCGCGACGGCTCGGCGGCGTAAGCCTCGAGCACCGTCGTGTTCATGCGGTGGCTTTCCTTGCGCGACGGGTAGTAATCAACCGACGCGAACACCGGAATGTCGATGTCCAGCTCCGCGAGTTCGTCGCGGCACACGTCGCGCGCCCGCTTCTCACTCGTCCCGTTCTTGTGCGACTGCAGCAGGCAGATCACGATCGCCTTGGCGCCGGCCTGGACGAGTTCGCGCGTCGCCTGGCGCACTTCAGCCTCGCGCAGCGGGATCACGATCTCGCCCTGCACGTCGGTGCGCTCGGTGACGCCGCGGGTGCGCGACAGCGGCACCAGCGGCTCGTCGTAGCGGTGCGTGTTCAGATGGATGCGGTCCTCGAGCGCATAGCCGAGGTAGCTCTGGATCGCGCGACCCATCGAATGCACCTGCTCGAAGCCGCGGTTGCAGATCAGCCCGACATCGAGCCCCTTGCGCTGCACGACGCGGTTGAGCATCGCAGTGCCCGAATAGACGCAGGTGACGAGTTCCGGATAGACCTGGTCGACGTCGCGCTCCCAATGGGCCAGCGCGTCCTGCGACGAGTTGAAGATTGCGAGGGACTCGTCGGCCGGATTGCTCTGTGCCTTGCCAACAACGAAGCGCCCGTCTTCGCGGACGAAGAACGTGTCGGTCATCGTGCCGCCGGCATCGATGCCCATGACCTGTACCTGTGATGCCTGTAGGACTTCCATGTTTATCTCCATCTCCTCTTGATTAGCGAGTCGCCGATGTTGCCGGCCCCCGGATGTCCTTTTGCACCGTCCGTGCCAGCATCTTCTTGTCGCATCGCAGCAACCGCAAAAGCCATGATGGAAGACCCCACGGACACTTTCTTCGCTGCATCGCAGCAATCCCGGACAACTGGAGCGGACGGTCGGAAAACGGAGGAACGTACGAAAATCGAACGTGCTGCGACGTTTGGTCGGAAGCGGGACGCGGGCGGGGGCGAACCGCGCGATGGGGCAGCGGAAAATTGCCTTGCGAGGGCGGGACGGGTGACAGCGACCGAAGCGCAAATCCGTGCTCTCAGCCGGCGCCACCGCGATATCGGTCGCGCCTGGGTGATGGTCCGGCACCACGCACCGTCGGGAATCTTTACACCGATCTTCATTTTTCCGCCGCGCCCCAGCGGCGGCACACCGCAAGATTGATCGCTGACCCCGGCCAAGCGGCCCCTGCGCGCCCCTGCTGCGCGCGCTCCCCGCGCTGGCGGCCCCGTTCCGCCGCAGCTTCTTCGAGCCGCGGGTCCGGGGCGCTGTCGACATTTCTTACAACCGGCTGCGCTGCCGCCGGACAGCGAGCCGTGAGGGATCACGCGAGGCGCATTTGCGTCACGATGAAATGCGGGTAGCCGGCGACGGCGAAAAACGCGACAGGAAACGCGCGCCGATTTCCTGAAGCCACCGCTGGGGGCACTGTTGTTGCGCTTCCATCTGTATTGCCACGCGGTTTCGCCGTTCGAATTTCCACAAAATTGGCGCGCATTCAGGCGCTTTCTACCGGGGTCTTTGGAACCAAAAACCCCCTGGAAAGGTATTCCCAACCAGTTGTTCCGAACGTGGCATTCCCGGCCTCGACGGGTATTGCCCGATCATGAACCGGCCGTTTTCACGCAGCGGTTGCGATTGATATGGAATATGCAGCCCTCGCTGCCGGCGCCCTCTGCCCGTCTCGATGGAGGTCGCTTGGATTTCTTCGGAGGCAATTCACTCGTTGTTCGCATGCTTTTTGCTTGATAGGTCACATTCATTCCGGGACTGAAATGCATGAGCACGGACGTCGGGCGTATCTCGATTCGGTGCGAAACACAATGAAGGTCGATATCTCCGGAGCGGAAAGGGACACCCTTGATGGCGAAACGTAAAGGTTTGCTGCTGGATCAGACCGGCGAAGTGGCCGCCGGCCTGAAGAGTATGGGATTGACCGGCTGGGAATTTCAGGTGGTTTCATCCATCGACGAGGCCCGCAAGACGTTGACTGCCGGCTCACCGCTGGTTGGTCTGGTGGCTTTCAGCTCGGCGCACCCCTGGCCACCGCGCGAAATGGAAGCGCTGATCTCTGTCAACGACGTCGAATGGATCGCGATCCTCGGCAAGGATCTGCTGCGCAACCAGGAGCATGGGCCGATGGTGCTGCGCAACTTCCACGACTTTCACACGCTGCCGCTCGACTGCGAACGCCTGATGGTGACGCTGGGCCATGCTTACGGCAAGGCATTGATGCTGCAGAACATCGAGGGCTGCTCGACTCGAACCGGAGACGGCGACAGCCGGTTCGGCATGGTCGGACGCCACGCGAGGATGCTTCAGCTCTTCAACCAGATCGACAAGATCGTCGGGGTCGACGCGCCGGTGCTGATCGGCGGCGAATCGGGCACCGGCAAGGAACTCGTGGCAAACGCGATCCACCGCTATTCCGCCCGTGCGGGTTCGCCGTTCGTCACGATGAACTGCGGTGCGATTGCGCCGAATCTCATCCAGTCCGAGCTCTTCGGCCACGAGCGCGGCGCATTCACGGGGGCACACCAGCGCAAGATCGGAAACATCGAAGCCGCCCACCGCGGCGTCCTGTTCCTCGACGAAATCGGCGACCTGCCCCTCGACCTACAGGGGAACCTGCTGCGCTTTCTGCAGGAAAAGACGATCGTCCGCGTCGGTTCCACGGAGCGCATCCGCCTCGACGTGCGGGTGATCGCGGCAACGCATGTCGACCTCGAGCGCGCCGTCGAGCAGGGCCGGTTCCGCGAAGATCTTTTCTATCGGCTCAACGTCCTGCACCTCAAGGTGCCGCCCCTGCGCGAACGCACCAGCGACATTCCGCTGCTCGCCAATTCGATCTTCGCCCAGAACCGGCACCAGAAGAGTTCGCAGGTGAAGGGTTTCAGCTCGGAGGCGGTCCATGCGATGTGGGAATACCCGTGGCCGGGCAACGTGCGCGAACTGATCAACCGCGTTCAGTACGCCATGATCATGACCGAGTCCAAGCTCATCGCCGCCGCCGACCTGGGCATCGCCGTGCCCGAGATGCACGGCGTCAGCCCGACGCTCGACGAAGTGCGCGCGACGGTCGAAAAGGAAGTCATCGTCAGCAGTCTCCATAAGTACCGCAACAACGTTTCGGAAGTCGCCCGGCAACTCGGCATTTCGCGCGTGACGCTGTATCGCATGATCGATCGTCTGAAAATCGTTCTTTAGCCGTGCCCGGCCGGCCACATCGAAGACAGGAAATACAAGGGGATAACCATGAAAACCTCGGGACGCCGGTCCGGCGCCGTCGTGGGCTGCAGCGTGGCCGGGCTGGTGCTGGCCGCATCGAGCCCGTTCCTCCACGCTGCCGATGACGCGGCTTTCGACGGCAGCGTCGATACACTTAGACAGCGGATCGAGGAACAGAGCCGGCAGATCGAATCGCTGAAGCAGGATCTGTCGCGCCAGCAGGCAGTACTGCACGACATGCGCCGTGCGCTGGACATCAGCGGCATCAGCGGCCGAGGTCCTGCGCCCGCCGTGCCCGCCACGGTCGCCGCGCCGCCGCCCCCGACAGGCAGCACACCCGCGCAACAGGTCGCCCAGGCACCGGTGCAGCGTCCTGTCGGCGAGGCGCCGACCCGCACCGACAACCGCCCGCCACCGGTCGCGCCGATCTTCGAGCAGCCGGGCGTGCTGACGCCGCGGGGGACGTGGATCCTCGAGCCTTCGCTGCAGTATGCGTATTCATCGAGCAATCGCATTGCACTGATCGGCTACACGATCATCCCCGCACTCCTGATCGGTCTGATCGATGTTCGGGAGGTCAAGAGCAACTCACTGACCGCGGCGCTGACCGTGCGGCGCGGCATTACGAACCGCTTCGAACTCGAAGCGAAAATTCCGTACGTCTATCGCTGGGATTCGAGCGTGAGCCGGGAAGTGGCAGCAGGAAGTGCCAATCCCGAGGTATTCGACACGGACGGGAACGACATCGGCGACATCGAGTTGACCGGCCGGTACCAGCTCAACGACGGCGGGGCCGACCAGCCGTACTACATCGCGTCGCTGCGCTTCAAGTCGCGCACCGGTACGGATCCGTTCGAAGTCGAAATCGACAGAACGATCAGATCGACGACCGGGGGCGTGGGTCTTCAGACCGAAATTCCCACCGGCTCGGGTTTCTACTCTCTCCAGCCGGGCCTGACGGTGCTGATTCCTTCCGACCCCGTTGTCTTTTTCGGCGGCATCAGCTACCAGTACAGCTTCAAGCGGGACAACGTGAAGCAGAAGACGAACGAGGGCGACATCGAACTCGGCGAGGTCCAGCCGGGTGGTGCTTTCGGTTTCAACTTCGGCATGGGTCTCGCACTGAACGAGCGCTCATCGTTCAGCATCGGCTACGACCACCTGTCGGTCGGAAAGGTCGAGCAGAACGGCCAGACAGCAGCGACTTCGGTACGCGTTCAGCTCGGTACCCTGCTGCTCGGCTACTCCTACCGTATGGCGCCGAACCGGACTTTGAACCTGTCGGTCGGCGCCGGTCTCACGGAGGATACGCCGGACCTGCAACTGACCTTGCGGATGCCGATCACGCTGTAGAGCACGTTCGCCGGCGCGGTGCCGGGCACCCAAGCCGGCCTTTCACCTCAGCAGCGAGCTGTTCAAGGCATCCCTCAACGACTCCCCGAGCCGGTGGGCTCGCAGCAGATCCATGCTGTTGGCCTGCGCGTTGATCGTCGTGACCGTCTGAATCTTCTGATTGTCCAGGCTGTTCTGGATCACCGTCGCGAAGGAGCCGGAGGCGAGCACGCCCGGATCGAAGCTGTTGTCCGCCCCGATCTGGATCACGCCCACGCTGGTGCCGACGGGCAGCACCTGCGGGCCTGCCGCCCCCCCAGCCAACTGGCTCAGATCCGCGACGTTCAGCGTCGTCGTGCTCGACAGCACGCCGTTGATGAGGACCACGCGCTCGATACCGAACGAAAGCATCAGTCCGCCCGGCGTCTCGAAGCCGCCGCGCAGGCCGCCGAGCGTGTCGTCATCGACCAGCAGACCGGCGAACAACATCTTCTCGCCCTCGGGCGGGCGGCCTTCTGCGAGTGCCTGGGGGACCGGTTCCAGATCGTGGTCGCGCCCCGCTACGGTGGATAGCGCCGGCGACGGGAGCGGTTCGCCGAGCGCGGCGAGCGGCACGGGCTGGTACGAATCCGGCGTCGACACGGCGAAAGGCGTGGCGCTCGCAGCACCGGGAAGCCTTTCGTCCGCGCCGTTCGCGACCGGGACCGGCGCGGACTCCGGCAGCGCACCCTCTTCGGAGGCTCCAGGCGGAACATCGAGTGACAGGACGTATTCGGCCAGGCGCCGCGATATCGTTCCCGGCCGACTCCCGTCGTCCGACGTCGCAGCCAGCGCGTCGAGCACCCCGGGGTGTGGCCGGCAGCCGATCCCTTCTGCATCCAGCGGCCAGTCGGCGAGCGCGAGGAGTTCGGCGGGCGGCATGTCGCCGGCACACAGTGCGGGGAAGAAGCCCTCGACCACGTCATCCGTCGCATATGCATGCTCCAGCAACCGGAGCGGAATTTCCGGGATTCCCGCACCCACGACGAGCATCGCCATGAGCCCGGCCACGCGTTTGTTCCGCAAAGTGATCATCGAAGAGACTCAAAAATCCATCGGCCCGCGCCGCAGCAGCAGGACATCCGTTGCATTGCCGCCGATCCCCTGCCCGATCGGCGCCGGGGGCCGGACCCGCCAGTCCTCGTCCCGGTCGAAGCGGGCACGCTCGGGCTTGTCGTTGATGACGAGCAGGATGCCGTTGGTCCAGAAGCGCTCGAAGTCGGCGCGATCGAGAACGCGCGTCCCCATTGCCGGATCGCCGATGACCACCCGCTTCGCCCGCAGGCCCTTGACCACGACGAAGTGCGCGTAGCCGTTTTCCCTGATCAGCGCGATTGCCGGGACACGTGCCGCGGAAAGCTGGTCGAGCGACGCGCGCACGCCCTCGGCACGAAAACCGCTGCCGTCGAGATAGAGTTTCATGTCGAGCATCGAAAATCCCTCACGCCGGATCTTCGCCTGGTCGCCGCGCTCGAACATGTGCTTGAACACCTCGACTTCGTCGACCTTGCGGTCGTAATGATGCGTGAGCAGCGTTGCGACCGCCGCGGAGCCGCAACTGAAGTCGTATTGCTGACGCAGCGTCGACACGAAGCGCGCCCCTTTCAGGCTCGTCACGGGCACTGCATAACTGCTCCCGGACGGCCCCAGAATCCTCGCCGAGTCGGACTGCGCCCCCGCGGGCTGGCACACCGACGCGCCCAGCAGGGCGATGAAAAACAGCGTGCGGACTTTCATGACAGCCTCGTCATTTCACCTCGAGATTGAGGATCACCGCGTTCTGGATCAGGACACCGTTTCCGCTGTTCTGGACCACGGTTCCCAGCACATTCGCATTGGCGAATGCGCCCTCGGTGATCAGGTTGTACCCGGTGACGGCATCCGACACGGAAACCTCGCTCATCGAACCGACCGCGCGTATTTCGCTGATGTGCGTATCGGCGCCGCCGCGTTGACCCGAAAGCACCGCGTCATCCACCGTAGCCCCATCCATCAGTCTCTGCACCGGCCGCTGCAGCGCGAAGGATTCCGCATCCCCGAGCATCACGACGTCGTCGGCATGCACGAGGCGGGTGCCGCCGGCCAGGACGGCCAGCGCGATACCGAGTGTCAGCAGGGGCAGTACCTGTCTCATGGCTTCACTCCTCGACTGCAAAGGTGAAGCCGGGAAAAGACTTCTCCCCCGGCTCGATCGTGCTGCTTACTGGACCGTCAGGTTGGCCTGCACGTTTGCGCTTTGCTGCACGAGTGCACCGATGCCGCTGTTCAGCGAGGTCATCGAGATGCCCGCCGAGTTGGCCAGGCTGCCGCCGCCGACGGTGTTGGACATGTTGAAGGTCCCCGCATCGACCATCGCCGTGCCGCCCGCACCGCCCGCACCGCCCGCACCGCCTGTACCCGCACCGCCGGCCCCGGCACCCGCAGTGTTCGTGCCGCCGTCGCCGCCATTGCCAGCCGTATTGGTGCCGCCATTGCCGCCGTTGCCGCCGTTGCCGGCCGTACCATTGCCCGCGGTGGCATTGCCGCTGGTCGCCCCGCCGCCGTTGCCGCCCGCGCCCGCGGTGTTGGTTGCCGTGCCACCGGCACCGCCGGTCCCGCTGCCGCCGCTGGCGGTCGCATTCGAGTCTCCCGAAGTGCCCGCCCCTCCGGCTACACCGCCGGCACCGTCCGGGATGCCCGATCCTCCGCTCGCACTGTTGCTGGCACTGCCCGAGCCGCTGCCGCCGGTGCCGTCACCACCATTCGCGTTTGCCGTGTCGGCATTCCCGCCGTTGGAGCCGATGGCGCCATTCGCCTCGCCGGTCGTCGCAGCACCACCGATGCCGTCGCCGCCGTTGCTGCCCATGCCGCCTTCCGCACCGCCGGCTGCTCCACCGGCGCCGCCCGCGCCATTGGCACTCCCGCCGATCCCGTCGCCGCCGTTGCCGGTTCCGCCGGCCGCTCCGTTGCCGCCATATGCGTTGCCGTTGTTCGTCGCGATGTTGCCGATGCCGCTCACGGACACGCCGCTCACCGTGCCGTTGAGCGTCGCAATCGCCATTACCTCGGTGGTATTGAATGCGTTGGTGAAAGTAGCCGTCGAGGTCGAGCCGTTGTTCGCGGCTGCCGTGCCATAGCCCTCGGCGCGCGCCGTTCCGTCGTTGTTGCGATTGTCGCCGGCGCTCTTGTCGTTGTCCTGATCCGAGTTGTTCGAGTTGTCGGAATTGTCGGTGAGCGAATTGTCCGAGTTGTTCGAGTTATCGGTCATCGAATTGTTCGAGTTGTCCGAATTATCCGAATTATCCGAATTGTTCGAGTTGTCGGAGTTGTTCGAACTGTCGGCGAAGCTGCTGTTGTCCTGCGTTGCGGTCGAAAACTCGTTCGCCTGCGGGCTGGTGTCGCCGCCCTGCGTCGCTGTGGCCGTTGCGGTTTGCGTGTTGTCGTCGGTAACGTCCGTGACCGTATTCACCGGATTCGCCCAAGCCTGCCCAGCAAGACCAAAGGCCAGTCCGATCGCGGCTGAAATCAATGTTTTTCTCATTGCGCTTCCCCTTCGAGAGCCAGGGCCAGCCCCATGCCAGGCCCAGGTATCGATATTGCGCAAGAGCTGTGCCATTCATGCGCGGTGACGCCAAGGGACTGATTAAACGCCGACTATTTTGTCGCCGCGGCGTTGGTCTAGACGCCACGCACGCCTGACTGTTCAGGAGTTGTACAACCCGGCCGGCGCAAAACCCCGGCTGTTCCGCCCGATTCAAAGCCAAGCCTTTGTATGGCCTGGTTTTTTTACGGCAACCCGGGCCATGGTGAAGTGTTTCGTCCGTGAAACACCTCGCACCGCATGTTGTGCCCCCATCGTGCCCCGGCTGCAGTGCCGCAAGCATGGGGTGCGCTTGCCCGCCGCTTCGCGCGCGAATGCCTCGCAATCCTGGATCATCGAAGAGGTTCTTGGCTAAACCGGCGCCGACTGTCGTAATCTTCCTGTCCGACGCTGCTCTCGTTCATTCGTTGATCCGTGTCTCGGCCCTGGCGCCCCGAGACGGGCCGGTGCCGTGAGCATTCATTCCACCACCTTTCATGGAGCCTGATTATGTCGAACTGGTATTCCGACAACGCCTTGTCGATCGGCAAGACGCCCCTGGTCAAACTGAACCGCGTCACCGACGGCGCCCCGGCAACCGTCCTCGCGAAGATCGAAGGCCGCAACCCGGCCTATTCGGTGAAGTGCCGTATCGGCGCCGCGATGATCTGGGACGCCGAGCAACGCGGCCTGCTCGGCCCCGGCAAGGAAATCGTCGAGCCGACGAGTGGCAACACGGGCATCGCGCTGGCGTTCGTCGCCGCCGCGCGCGGCATCCCGATCACGCTGACGATGCCCGAGACGATGAGCGTCGAGCGGCGCAAGCTCCTCGTCGCGTACGGCGCGAAGCTGGTCCTGACCGAAGGGGCCAAGGGCATGAACGGCGCGATCGCGAAAGCCGAGGAAATCGCTGCGTCCGACCCGGGTCGCTATGTGCTGCTGCAACAGTTCAACAACCCCGCCAATCCGGCGATCCACGCGTCGACGACGGGCCCGGAGATCTGGAGCGACACCGACGGCAACGTCGATATCTTCATTTCCGGCGTCGGTACCGGCGGGACGATCACGGGCGTGTCGCGTTACTTCAAAGAGACGCGCGGCAAGCCGATCTTCTCGGTCGCCGTCGAACCGGAAGCCAGCCCGGTGCTGACCCAGACGCGCGCCGGAATGCCGCTCAAGCCGGGACCGCACAAGATCCAGGGACTGGGCGCCGGCTTCGTGCCGAAGGTGCTCGACCTGTCGCTGATCGATGCGGTGGAGACGGTCAGCAACGAAGACGCGGTTCTCTACGCGCGCCGGCTCGCGCGCGAGGAGGGCATCCTGTCCGGCATCTCCTGCGGCGCCGCCGTGGCGGTGGCCGCACGCATCGCCCAGCGCCCGCAGAACGCTGGCAAGACGATCGTCGTGGTGCTGCCGGACTCGGGTGAGCGCTACCTCAGCTCGATCCTGTTCGAAGGCCTTTTCGACGCTTCGGGCGTGGCTATCTGAACGGCCCCGGCGCGCGGCCAGGCTCGACCGCAACACGGGATGCAATCGGGCGGTCGACTGCCGGAATCGCGCCCTGGCGGTCCCCGCGAGGGGCCGCCAGGCGAGCCGGTCGCCGGTCGCCGGTCGCGCAAGCTTTCGGCGACCGCCGATTCATAGCACAATAAATTCTTGAGCAACCCTCACCGCAGCCCTCCATGAATCCTCTGCTCCGCGTACGCGCCGAAGGCCAGCAGGTCTGGCTCGACAACCTTTCCCGCACCCTTCTCAACGAAGGCCACCTTGCGCGGTTGATCGCCGCGGACGGCATCGCCGGCGTCACCACCAATCCGGCGATCTTCCACAAGGCCATCGCAGGCGGGCGCTACTACGAAGAAGACCTCGCCCGTCTCAAGGGCGAAGCGATCGACGCCGAAACCCGCTACGAGCGGCTCGTGATCCCGGACGTGCAGCGCGCCTGCGACCTGCTGCGCCCGCTGTTCGACGAGAGCGGCGGCAACGCCGGCTACGTGAGTCTCGAAGTATCCCCGGCGCTCGCGCACGACGCGGCGCGGACCGTCGCCGCCGGGATGCGCCTGAAACACGCGGTCGGGCGCGACAACGTGCTGATCAAGGTGCCCGCAACCCCCGCCGGTATCGAAGCCATCGAGCAGCTGACCGGACACGGAGTGAGCGTGAACGTGACGCTGATGTTCTCGCTGGCGCATGTCGACGCGGTCGCCGAAGCCTACCTGCGCGGCCTCGCGACCTGGCAGCAGGCGGGAGGCGAGGTGGGCCGCGTGATGTCGGTCGCGAGCCTGTTCCTGAGCCGCGTGGACACGCTGCTCGACAGTCAGCTCGGCGAGATCGGCAACGACGCGGCGCTCGCGCTGCGCGGGAAATCCGCCGTCGCGATGGCGAAGCTCGCGTACCTGCGTTATCGCGAACGCTTCCACGGTGCCGCGTTCGCCAGCCTGCGCAGTGCCGGCGCGCGGCCGCAGCTCATGCTTTGGGCGAGCACCGGGACGAAGAACCCTGCTTACAGCGACCTCATGTATGTCGAACCGCTGATCGGGCCGGAGACGGTCAACACGCTGCCCGACGCGACGCTCGCTGCGCTGCGCGACCACGGCACTGTCGCCCGCACGCTCGACCGGGACGTCGATGCGGCGCAAGCGCAGTTCGCCGCACTGGAAGGGCTGGGCTTCGACATGACGGCGGCGGGGAAGCGCCTGCAGGACGAAGGACTGCGCCAGTTCGAAGAAGCCTTTGCCGGGCTTCTCGAGCTCACTGCCTGAGCTTCGGGCCTCGCCCGTTCGCCCAGCCGTCCGGCCGCACCGCTTTCGGTATCTCACCGAGCGCCCGCAGCCGCTCGCATTGCAACTGGAGCAGTTCCAGCCGCTCCCTCATCATCGCGCACAGCACGCCGGTTGCCCGCAACGGGCCGCCGGCGCTCGCCCGGATGCAGTCGATCCTGCGCTGAAGCTCCCGTAACCGGCCGCGTTCGGCCGCCGGATGGGCCGCGATGAACTGCTCGATGACCTCGGAGCGGGCGCGAAAGAACGCTTCCGGATCCCGCTGCGCGAGACTGCTCCAGTACCCGAAATCGAAGCCGGCCATGACGCCCCTCCAGCACGGCGATGGCCATGCATGTTTCATCGTAGGCAGCAGGAGGGGGTGACGCAAGCGCAGCTGCGTCCGGCCTGCGCGTTTGGCCGCGCGGGCGAAAAACGAGCTCGGCTCAGGCAGCGACGGCGTGCTGCGGGGTCAGCGCCAGACGGGCCATGCCGCGGAAGTCTCCGGAACTGCCGAGCAGTTCCTTCATGTCGAGGATCAGCACGATCTGGCCGTTCGAAAGCGTCGTCACGCCGGCGACACCTTTCGGCCTGAAATCGTCGAGCGACTTGATGACGGCGTCTTCGCGGCCGGCGAAGCTGTCGATCGCGAGAATGAAGGACAGTTCGGCGGCCTGCATCAGCACGCCATACCCGGGCGCCCGCTCGAGCGGCCAGCCCAGCATGCCGGCCAGAGGCAGGATCGGCAGCACTTCGCCGCGCACCACCATCGTCGCGCGTCCGCCCACTTCCTGGACCTCGCGCATGTCGATCGGCAGGATTTCCCTGACCATCGACAACGGCACCGCGAACGGCTGCTCGCCCAGCCGCACCAGCAGGACCGGCAGGATCGCCAGCGTCAGCGGCAGGCTGATGACGAAGGTAGTGCCCTTGCCGAGCTGCGACTTGATCTCGATGCTGCCGTTGAGCTTCTGGATGTTCGTCCGCACGACGTCCATCCCGACCCCGCGGCCCGAAACATCGGACACCTGCGACGCCATCGAGAATCCGGGCAGGAACACCAGATTGAAACTCTGGCGCTCGTCCATTGTGTTCGATTCCTCATCGGTGATGAGACCCTTCTCCAGCGCCTTCGCGCGCAGTCGCTCGGGGTTCATGCCACGCCCGTCGTCGGCGACGAGCAGGATGATGTGATCGCCCTCCTGGCGCGCCTCGAGACGCACCATCGACTTTTCCGGCTTGCCGTTGGCGATGCGTTCAGCCGGATCCTCGACGCCGTGGTCGACGGCGTTGCGAATCAGATGGATGATCGGGTCGGCCAGATCCTCGATCATCGTCTTGTCGATTTCGGTTTCCTCGCCGTCGAGCACCAGTTCGACGTCCTTGCCCATGTTCCGTGCAAGATCGCGCGCGATTCGCGGGTATTTCTGGAACAGCCGGCCGACCGGCTGCATGCGGGTTTTCATCACGGCGTTCTGCAGGTCCGAGACGAGCAGGTCGAGCTGGCTGACTGCGAGGTCGAGCGAATGCAGTGTCTCGGTATCGTTGCGGCCGCTCAGGATGTCGCTGCGCAGCGCGTTGAGCCTGTTCTTCGTCAGGCCGATCTCGCCCGACAGGTTCAGCACCTGGTCGAGCCGCGTGGTATCGACACGGATCGAGTTGTCGCGCTGCTTCTCGATGTCGCGCCGCCCGGCCGGAGCCGCAGTATCGGGCTTGTCGTTCCCACGCCGGCCGATCGCGGCCTGGATGACTTCCTCCGGCGGCCTGGCCGGCTGCGCGGGGACGATCACCGCCGGTTTGACTGCCCCGGGTGTGCGGGCCGGCAAACCGGTGACCACACCGTGCAGCGCTTCCCAGTCCGGCTCCCCGCGCTGCGAGACGTCCGCACGCCCCGCCCGCGCAGGCTCCCCAGCGGGAGCCCGCGGCGGCTCAACAGAGGGAGCCCGCGGCGTTGCCGCCGAAAGGTCTCCCGCGATCGCCTGCTTCAAGCGCGCAATCAGCGCCGGCTCGGCCGGGGCGGGCTGGGCATTGTGCGCGAGGTGCGAGAACATCGCACGTACGGTTCCCGTGGCTTCGAGGATCACGTCCATGACTTCGGGCGTGACCTGCACCGCGCCAGTGCGAAGATTGTCGAACAGGTTCTCGGTCAGGTGGCACAGCGTCACCAGTTCGGCAGCATTGAGGAAGCCTGCCCCGCCCTTGATCGTGTGGAAGCCGCGGAATATCTCGTTCAGCAAGCCGCGGTCGTCGGGTGCCCGCTCCAGATCGACGAGCTTGTTATCGACACCGGACAGCAGATCCCCGGCCTCGATCAGGAAATCCTGCAGGAGATCTTCCATTCCCGCGAAGTCACTCATGACGTTCTCGCATTATCGTTGCAGACTGCCGGGACGAAAGTCGCGGCGCGGCATATCGTCGCATCAAACGGCGGTTGCCCGCCGCCACCTTTGGTTTTCAGAAACCGAGGCTGTCGAGCAGGTCGTCGACCTGCTCCTGGGTCGTCACAACGTCGTCGCGTCCCTCGGAACTGATCACAGGGCCGTTGAGCAGGTTGCCGTGCCTATCGCCCCGCATCTGGGGCGGCGTCACTTCCAGCAGCACCTGGAGCAGTTCGGTTTCGAGTTTCTGCGCAAGATCCACGACCTTCTTGATGACCTGCCCGGTCAGGTCCTGGAAATCCTGGGCCATCATGATTTCCATCAGCTGTTCGTTCGTCGCCCGGCTGTTCCTGGCGACTTCGCCGAGAAAATCCCGCGTGTTGCCCGACAGCGCCTTGAACTCGTCGACCGACAGTTCGTTTGCGAACAGTTTGTCCCACTGCGCCTCCAGGTTTCGCGCATCGGCATGCATCCTGTTCTGTATCGGCTGCGCGATGTCGGTCGCGTTCAACACCCGGCTTGCCGCCTGTTCGGTCATTTGCGCGATATAGCTGAGCCGCTCGCGGGCGTCCGGAATCGCCTGCACCGCCTCCTGGAGCAGGCCGTCTGAACCCAGCGCGCGCAACGTGTTGTGCACCTGGCGCGTCATCTGGCCAATCCGTGTGAATACGGCATCGCAGCTGTGTCCGGGGAGTGCGGGTGGCGGGTCGATCCTTTTCGGCGCCGGCTCGCAGCTGACGGCAGCATCGAACTGCGCGGCGACCGCATCGAACAAGGATTGCAATTCGTCGTCGTCACCGCTCGATGCGCCGGGATCGGCAACGACCTTGAATTCCGATTTCGCCGGACCGGATGCGATGCTGTCGAACAAGGCCTGGAGATCATCAGAATCACCGGTCTCGTCGAGCTTCAGCTTTTTCGCCATTATCGGATTCCCTATTCATTCAGGCAGCGCCATTCAGGCAACCGCTTTCTTGCCAATTTTTTCGAAGATCTTCTCGAGCTTTTCGGCCATCGTCGCCGCCGTGAACGGTTTCACGATGTAGCCGCTCGCACCCGCCTGTGCGGCCGCGATGATGTTTTCCTTTTTCGCTTCGGCGGTGACCATCAGCACCGGCAGGTGCCGCAGATGGGGCGTCTGGCGGATCGTCTGCAGCAGCGTCAGGCCGTCCATGTTCGGCATGTTCCAGTCGGTGACGACGAAGTCGAACGACGCGTTGTTGAGCTTCTGCAGCGCGACCGCACCGTCCTCGGCCTCGTCCACGTTCGTGAATCCGAGTTCCTTGAGGAGGTTGCGCACGATGCGGCGCATGGTCGAAAAATCGTCGACGACGAGAAATTTCATCTTGGGGTCGGACATCCTGTTCTCCGTATTCGTCTCGCAGCCGGCCCGGCCTAGTGCCCCTTCGACAACAAGGGGCGCAGCGTATCGGCCAGCGCGTCAGCGTCGAATTTTGCCACGTATGCATCGACACCGACCTGTTTTCCCATGGCGCGATTCGCCTCCGATGACAACGACGAATGCATGACGACGGGAATGCCGTTGAAGCGCGCGTCGGCCTTGATGTTGCGCGTCAGCACATAGCCGTCCATCTCCGGCATTTCGGCATCCACCAGTATGAGGTCGAGTTCTTCCCCCACCTGGCGCCCGCACTGCTGCGCGTGGCTCGCGATGCCCTGCAGCCGTGTCCAGGCCTCGAGCCCATTGACCGCATGCTTGTGCTTGACGCCGAGCTTGTCGAGGACCTCGGCGATCTTGCGCCGCGCCACGCCCGAGTCGTCGACGAAGAAAATGTCGTATTCATGGCCGCCGGCGATCGGCGAAATATTCCCGACGACCGCGTCGCCGAACGTCGTCGCCAGCACCGTCTCGACGTCGACGATCGAAACGAGCTTGCCGTCGGGCGACTCGGTGATCGCGGTGATGTAGCTTTGCACATTGCTCGACACGTTGTCCGGCGCGCGGACCTTGTCCCATTCGACACGAATGATGCGATCCACGCTGTCGACGAGGAATCCGAGCGTGCGCTTGCTGTATTCGGTCACCATCATCGAGCCGCCGAGCGGCGCGCCGGGCCGGGCAAGGCCGAGGATCTTTGCCAGCGACAGAACCGGGATCACGTTGCCTCGCAGCGAGATCAGCCCTTCGACGCCGACGGGCATGTTCGGCGTGCGCGTGATGAAGGGCGCGGTGCAGACCTCGCGGACCTTGAACACGTTGATGCCGAAGGTTTCGCCGGTTCCCAGCGAAAACAGCAGGATTTCCATGCGGTTCGAACCGGCGAGGCCGGTGCGTCCATCGACGACGTTCAGCAGGCCGCTCTCGTCGGGATTGAAACTCGACATATCGGTGCTCCCTCTCAACATGCCCGGGACGAGGCGCCGCCCTCGACAAGCAGGCGGCGCAGTGTCTGCGCGAGGCGCCGGGGTTCGAATTTGGCCACGTATTCATCCACCCCGACGGATTTCCCGAGTTGCTGGTTGGACATCCCGGACAACGACGAATGCATGAGAACCGGGACCCCGTCGAAGCGCGAGTCGGACTTGATCATCTTGGTCAGGATGTAGCCGTCCATTTCGGGCATTTCGACATCGGTCAGCACGAGGCCGACCAGTTCGCTGACCTTGCGTCCCGTCGCGTCGGCATGCATCGCGATCTTCTGCAGTTCCTGCCACGCCGCCCGGCCGTTGATCGATCCAACATAGGGCACCCCGAGCGCCTCGAGCGTGCGTTCGATCTGCTTGCGGGCGACCGACGAGTCGTCGGCGAAATAAACCGTCTGCGCCGCGTCGTCGAGCGGTTCGATGCCCCGGAACAACAAGGGATCGTCCTGGGTCGTCGTTTCCGACAGCACTTTCTCGACGTCGAGCATCATCACCAGCCTCTCGCCAGGCAGCTCGGTCACGGCGGTCACCAGGCCGCCGAGGTTCGCGGTCAGCATATCCGGCGGAACCCTCATCTGCGCCCAGTCGAGCCGCAGGATCGTGTCGACGGCCTCGACGAGGAAGCCCTGGGTGTGGCCGTTGTATTCAGTCACGATCATGATGTCGCGCCGCGCCTCGGCGCCTATCCCGGCATATCTGGCGAGATCGACGACCGGCACCAGTACGCCGCGCAGGCTCACCATCCCCTCGACCGACGCGGGCATCTCGGGCGCGGCGGTGATGGCCGGCGTGCGCATGACTTCCCGCACCTTGAACACGTTGATGCCGAAAGTTTCCCGACGGCCGGTACGCGCGTCGGTCCCCAGCGTGAACAACAGGATCTCCAGCTTGTTCGTGCCGGCGAGCCGTGTGCGCGCTTCGATATTCCTGAATAGTTCGGACATTTGGCTCTCCGCAAGATGCGGGTATATGTTCCGGCAACGGGTTCGTGCCGCGGGGTTGGGATGGATAACGTCAATGGCGGCCGATTCTTGAGGGCTGATGCGCGCGGTTTATTGCGGCGCCGTGTTCGGCCCGGCGCGCTGCAGGATGTGCAGCGCGATGGCCTTGAGCGGGACGACTTCGCGTGCGGCGCCAATACTCGCTGCCTCCCGCGGCATGCCGTACACGACGCACGAGTCGTGATCCTGGGCGATCGTCCATGCCCCCGCGTGGCGCATCTGCAGCAACCCCTGTGCGCCGTCCTTGCCCATCCCCGTGAGCAGGACTCCGATCGCCGCGGTGCCGACTTGCGCCGCTGCCGAGCGGAACAGCACGTCGACCGAGGGGCGGTGGCGATTGACGGCTTCGTCCCGCGACAGCACGCACTGGAAGCCGCCCCCGGTACGCCGGATCGCGAGATGGGAATGGCCCGGCGACAGATACACGTTTCCCGCCAGCACGGGCTCGCCGTCCTCGGCCTCCTTCACGGTCGGCGCGCACAGTCCGTCGAGCCGGCGGGCGAAGGAAGAGGTGAAGATTTCCGGCATGTGCTGCACGATCAGGATCGGCGGCGAGCGTTCGGGCAGCCCGACAAGGATCTCCTTGATGGCTTCGGTGCCCCCCGTCGAGGCCCCGATGAAGACGATGCGCGCCGCGCCACTGCGCATTGCCGTGCCGGCCTCAGGCGCGGCTTGCATCGACGCACTGATAGACCGTACGGCCCATCGAACGGAACAGGTCGACCGCGTGCAGGAAGCTCTCGGAGTGGCCGGCGAAGAGCGCTCCATCCTGGCGCAGCAAAGGCACAAAGCGCTTGAGGATCGTGTACTGCGTCGGCTTGTCGAAGTAGATCATGACGTTGCGGCAAAAAATCGCGTCGAGCGGCCCCTGCACGAGCCAGTTGGCTTCGAGCAGGTTGATGCGGCGGAAACTCAGCAGGCGCTGCAACTCCGGGCGCACCTGCAGTTCCCCGGGCAGTCCGTCGGCCGGGCGGACGAAGTAGCGCCGCAACCGCTCCGCCGACAGGCGTTCGAGGCGATCCTGTCGATACCGGCCGCGCTGCGCCTGGGCGAGCACGCTGGTATCGATGTCGCTCGCGAGGATCTGCACCGGAGGGCTCAGCGTGTCGAACGCCTCGCATGCGGTGATCGCGAGCGAATACGGCTCCTCGCCGGTGGAAGCGGCGTTGCACCAGATCCTGATCGTGCGCTTTTCCTCGATGCCGCGCAGCCGCTGGGCAAGCAGGTCGAAATGGTGGGGTTCGCGGAAGAACGAGGTGAGGTTCGTCGTCAGCGAATTGACGAAGACCTCCCATTCCGGGCGATCGCGCTCGAGCCGGACGAGATATTCCGCGAAAGTCCGGTCGCCGCACGCCCGCAGGCGCCGGGCGAGGCGGCTGTACACCATGTCATGCTTGGCCGGCGACAGCGCGATGCCGGCGTGGCTGTGGATCAGCGCCCGGATGCGGTCGAAATCCGTCGTCGTGAACAGGAATTCGCGGTCGCGCATGCTTGTCGTCGATGGGCTCAGGGTTGCAGGGCGGCACGCGCCCGTCCGGCCGGCATCGCGGAGGCCGCCCCGATATCGCGGCGGAGCTTCTCGTCGTCGACGGGCATTGTCGCGCCGACGTCGAGCAAACCGCGCTGCGCCCGCACCGCCTCTTCGGTCTTCCGGTTCATGACGACGATGCTGATACGGCGGTTGGTTGGATCAAACAGGTCGTCCTCCTTCATGGGCACCGTCTCGGCCAGGCCGACTACCCGGATCACCTTCCCCGGCTCCAGTCCGCCGGCGACCAGTTCCCGGCGCGACGCGTTCGCACGGTTGCTCGACAGCTCCCAGTTCGAGAAGCCGCGCTCGCCACCGGCGTATTTCGCGGCATCGGTATGGCCGGAGAGGCTGAGCCGGTTCTGCACGTCATTGAGCGCCCGTCCGATCGCCCGCAACAGGTCGCGGGTGTAAGGCTGCAGCGCATCGCTCGCGGTATTGAACATCGGCCGATTCTGCTCGTCAACGAGCTGGATGCGCAGCCCTTCGGACGTGATGTCCATCAGGATCTGGTTGCGAAAGCTGCGCAGCTTCGGGTCGGCCTCGACGATCGCCTCGATGCGGCCTTTCAGGTCGATCAGCCGCGCCCGCTCGCGCATTGCTTCCGCCCCTTCGTTATCGCCCTCCAGTCGCTGGATCTCGCGTCCCTTCGCCGCATCGAGGTTGATCGAACGGCGCTCGTCGACGTCGCCGCGCTTGCGCTGTCCGAGGGAACGGGAGAGGTCTTCGCCGCCGCCCTTGATGACGCTTGAACTGTCGCCCGATCCGCTTCCGCCCTGCATCGCGATTTTCAGCGGATTCTGGAAATGGTCAGCGATCCCCTCGAGGTCGCCCTGCGCGGTCGAGCCGAGGAGCCACATCAGCAGGAAGAAAGCCATCATCGCGGTGACGAAGTCCGCGTACGCGATCTTCCATGCGCCGCCGTGCGCTGCCGCCGCGACCTTGTTGATGCGCTTGACGACGATAGGTTGTTGCGTATCGTCGCTCACGGCCGGGCGCCTCCACGTCGCGCAGAGGCCGGGCGAGGCGTGAGGCGCGGCAAGCTCGTCATTGCGGCCGTCAACCCTTGCGGTTCTTGATGTCCTGCTCGAGCTCGGCGAAGCCCGGACGCTCCGTCGAATACAGCACCTTGCGCCCGAACTCGATCGCCACCTGCGGCGCATACCCGTTCATGCTCGCCAGCAGCACCACCTTGATGCACTCGAACACTTTCCCGCCCTCTTCGACGCGCTGTTCCAGCTGGCTCGCGATGGGCTGGACGAAACCGTAGGAAATGAGGATGCCGAGGAAGGTACCGACCAGCGCGCCGCCGATCATCTTGCCCAGTACCGCCGGCGGTTGGCCGACCGAACCCATGACGTTCACCACGCCCATCACCGCGACGACGATACCGAACGCGGGGAGCGCATCGCCGACCTTCGCCACGACGTGCGGTGCGGTGTGCGCCTCGTGGTGATGGGTATCGATTTCCTTGTCCATCAAGCTTTCGAGCTCGAACGCGTTGAGGTTTCCGCCGACCATCATGCGCAGATAATCGGTGAGGAACTCGATCGCGTGGTGGTTGGCCATCACGCTCGGATACTTCGTGAAGATCGGGCTGGATGCGGCATTGTCGACATCGTTCTCGATCGACATGAGGCCTTCCTTGCGCACTTTCGCCAGCACCTCGTACAGCAGGCCCAGCAGGTCCATGTACATCGCCTTGTTGTACGGCGAGCCCTTCACGACCCCCGGCAGGGCTGCCAGCGTCGCCTTCAGCGCCTTGCTGCCGTTGCCCGCAACGAAACCGCCGATCATCAGGCCGACGATCGCGAGGTACTCGAGCGGCACCCACAGGGCCATGAGACTGCCATGAATCGAATAGGTCCCGATCGACGCGAGAAGGATGATGACATAGCCAACGATCAGAAACACCGGAAAACCCCTGTCGATTCATGTACGAAGGCGCTCCCGCGCTTCGCAGAAATACTGCCACTGTAACGACTCCGGCACGCCGGACTTGAGCTCCGACAAACGAAAAGGCCGCCGGCAGGCGCGGCGGCCTCGAGCACGGCGATCCGTTGCTCAGTCCGCTTCGGCGAATGCCGCCTTGGCGGCCCGCTTGGTCTTTCCGGCCCGCGAAGGCATATTGCACAGACCGCATACGAAGTGGTGGGTCGGATCATAGGCGTGGGCGACGAAGCGTCCGCCGCAGCTCGTGCAGGGGGCGAACTGGAGCAGGTCGGCGTCGAAGAACCGCACCAGCGTCCAGGCGCGCGTCAGGCTGAGCACCGGGTCCATCGCTTCGGCCTCGACGTGATCGAGATACAGATGGTAGGCCTTGATGATCGCATCCAGCCCCTTGAGGCCGGCCTTGTCCTGGAAGAAACTGAAGAAGGCCATGAACAGCGACGCGTGCATGTTCGGCTGCCACGTCATGAACCAGTCGGTCGAGAACGGCAGCATCCCTTTCGGCGGCGACATGCCGCGCACTTCCTTGTAGATCTTCAGAAGGCGCTCGCGGCTCAGCTTCGTCTCGGCTTCCAGCATCTGCATGCGGGCGCCGAGGCGGACCATTTCCGCTGCGCGCTGGATGTCTTCGGCTTCGCCGATGATGCTCTTGTTTTTCAATTTGCTCTCCTCCGGCCGGGCTATCCGGCCAGTTCCTGCACGGGCTTGCCGGCGGCGATGATCGCGGCGTGCAGGCTGGACGTCGCGGCATCCCGCCCGTTGCCGGCGATCAGGCCTGCCAGCATTGCATCGTCGAAGCGGAAACCCGGCAGCACCATCTGGCTGCTCGCCATTTTCACCAGCCTGGCACTGGACAAGCCCTCGATAAGCTCGGCAACGCCATTGCCGATCCCCAGTCGCAGCATCGCCGTCTCACGGTCGGCGCGCAGCATCTGTTGCGCCAGCATCATGTAAGCGAGGTTGAGTTCCTGGATCTCGGACTGAAAATCTTGGCGTTTCATCGTTTGGTCATTACCGTGAATAGGGTAACCAAAATTAGAGTCAATTGTTAGCAATTGCAAGCGAGATCCACGACGGGAGCGGCAAGATTGCACACTTCACGGGCTATCTGTTGTATCGACGCCACGCCTGTACGAACAGCTGCCACGTATGTTAAACGAATACGTTTTGCGGAAGGTTGGCGGGCCTTTTGCCACCCTCGCCACCGGCGCCCCGGCGTTCCGGGCTAGAATCCAGCAACCCCAAGCCTTCAGCCACTGCCATGAAGTTCTGCTCGAACTGCGGCGCGACCGTCGAGTTGCGCATTCCTCCCGGAGATTCGCTGCCGCGCCATGTGTGTGGGAACTGCGGCAGCATTCATTACGTGAATCCGAAGATCGTCGTCGGTGCGATCCCGGAATGGGAAGACCGCATCCTGTTGTGCCGGCGCGCGATCGAACCGCGCCACGGCTTCTGGACGCTGCCGGCGGGCTTCATGGAAAATGCCGAGACGACGGCACAGGCTGCGGCGCGCGAGACGCTCGAAGAAGCCTGCGCGCGGATCGAGGTCGGCGAAATATTCACGCTGATCAACGTCCCGCACATCAGCCAGGTCCACATCGTTTATCGCGCGCGCCTGCTCGACCTGGACTTCGGACCGGGCGAGGAATCGCTGGAGGTCGGATTGTTTGCGGAACATGAAATCCCGTGGGACGAGATCGCTTTCCGGACGATCGCGCTGACGCTGCGGCATTATTTCGACGACCGCCGCCGCGGCACTTTCTGCTTCCGCACCAGCGATCTCGCCCTGCCCCCACCGGTCGGCACTGCCTGAACCACTGCTGCCGCCGCCGATCGAATGACAATAAGGCCGGCCGACACTGCCGCCGGTCCGCAGCACCGGTCCGGCAGGACCGTGCCGGCGCCGCCCGCGCCGGCAGAACAGAAGCGCAGGAGGTATCGTGCCGACAGCGGCTCATGACAACGCAATCAAATCCGAACGACGGCCAGGCCAGCCGCGGGCAAGGTCCCCTGTCGTGCAACACCCCTGGATCCTCACGCTCGACAGCCGCGGCCTGCCCCACCGCTGGATAAGTTGGCAGGCAGCGTGCCACTACTATGCCCTGGACATGGTGGCGTGGGTGGTCGGAAACCAGCAGTTCCGCTTCGTCGGGGGAATCTGCCGGGCTACCGGGCTGCGCTCCGAAATCACCGCGAACAGCATCATCGCGATCAAGGGGCGCAGCTTCCGTCCGGACAGCCACAGCCAGGTTCCGCCGCTGAACAACCGTGAACTGTTTCACCGCGACCGCTATATCTGCGCCTATTGTGGCGACCGTTTTTCGGGCCACATCCTGACGCGCGAGCACATCGTCCCGGTTTCGCACGGCGGCCGCGACGTGTGGATGAACGTCGTGACATCGTGCCGGCCCTGCAACCAGCGCAAGAGCGGGCGCACGCCGGAACAGGCGCGGATGCCGTTGCTGTATGCGCCGTATGTACCGAACAAGGCCGAATACCTGATCCTGTGCAACCGCAGCATCCTCGCCGACCAGATGGATTTCCTCGCCCGCCACCTGCCGCACCAGAGCCGGCTGCACGTTCCCTAAAAAGTGAGCGCACCCTTCCAGCATCTCCCCGCCGGCTTCCTCGAGCCGGCGCGTTCTGGCCTGTCGGAACACGCTGACGGAGGCGGGCAATGAGCGGGCTGCGGGCGATCCGCGGCGATATCGTGCACTTCCTCGGCGACCCGGCGGACTTGGGCGCCGACGCGCTGGCGCACTTTCCGGACGGGTTGCTGATCGTACGCGACGGCCTCGTCGCCGGGCTCGGCCCCGCACCCGACCTGCTGCCGAAGCTGCCCGCCGGCACGACCGTCGACGACTACCGTGGCAAGCTGGTCCTGCCTGGCTTCATCGACACGCACATCCATTACGCGCAGACCGACATCGTCGCCAGCTACGGCGAACAGGTGCTCGCGTGGCTCGAGAAATATACCTACCCGACCGAACGGCGTTTCGCCGATCCGGCTCACGCGGCGGCGGTCGCGGAGTTCTTCTGCGACGAGCTGCTGAGAAACGGCACGACGACCGCGATGGCGTTTGCGACCGTGCATCCGGCTTCCGTCGACGCGCTGTTCGCCGCGGCGCGGAAACGGCACATGCGGATGATCGCCGGCAAAGTGCTGATGGACCGTAACTGCCCGGACTTCCTGCGTGACCCCGCCGACGGCGGCGATGCGGAATCGAAGGCGCTGATCGAGCGCTGGCACGGCCGCGATCGCCTGCTGTATGCGGTGACGCCGCGTTTCGCCCCGACCTCGACGCCTGCGCAGATGGCGCTTGCCGGGCGCCTCTTCGCCGATCATCCCGGCGTCTATCTGCAGTCCCACCTCGCCGAGAACGAGCGCGAAGTGGCCTGGGTCGCGAGGCTCTACCCGGAAGCGCGCAGCTACCTCGACGTCTATGAACGCTACGGCCAGCTCGGCGCGCGCAGCGTGTTCGCGCACTGCGTCTGGATCGACGACACCGATCGCGCCCGCATGTCGGCGACGGGAGCGGCGGTCAGCTTCTGCCCGACCTCGAACCTGTTCCTCGGCTCGGGCCTGTTCGATCTCGACCGCGCGCAGGCCGCGGGCGTGCGGGTCGGGCTCGGCACCGACGTTGGCGGCGGGACCAGCTTCTCGATGCTGCAGACGCTCAACGAAGCCTACAAGGTGCAGCAACTCAGGGGGCAGCGGCTGCCGGTCGAGCGCGGCTTCTACCTCGCGACCCGCGGCGGCGCGCGCAGCCTGTATCTCGACGACCGCATCGGCAGTTTCGACACCGGACGCGAAGCCGACCTGGTGGTGCTGGACCCGGCCGCGACGCCGTTGCTCGCCCGGCGCACGGCCGTCGCGACGACCCTCGCCGAACGGCTGTTCGCGCTAATGCTGCTCGGCGACGACCGCGCCGTCGCGGCAACCCACATCCTCGGCGAACCCGCCTGGCGGCGCCCCTGACCGGCGCTGCCGGCGAATGCATGGGCGGGTCGCGCGGCAGCAGGCCTCAGGTGCGAAGTTCGGCGCGATCACGAAACTCGTCGAGCGCGTCCGGGTTCGCGAGCGCCTCGATGTTCTTCACCGGCTGCCCATGCACGACGTTGCGCACCGCGAGCTCGACGAGCTTGCCGCTCTTCGTGCGCGGGATGTCTGCGACCTGGACGATCTTCGCCGGCACGTGGCGCGGCGTCGCATTGTCGCGGATCGCCTGCCGGATGCGCGCGACGAGCGCGTCGTCGAGCACGACGCCTTCGGCGAGCCGCACGAACAGCACGACGCGCACGTCGGTCGGCGCCTCGGGCGGCCAGTCCTGGCCAATGACGATCGATTCGAGCACCTCCGGCAGCTTCTCGACCTGGCGGTAAATTTCGGCGGTGCCGATACGCACGCCGCCCGGGTTCAGCGTCGCATCCGAGCGGCCATGGATGATCAGGCCGCCGTGCGCGGTGATCTCGCAGAAGTCGCCGTGACACCACACGCCCGGAAAACGCTCGAAGTACGCGGCGCGGTACTTCGCGCCGTCCGGGTCATTCCAGAAGCCGATCGGCATGCTCGGGAAGGGCTTGCGGCAGACGAGCTCGCCTTTCTCGCCGACCACCGGGCGGCCGTCGTCGTCCCACACCTCGACCGCGAGGCCGAGACCGATGCACTGGATCTCGCCGCGCCACACCGGCAGCGCGGGGTTGCCGAGCACGAAGCACGAGATGATGTCCGTGCCGCCGGAGATCGACGCGAGCTGCATGTCGCGCTTGATCGCCTCATAGACGAAGTCGAAGCTTTGCGGTGCCAGCGGGCTGCCGGTCGACAGCACCGCGCGCAGCGCCGACAGGTCGTGGGACTGCGCCGGGCGCACGTCGCCTTTCGCCAGCGTCTCGATGTATTTCGCCGACGTGCCGAAATGCGTGAAGCGCTCGGCCTGCGCGTAGTCCCACAGGAGGCGGCCCTCATTGCCCCCCCCTCCGACGAAGGGATTGCCGTCGTAGAGCATCAGCGTCGCACCGCAGGCCAGGCCCGAGACGAGCCAGTTCCACATCATCCAGCCGCAGGTCGTGAAGTAGAACAGGCGATCGCCTTCGCGCACGTCGGTGTGCAGCTTGTGTTCCTTCAGGTGCTGCAGCAAGGTCCCGCCCGCGCCGTGGACGATGCATTTGGGCACGCCGGTCGTGCCGGACGAATACATCACGTACAGCGGATGGTTGAACGGCAAGCGGACGTACTGCGGTTCGGTCGCCGCGAGGTGCGGCGCGACGAAGTCGTCGTACGACACCGCGCCGGGCACGCCCGAAAGATCAAGCGCGACGCCGGCGGCGAGATACGGCACGACGACGAGCCGCGCGACGCTCTGCAACTGCGGGGCCAGTTCGGCGAGCTTCGGGCGCACGTCGATCGCCTTGCCGCCGTACCAGTAGCCGTCGCACGCGATCAAGAGCTTCGGCTCGGTTTGGCCGAAGCGGTCGAGCACGCCCTGCACGCCGAAGTCGGGCGAGGCGCTCGTGAACACCGCCCCGATCGACGACGCCGCGAGCATCGCGACGATCGTCTCGGGCATGTTCGGCATGAACGCGGCGACGCGGTCGCCCTCTTTGATGCCGAGCGCGCGCAATGCGGCCGCGAAGCGCGCGACCTCGATGCGCAGTTCGGCGCGCGTCATGCGCCGCTCGAGCCGGTCCTCGCCGCGGAACACGAGCGCCTGCGGATTCGTGCTGTCGCGCAGCAGGTTCTCGGCGAAGTTCAGTCGCGCATCGGGGAACCAGGTCGCGCCGGGCATCCGTTCCGCGTCGATCAGGCCGCGCTCGCCCTGCTCGCCGATGACGCCGCCGAAATCCCACACTTCGCGCCAGAACGCGACCGGCGAATGGATCGACCAGGCATGCAGCGCCGCGTAGTCGGCAAGCGGCAGGCCGGTCGCGGCGCGGGCGCGTTCGGTGAAGGCGGCGATCCCGGTCGCCGCGATCTGTTCGGGCCGCGGCGTCCACAGCGGCCGGTCGCCGGATTCGTTGTTTGTCATCTTTTTTCTGTCTCCTCGTTCAGAACGGGGCGCTCGCCTGGGCGACCGATTGCGGTGCCACGCCCTGCTCGACCGCCGCGCGCTGCTGCGCCGCGAGCGCCCGTCGAAATCCGTCGCGCGCCTGCAGGCGCTGCCAGTACGCGAGCGTCGCCGGCTTGAAGCGGTCCCGAAGCCCGATGTCGTCGGCGAGCAGCAGCGCGTAGCCGACCGACACGTCGGCCGCGGTGAAGCGAGCGGCGCACAGATATTCCTCATGCTCGAGCAGCGGCTCGAGCGTGCGCAGCCGCGACAGGAACCATCGCGTATAGTCATCGGCCGCCTGCGGCAGCCGGCGTTCCGGCGGCTCGAAGCGGCTGTAGCGCAGGATCAGCGTCTGCGGGAACGTCAGCGTCGCCTCGCCGAAATGCAGGAAGTTCAGGTAGGCGCCGAACGCCGGCTCGTCGCTCCCGACGTCGAGTTGCCGCGGCGAATAGCGCGCGGCGAGGTACTGGCAGATCGCCACCGATTCGGTCAGGCGCGTGTCGCCGTCGAAGAACGCCGGGATCGTGCCGAGCGGATTGACCGCGAGATACGGCTCGGCCTCGCGCCGCGGCGGGAACGGCAGCACCTTCAGCTCGTACGGCAGCCCGAGCTCTTCGAGCATCCATAACGGGCGGAACGAACGTGCGCTCAGACAATGGTAGAGGGTCATCGTCATCGGTATCCGGCTCCTGAAGTCGTGTAGGGGGCGGCAGGACTGCGAGGGGTGGGTCGTCCGGCCGCGTCGTTGTTAACCCGCTGCGCGGCCCGCGCGCAACGCGCGTGAAACGCGGGAGGCCGGCTCGCGCCCGAGCAAGCCGCTGATCCACGCGCCGGTGTCGACGAGCCGGTCGAGATTAACACCGCTCTCGATGCCGAGTCCGTTCAGCAGCCAGACGACGTCCTCGGTCGCGACGTTGCCGGATGCGCCTTTCGCGTACGGGCAGCCGCCCAGGCCCGCAACCGACGCGTCGAACACCGCCAGCCCAAGTTCGAGCGACGCGTAGATGTTCGCGATCGCCATGCCGTAGGTGTCGTGGTAGTGGCCGGCGAGCCGCGCGACCGGTACGCGGCGCATCACGGCTTCGAGCATCCGCTGCGCATTCAGCGGCGTGCCGGTGCCGATGGTGTCGCCGAGGCTCACTTCGTAGCAGCCCATCTCGAACAGCGTGCCGGCGACGAGCGCGACCGCTTCCGGCCGGATTTCCCCTTCGTACGGGCAGCCGAGCACGCACGACACGTAGCCGCGCACCCTCACGCCCGCCGCCTTCGCTGCGTCCATCACCGGTTCGAAGCGCGCAAGCGATTCGGCGATCGAGCAGTTGATGTTCTTCTGGCTGAAAGACTCGGACGCCGCGCCGAACACCGCGACCTCGTTGGCGCCGGCGGCGAGCGCTGTTTCGAAGCCTTTGAGGTTCGGCGTCAGCACCGGGTAGGCGACGCCCGGCCGGCGCTCGATCCGCGCCATGACGAAGGCCGCGTCCGCCATCTGCGGCACCCATTTCGGCGACACGAACGACGTCGCCTCGATCGCCTTCAGGCCGGCGTCGGCGAGCCGCGCGATCAGCTCGATTTTGGTGTCCGTCGCGACGACCGCCTTCTCGTTCTGCAGCCCGTCGCGCGGACCGACTTCGACGATCTTCACCGCTTTCGGCAGCTTCATCGCTTGTCCCTCGTCGTGGTAATCACGCGGTGCGCGCCTCGTCGAGCCCCAGCTCGCGCTTCATCTGCTCGCGGATCTGGAACTTCTGGATCTTGCCGGTCACCGTCATCGGGAAGGCATCGACGAACTTGATGTAGCGCGGCACCTTGTGATGCGCGATCTGGCCCTGGCAGAACGTGCGGACGTCGTCGGCGGTCAGTTCTTCGCCGTCGCGCACGATGATCCACGCGCACAGCTCCTCGCCGTACTTCGCGTCCGGCACGCCGACGACCTGCACGTCAAGGATCTTCGGGTGGCGATAAAGGAACTCCTCGATCTCGCGCGGATACAGGTTCTCGCCGCCGCGGATCACCATGTCCTTGATGCGACCGACGATGTTGCAGTAGCCCTCGTCGTCGATCGTCGCGAGATCGCCGGTGTGCATCCAGCCGGCCGCATCGATCGCGTCACGCGTCCTGTCGACGTCGTTCCAGTAGCCGAGCATCACGGAGTAGCCGCGCGTGCACAGTTCCCCGGCGACGCCGCGCGGCACGATGCGTCCGTCGTTGTCGACGATCTTGACCTCGAGATGCGGCTGGACGCGGCCGACCGTCGACACGCGCCGCTCTACGGGATCGCCGGTGCCGCTCTGGAAGCTCACCGGCGACGTCTCGGTCATGCCGTACGCGATCGTCACTTCGCGCATGTTCATCTTGTCGATGACGCGCTTCATGACCTCGATCGGGCACGGGCTGCCGGCCATGATGCCGGTGCGCAGGCGCGATAGGTCGAAGTCGCCGAAGCGCGGGTGGTCGAGCATCGCGATGAACATCGTCGGCACGCCGTACGCGGCGGTGCAGCGCTCCTCGGCGAGCGTCTCGAGCACCGCGAGCGGTTCGAACGCTTCGCACGGGTAGATCATCGTCGCGCCGTGCGTCACGCAGCCGAGGTTGCCCATGACCATGCCGAAGCAGTGGTACAACGGAACAGGGATGCACAGGCGGTCGCCTTCGACGAGGCGGATCGCTTCGGCGACAAAGAAGCCGTTATTGAGGATGTTGTGGTGCGACAGCGTCGCGCCTTTCGGCTGGCCGGTGGTACCGGACGTGAACTGGATGTTGATCGGGTCGTCGAACTGCAGCGTTTCGCCGCGCACCGCGAGTTCGGCGAGTTCTTCGCGCGACGGCGTCGCGAGCAGGTCGTCGAAGTTCAACATCCCGGCGCTGCGCTGCGCGCCCATGCGGATGACCCAGTTCAGCGACGGCATCCGCGCGGCTTCGAGTGCGCCCGGCTCGCAGTCGGCAAGCTCCGGCGCGAGGTCGGCGAGCATCGCGAGGTAGTCGCTGCCCTTGAACGACGGCGACAGCACCAGCGCGCGGCAGCCGACCTTGTTCACCGCGTATTCGAGTTCGCTGCGGCGGTACGCGGGGTTGATATTGACGAGCACGAGGCCGGCCTTCGCGGTCGCGAACTGCGTCAGCGCCCATTCGAGATTGTTCTGCGACCAGATGCCGACACGATCCCCCGCGCCCAGCCCGAGGCGCATCAGCGCGCACGCGAGCGCATCGACTTTCAGCTTCAGCTCGGCATAGGTCAGCCGCACGTTCTGGTGGCGCACGACGAGCGCCTCGCGCTGCGCGTGGCGCTCGCACGCCTCGTCGAAGAAACGGCCGATCGTCTGCCCGATCAGCGTTTTTGCGGATGCGCCGTGGACGTAACTCAACTGCGTCATTTGTCTCTCCCCTCCAATCAACTCTTCTCGGGCTCGAACTCGACGAGCTCCGCACCGTCGCCGACCTGGTCGCCGACGGCGTAACGGTAGGCCTTCACCGTGCCGGCAGCCGGCGCGTTGATCGTGTGCTCCATCTTCATCGCTTCGAGGATCAGGAGCGGCGCACCCTTCGCGACTTTCGCGCCGGCCTCGGCGAGCAGCGCGATGACCTTGCCCGGCATCGGCGCCAGCAGCCCGCCTTCGGCGCCACCGCCTTCACCCGCGTAATGCAGCGGATCGACGTTCGCGAGCTGCCAGCTGCGCCCATGCAGGAACACGTGGCGCATCCGTCCCGCAGTGATGACTGTCGCGTCCATGCGCGTGCCGTCGAGCTCGACGCGCAGCCGGCCGCGTTCATTGACCTGCCCACGCGCCTCGGCCGACCTGCCGTCGACCGTCAGCGTGTAGCGGTCGCCGCGATACGCGACCTGGACCGTCTTCTGCACGTCGCCGAGCCGGAAGATCAGTCCGCGATTCGCCGTCGCGTTGAGCCGCCAGCCGTCGCGGGCGTGCCACGGCGAAACGGGATCGGAGCCGCGGCGCGCCGCGTCCTCGGCCCACGTCGCCTCGCGCAGCAGCTCGCCCAGCGCGGCGACGAGCCAGACCTCGTCGGGGGTGGTTTCACCCTCCGGGAACAGGTAGGCCTTCTCGCGCTCGATGAGCCCGGTATCGAGATCCGCGCCGGCGAAGGCCGGGCAGGCGGTCAGGCGCGACAGGAATTCGATGTTGTTCGCGACGCCGACGACGCGGTAGTCGGCGAGCGCTTGCAGCATGCGTGCCAACGCCTGCTCGCGGCTCTCGTCCCAGACGATCAGCTTCGCGATCATCGGGTCGTAGAACGGGCTGATCTCGTCGCCTTCCTCGACGCCGGTGTCGACGCGCACGTGCAGCCCTTCGGCGGGCGGCGCGAGATGCAGCAGTTTGCCGGTCGACGGCAGGAAGCCTTTCGCCGGATCCTCGGCGTAGATCCGCGCCTCCAAGGCGTGCCCGCGGATATCGAGCTGCTCCTGCGCGAGCGGCAGCGCCTCGCCGGCGGCGACGCGCAGCTGCCATTCGACGAGATCGAGGCCGGTGATCATCTCGGTGACCGGGTGCTCGACCTGCAGGCGCGTGTTCATCTCCATGAAATAGAACGTGCCGTCCTGGTTGGCGATGAATTCGACGGTGCCGGCGCCGACGTAGCCGACCGCCCTCGCCGCCTCGACCGCGGCCTGCCCCATCGCCGCGCGGCGCTGCGGCGTCATGCCGGGCGCGGGCGCTTCCTCGAGCACTTTCTGGTGGCGGCGCTGCACCGAGCAGTCGCGCTCGAAGAGGTACACGCAGTTGCCGTGGGTATCGCCGAACACCTGGATCTCGATGTGGCGCGGACGCGTCACGTATTTCTCGACGAGCACGTGCTCGTCGCCGAAACTCGATGCGGCTTCGCGCTTGCACGATGCGAGCGCCGCTTCGAAGTCGTCCGACTTCTCGACGAGCCGCATCCCCTTGCCGCCGCCGCCGGCCGCGGCCTTGATCAATACGGGATAGCCGATGCGGTCCGCCTGCTCGTGCAGGAAGCCCGGCTCCTGGTTGTCGCCGTGGTAACCGGGGGTCAGCGGCACGCCGGCCGCTTCCATCAGCTTCTTCGCTTCGGACTTCGAGCCCATCGCGCGGATCGCCGACACCGGCGGACCGATGAACACGACACCTTCGCGCTCGCAGGCGTCGCAGAAGTCCTCGTTCTCGGACAGGAAGCCGTAGCCGGGATGGATCGCCTGCGCGCCGGTCTGCTTCGCCGCGGCGATGATGCGGTCGATGACGAGGTAGCTTTCCTTCGCCGCCGCCGGCCCGATCAGCACCGCCTCGTCAGCGAGGCGCACGTGGCGCGCGTTGGCGTCGGCTTCGGAGTAGACCGCGACAGTGCGGATGCCCATGCGGCGCGCAGTCTTGATCACTCTGCAGGCTATCTCGCCGCGATTGGCGATGAGGATCTTTTCGAACATTGTTGTCTCCCCTTACATCCGGAACAGGCCGAATTTCGTCTGCGGGATCGGCGCATTCAGCGTTGCCGACAAGGAGAGCCCGAGCACGCGCCGGCTCTGCGCCGGGTCGATGACGCCGTCGTCCCACAGGCGCGCGGTCGCGTAGTAGGGGTGACCCTGCACTTCGTACTGCTCGCGGATCGGCGCGCGGAACGCTTCCTCGTCCTCCTTGCTCCACGTGCCGCCTTTCGCCTCGATGCCGTCGCGGCGCACCGTCGCGAGCACGCTCGCCGCCTGCTCGCCGCCCATCACCGAGATGCGGCTGTTCGGCCACATCCACAGGAAGCGCGGCGAGTACGCGCGGCCGCACATGCCGTAGTTGCCGGCGCCGAAGCTGCCGCCGATGATCATCGTCAGCTTGGGCACCTGCGCGGTCGCGACCGCGGTGACCATCTTCGCGCCGTCCTTCGCGATGCCGCTGTTCTCGTACTTCCTGCCCACCATGAAGCCGGTGATGTTCTGCAGGAAGATCAGCGGGATGCCGCGCTGCGCGCACAGCTCGACGAAGTGCGCGCCTTTCTGCGCCGATTCGCCGAACAGGATGCCGTTGTTCGCGACGATGCCGACCGGATAGCCGTAGAGTTGCGCGAAGCCGGTCACGAGCGTCGTGCCGTAGCGCGACTTGAATTCATCGAAGCGCGAGCCGTCGACGACGCGCGCGATGACTTCGCGCACGTCATAGGGCTTGCGCGTGTCGCTCGGGATGATGCCGTAGATCTCCTCGGGGTCGTAGAGCGGCTCGTCGCCGCCGCCGAGGTTCATGCCGACTTCTTTGACGCGGTTCAGGTTCGCGACGATGCGCCGCGCGATGTACAGCGCGTGCGCGTCGTTCTCGGCGAGGTGGTCGGCGACGCCGGAGACGCGCGTATGCACGTCGCCGCCGCCAAGATCCTCAGCGGTGACGACTTCGCCGGTCGCCGCCTTCACCAGCGGCGGGCCGCCGAGGAAGATCGTGCCCTGGTTCTTGACGATCACCGTCTCGTCGCTCATCGCCGGCATGTACGCGCCGCCGGCGGTGCACGAGCCCATCACCACCGCGATCTGCGGGATGCCCAGCGCGGACATGTTCGCCTGGTTGTAGAAGATGCGGCCGAAATGCTCCCGGTCCGGGAACACTTCGTCCTGCGTCGGCAGGTTCGCACCGCCCGAGTCGACGAGATAGATGCACGGCAGGTTGTTCATCTGCGCGATCTCCTGCGCGCGCAGGTGCTTCTTGACCGTCATCGGGAAGTAGCTGCCGCCTTTCACCGTCGCGTCGTTCGCGACGATCATGCATTCGAGCCCTTTGACGCGCCCGATGCCGGCGATCACGCCGGCCGACGGGGCGTCGCCGTCATACATGCCATATGCGGCGAGCTGGCCGATCTCGAGGAACGACGTGCCCGGGTCGAGCAGGTGATTGACGCGGTCGCGCGGCAGGAGCTTGCCGCGCGCGGTGTGCTTGTCGCACGCTGCCGGGCCGCCGCCGCGGCTCACGTCCGCGGCCTTGTTGCGCAGGTCGGCGACGAGCGCGCGCAGTGCGTCAGCATTCGCCTTGAACTCGGGGCTGCGCGTGTTGATGCTGGATTTCAACACGCTCATCACAGCGTCTCCGCGAACAGCTCTCGCCCGATCAGCATGCGGCGGATCTCGCTGGTGCCGGCGCCGATCTCGTACAGCTTGGCGTCGCGCCACAGCCGGCCCACCGGGTACTCGTTCGTGTAGCCGACGCCGCCCAGCGCCTGGATCGCCTCACCGGCCATCCACGTCGCCTTCTCGGCCGAATACAGGATCGCGCCGGCCGCGTCCTTGCGCAGCGCGCGCGCGTGGTCCGTGCGGTCGCAGGCCTGGCCGACCGCATAGACGTAGGCGCGCGTCGCCATCCACGTCGAATACATGTCGGCAAGCTTGCCCTGCATCAGCTGGAATTCGCCGATCGGTTGATTGAACTGCTTGCGGTCGTGCAGGAAGGGCACGACGACGTCCATGCATGCGGACATGATGCCGAGCGGGCCGCCGCACAGCACCGCACGCTCGTAGTCGAGACCGCTCATCAGCACCTTGACGCCGCCGCCGACCTGGCCGAGCACGTTTTCTTCCGGCACCTCGACGTCGTCGAAGAACAGCGGGAAAGTGTTCGAGCCGCGCATGCCAAGCTTGTCGAGGTGCGTGCCGTGCGTGAAGCCTTTCATGCCCTTCTCGACGATGAACGCGGTCACGCCGCGCGGCCCCGCGTCGAGGTCGGTCTTCGCATAGACGACCAGCGTGTCGGCATCGCCGCCGTTGGTGATCCACATCTTCGCTCCGTTGAGGACAAAGCGGTCGCCCTTCTTGTCCGCACGCAGCTTCATCGACACGACGTCGGAACCGGCGTTGGGCTCGCTCATCGCCAAGGCGCCGACGTGCTCGCCGGAGATGAGCTTCGGCAAGTACTTCCTCTTCTGCGCGGCGTTGCCGTTGCGGCGGATCTGGTTCACGCACAGGTTCGAATGCGCGCCATACGACAGCCCGACCGATGCCGACGCGCGCGAGACTTCTTCGAGCGCGATGATGTGCGCGAGATAGCCCATGTTCGTGCCACCGTATTCTTCCTCGACGGTCATGCCATGCAGGCCGAGCTCGCCGAGCTTCTTCCACAGGTCGGCCGGGAATTCGTTCACCCGGTCGATCTCGGCCGCGCGCGGCGCGATCTGGTCGGCGGCGAAAGCCTGGACGGTGTCGCGCAGCATCTCGATCGTTTCGCCGAGGTTGAAGTTGAGGCTCGGAATGTTCATGGGGTCTCCTCGTTCCTGTGTCGTGGATGGCTTCGTGTTCGGGACGTCCGCAGGAGAAGCTTAGACCGGTCCCGGCAGATCGTCGTGATCGCACTAGAGTAGGCCGCCGCGCGGCGCGTCACGCGCCAACATGGTTGCAAATCGTGCCAACGCTTCTATCATCGCCCGATGTCTTCGCTGCTTCCTTCGCCTGCCGACCCGACGCGTGGCTTTGCCGCGACACCGATCGCGTTCATCCGCGCGATCGTCGCCGCGTACCGTCGCTACGGCATCAATCCTGCCAACGCGCTGCGACAGGCGCACATTCCGCCCGCGATGCTGGAGAACCCGGACGGGCGCGTCACCGCGGCGCAAATGGAGATCATGTCCGGCGTCGCGATGCAGGAACTCGACGACGAGGCGCTCGGCTGGTTCTCGCGCCGGTTGCCGTGGGGCAGCTACGGCATGCTGTGCCGGGCGTCGCTGAGTTCGCCCGACCTCGGCGTCGCGCTCAAGCGCTGGTGCCGCCACCACCGCCTGCTGACCGACGACATCGTGCTGCGGCTCGACGCGACGCAACCGGTCGTGGAGCTGACGATCGAGGTGCGTCGCTACCTCGGCGAGATGCACGAGTTCTGCCTCCTGACGAGCCTGCGCTACCTGCTCGGCTACGCATGCTGGGCGATCGATTCGCGCATTCCGTTGCTGTCGGCGCGCTTTCCGTTTCCGCCACCGCCCCATCGTGGCGTCTATCCGCTGCTGTTCCAGGGGCCGATCACGTTCGATGCCGACCGTGCAGGCATCAGCTTCGACGCGCAATACCTGTCGCTGCCGCTGCGGCGCGACGAACAGGCGTTGCGCCAGATGCTGCAGCGCGCGCTGCCGCTGACGGTGCTGCAGTACCGCCGCGACCGGCTGCTGGTGCAGCGCGTGCGCCAGCTGCTGTGCAGCGACCTGGCGCCCGGCACGACGGCCGACAGCCTGGCGGAACGATTGCACGTATCGCCCCGCACGCTCCATCGCCAGCTGCAGGAGGAAGGGGCGTCGCTGCAGCGGCTCAAAGATGAGGCACGGCGCGAACACGCCGCAGATCTGCTGCGCCGCAGCACGCGGCCGATCAAGCAGATCGCGCTGGCCGTGGGCTTCCGCAACGAAAAGAGCTTTTCGCGCGCCTTCCGGCAATGGACCGGCGAATCGCCGAGCGCTTTCCGGGAGCGGATCGTCGCGCTCGGCGAGGATCGGCACGAGCGCTGAACGCCGCATGCCTGGCAGCAGCGTGCGCTCGCGGCGCCGCCCACGGACCGCTCGCCCTTGTTTTTTTGCTCCGCCCGCATACGCTGAACAACATCACCGTCGTGCCGCGGCCGCAGCGGACAGGCGCCTGATCGGGCAGGCGCATGCGCCATCCGCCGCCTGCCCGAGTTGCACCTCACGGCAAGCCTGGAAGGAGGAAATCATGCTATTTGCCGACCGTATCGACGCCGCGCAGCGCCTCGCCGACGCACTCGACGCCTGGCGCGGGAAACACGCGCTGGTGCTCGCGATTCCCCGCGGCGCCGTGCCGATGGGCGCCGCACTGGCCGAAGCGCTGCAGGCCGACCTCGACGTCGTGCTGGTGCGCAAGCTCGGCGCGCCGTGGCAGCCGGAGTACGCAGTCGGGGCGATCGACGAGAGCGGCTGGTCGTTCATCTCCGATCCCGATGCCGCCAGCGAGGAGTACCTGGAGGGCGAGCGCGCGCGGCAGCTCGAGCGCCTGAAGGAACGGCGCCGCTCGTATTCGCCGCGACATCCGCCGGTCGATCCCGCCGGCCGCATCGTCATCGTCGTCGACGACGGGCTCGCCACCGGGGCGACGATGATCGCCGCGCTGCACGCGGTCCGCAGCAAAGGACCGCAGCGGCTGATCTGCGCGGTGCCGGTCGGAGCACCTGCGAGCGTGGAAAAAGTGAAGCCTTACGCCGACGAGGTCGTGTGCCTGTATACGCCGCCGAATTTCCACGCCGTCGGGCAGTTCTATGGCAACTTCGATCAGGTCGAGGATGACGAGGTCGTGGCCTGCCTCGAGCGGTTTCGCACGAGACCGGGCGCGCAGGCAGCGGACTGAAAGGCGGCGCCGCAGCGGGAGGATCGCGCCGCAGGGGCGCGCCAGGAGCATCGTTTGCGCTAAGCTCCCGCCTTCGTTCGCCGACCCCCACTGCCGGAGCCCAAACTGACTTCACCGCAACCCTCGATCGCGACCCTTGCAGCCGGTCACGGCCCGCGCTCGCCGCTCGATCTGTTCATCGCTTTCACCGTGCTCGCGCTGCAGGGCTTCGGCGGCGTGCTGGCGGTCGCCCAGCGCGAACTCGTCGATCGCCGCGGCTGGCTGACGCGAGAGGAATTCATCGCCGCGTATTCGCTCGCGCAGCTGCTGCCGGGCCCCAACGTCGTCAATCTGTCGCTAATGCTCGGCGACCGCTTCTTCGGCTGGCGCGGCGCACTGGCGGCGATCGGCGGCATGCTGCTCGTGCCGCTGGTGCTGGTGCTGGTGCTCGCGGCGAGCTACAACCGGCTTTCGGATTACCCGGTCGTCGCCGGCGCGCTGCGCGGCATGGGCGCCGTCGCCGCGGGGCTGATGCTGGCGATGGGCTTCAAGATGCTGGGCACGTTGCGGCGCAACCCGCTGGGGCTCGTGCTGTGCGCGCTGCTCGGCCTGGCGACGCTCGTCGCCGTCGCGGTGTTGCGCGTGCCGCTGGCGTGGGTCGTGATCGGGTTCGGCGTCTTCGCCTGGGGGCTCGCCCGCTGGTGCATCGCGCGGCAGGAGCGGCAGCCATGACGCCGGGCTTCATGCTGTCCGACCTGCCGCAGTTCTTCCTGCACTTTCTGACGCTGTCGCTGCTGTCGATCGGCGGAGCGATGTCGACGGCGCCGGAGATGCATCGCCTTCTCGTGCACGATCGCGGCTGGCTCACCGATGCGGACTTCACGACTGCGATCGCGCTCGCGCAGGCGGCGCCGGGGCCGAACGTGCTGTTCGTGCCGGTGCTCGGCTTCCAGGTGGCGGGTCTGCCCGGAGCCGCCGCCGCGCTGGTCGGCATCCTGCTGCCGTCGACGCTGCTGTCGCTCGGCGTCAGCCGCTGGGGTAGCCGGCGCCGCGACACGCCGGCGGTGCGCGCGTTCACTGCGGGACTCGCGCCGGTCACCGTCGGGCTGATGTTCTCGTCCGGCTGGGTGCTCGCGCTGCCTTTCGTGCGCGAGCCGGCCCACCGCGTCGGTGGCATCGTGCTGATCGCGGCGACGGTGGTTGCGATGCTGCGCACGCGCCTCGCGCCGATCTGGCTGATCGCCATCGGCGCCGTGGCCGGCGCGCTCGGCTGGGCGTAGGCCCGGGTCTCGCTGCCTCCCCCGCCCCTGGTCTGCGGGGCGCGCCACCCCCGGCCGAAGCGATCCCGGCCGGTGAGCCTCCGATTTGTCGTCTAAATATAAGGAACGGTCCCGACCCACGATACGAAGGAGAACAAGTGATGAAGGATTTCACCGTTCTGGCCGGGCGTCTCCTGCTGGCGCTGATCTTCATCCTCAGCGGCTGGGGGAAGATCAAAGGCTATGCCGGCAGCCAGCAGTACATGGAATCGATGGGCGTGAGCGGCGCGCTGTTGCCGCTGGTGATTTTCGCCGAACTCGGCGGCGGCCTCGCGATCGCGTTCGGCCTGCTGACGCGGCTCGCCGCCGTCGGGCTGGGCGTGTTCTGCCTGCTCGCCGCGGCAATCTTCCATACCGACTTCTCGAACCAGATGCAGGTCATCCAGTTCATGAAGAACCTCGCGATCGCGGGCGGCTTCCTCGTCCTGAGCGTCCACGGGCCCGGCGCATTCAGCATCGACGCGTGGCGGCAGCGACGGACCTAGAACGCGAACCCGGTCCTGTCCTCGTTGCAACCGACGACAAGCTGAAGGGGCTCGACCATGTGGGACATCGACGCGCTGCTTCTCGCCCGGATCCAGTTCGGCTTCACGATCTCGTTTCATATCGTGTTTCCGGCGATCACGATCGGGCTCGCCAGCTACCTGGTCGTGCTCGAAGGCCAGTGGCTGCGCACCGGGCAGGAGGTGTTCCGCGACCTGTACCATTTCTGGTCGAAGATCTTCGCCGTCAACTTCGGCATGGGCGTCGTCTCCGGCGTCGTCATGGCGTACCAGTTCGGCACCAACTGGAGTTACTTTTCCGATTTCGCCGGCGGCGTGACCGGACCGTTGCTGGCCTACGAAGTCCTGACGGCGTTCTTCCTCGAGGCCGGCTTTCTCGGCGTCATGCTGTTCGGCTGGAAGCGGGTCGGCCCCGGCCTGCATTTCCTGTCGACGGTGATGGTCGCGGCCGGCACGCTGTTGTCGGCGACGTGGATCCTCGCGTCGAACAGCTGGATGCAGACACCGGCGGGCTACGAGATCGTCGCCGGACGCGTCGTGCCGACGGACTGGATCGCGGTGATCCTGAACCCGTCGTTTCCGTATCGCCTCGTCCACATGGGCATTGCGGCTTTCCTCGCGACTGCGCTGATCGTCGGCGCCTCCGGCGCCTGGCACCTGCTGCGCGGCCGCGACACGCCGGCGATCCGCAAGATGCTGTCGATGGCGATGTGGATGCTGCTCTTCGTCGCGCCGCTGCAGGCGGTGGTCGGCGATTTCCACGGCCTCAACACGCTCGACCACCAGCCGGCGAAGATCGCCGCGATGGAGGGGCACTGGGAGAACGTGCCCGGCGAGGGCGTGCCGCTGACGCTGTTCGGCTGGCCCGACATGGAGCGCGAGGAGACTCACTTCGCGGTCCGGGTGCCGCGGCTCGCGAGCCTGATCCTCACGCATTCATGGGATGGCCAATTCCCCGGGCTGAAGGAGTTCCCGCGCGAGGACCGGCCGAATTCGACGATCGTGTTCTGGTCGTTCCGGATCATGGTCGGGCTGGGATTCCTGATGATCGCGCTCGGCGTGTGGGCGCTGTGGGCGCGCTGGCGCGGCGAGCTGTTCCGCTCGCGCGCGCTGCTGCGATTCACGCTGTGGATGGGGCCAACCGGCCTCGTCGCGATGCTCGCCGGCTGGTTCACGACCGAAGTCGGCCGGCAGCCGTGGCTCGTGTACAACGTGATGCGCACCGCCGACGGCGTGTCGTCGCACGGCGCGGGGCAGCTCGCGACGACGCTCGCGCTCTTCGTTCTCGTCTATTTCGTCGTCTTCGGCGCTGGCACCGTATACCTGCTGCGCCTCATCGGGCACGGACCGGTGACGCACGAAGGGACGGAGCCCGTGCCCGGCGGGCCGGGCCGGCCGCGCACTCCGGCACGACCGCTGTCGGCAGCACCGGATGCGGCCGACGACACTGCCACCGCGCGCACCTGAGGCTGAACGACATGGGCATCGATCTTCCGCTGGTGTGGGCCGTGATCATCCTGTTCGGCGTGATGATGTACGTCGTGATGGACGGTTTCGACCTCGGCATCGGCCTGCTGTACCCGTTCTTCGCCGACCGCACAGACCGCGACGTGATGATGAACACCGTCGCGCCGGTGTGGGACGGCAACGAGACCTGGCTCGTGCTCGGCGGCGCCGGGCTGCTCGCCGCGTTCCCGCTCGCGTACGCGGTGGTGTTGAGCGCGTTCTACCTGCCGCTGATCCTGATGCTGCTCGGCCTGATCTTTCGCGGCGTCGCGTTCGAATTCCGCTTCAAGGCGGACGACGCGCACCGCCACCTGTGGGACAAGGCGTTCATTGGCGGCTCGCTCGCGGCGACCTTCTTCCAGGGCGTCACGCTCGGCGGCTACATCCAGGGCATCGAGGTCGTCGATCGCGCGTACGCCGGCGGCGCGTTCGACTGGCTCGCGCCATTCCCGCTCTTCGTCGGCGCCGGCCTCGTCGTGACCTATACGCTGCTCGGCAGCACGTGGCTGATCGTCAAGACGCAGGGGGCGCTGCAGGCGCGGATGATCGCCATCGCGCGTCCGCTGACGTGGCTGCTGCTGGCCGTGATCGTCGCGATCAGCGTGTGGACGCCGCTCGCCCGCGAGGACATCGCGCAGCGCTGGTTCACGTGGCCGAACCTGCTGTGGTTCGCTCCGGTGCCGATCCTCATCGTGCTGACGGCGTGGCAGCTGCTGCAGCGGCTGCGCCGCGCGCCCGACGTCGCGCCTTTCGTGCTGACGCTGTTTCTCGTGTTCCTCGGCTACACCGGGCTCGGCATCAGCCTGTGGCCGAACATCGTCCCGCCCGGGATCACGATCTGGGAGGCCGCCGCCCCGCCGCAGAGCATGGGGTTCACGCTCGTCGGCGCGCTGCTGATCATCCCGCTGATCCTGATGTACACCGCATGGGGTTATTACGTGTTCCGCGGCAAGGTGGACGAAACGCAGGGCTACCACTGATGCGCGAGCCGGTGGATATGCGGCGGACCGCGACGCCGGCGCACGGATGGCTCAGGCGCATCGCGTGGCTCGTGCTGATCTGGGCCGCCAGCGTCGCCGCGGTCGCGGCCGTCGCGGCGGTACTGCGCGTCGCGATGCGCTCGGTGGGGTTGGCACCGTAGCCGAACTGCCCATGCCTGGCGCTCATGACCGGGCCCGGACAGCCGATCAGCCGAGACGGAAGACCGGCACGAGCCGGCCCGTGACGACCCCGGGCCTGGTTGCGGATCTCGTCGCCGCGCCATTTTCCGGGACGACCCCTTTCTAACGATCCCTTTTAAGCTTTCTGATTTCGCCCCATCTGCTTGGCGCGGTACATCGCCGCATCGGCGCGGCCGAGCAGGCTATCCACGTCCCGGCCGTCGTGGGGATACAGGCTGCAGCCGACGCTGCCGGAGATCGTGGCGGACCCGGCCCCGAGTTGGAAAGGCTCGCGCAAGGTGTGCAGAATCTTGTTGGCGACGGCTTCAACGTGCCTGCGGTGCGTCGGGCCATCGAGCAGGACCACGAATTCGTCCCCGCCCAGCCTGGCGACCATGTCTTCCGCGCGCACGCAGTCGGTAAGACGCTTTGCGACATCAATCAATAGCGCGTCGCCGCAGGCGTGTCCCATCGTGTCGTTGACCGCCTTGAACTGGTCCAGGTCCACGAAGAGCAGCGCAAAGCTTTCATGTTTGCGGTGCGCCCGCGCGATCGCCTGCTTGGTCCTGTCCGTTAACAAGTTGCGGTTTGGTAGTCCGGTAAGCACGTCGTGATCGGCGGCGTGTATCAGCTGTTCGGTAAATTTCTGCGCCTCCGTCACGTCACGAAACACCGAGACGGCGCCCACCAGTTTGCCAAGGCGGTCAAGTAGCGGCGTGGCCAGTTCTTCAACGACGTACTTCGCTTTGTCCTTTCCATACAAGACATATTGCTTCCTTTGCGGCGTGGCCGAATGCAGGCTGTCTTCCAGCGCGGTGGCAATGCGCTCGCCTTGATCGTCGAAACATTCGAACATTTCATTCGGCGGACGGTGCAGGACATGCTCGCAACGCTGGCCGAAAAGTTGTTCCGCGGCAGGATTGATGTATTCGATGCGACCGTCGGCATCGATCAAGGCGACGCCTTCGCCGATGGAACTCACGGTGGTCTGCAGCCTGTCCTTTTCCTGGAAAAGCCGTTCTTCGGCGCGCTGGCGTCGCGTGACTTCCGCTTCCAGTTCCTGTTTGTCGAACCGGAGATGCAACGAGGTGCGAATCACGCGGTGGAAATTCCAGGCAGAAAACGACATGGCTGCGAGGAAAATCAATGTCATGACGCCCATCGCCGTCTGCAACGGCGTGCGCAGTGTCAGATATTGAATGGCAAGCGGCAACAGGGCAGGCAACAGGAACGCCAGGCAGGCTTCCATTCGTGGCGCCAGTACGCTGACGCCCCCCGCGGCCATGCCGGCTAGAACAAAAGCAACGAATACCTGATGCGCGATCGAATCGAGTGGAAACAGCACCCAGCCCGCCGCACCCCAAACAATGCCGGCTACCGCCGCGCCGATCGAATAGACAATGTTCCAGAAACGAGCTTCATCCGCGCTCCGTTTGACTCTGCCATAACGCCATGTAACCAGGACCCGGAACGCTGTGACGAACAACAGGCAGCCATACCAGGCAAGCACGACGGCAATGGGAATAAACGCAAGCTGGATATAACCGAGGATCGCTCCGTTGATCAGCGTTACGGTATAAGCGAGAGGCGCATTTTCATAGAGCAGCCTTACCTGCTCCGCATACAACGGGTCGGGATTGCGCTTTTCGATGCTCCCGTGTCTCATTTTGCGGAGGAAATCCGAGCTCATGATCGACCTGCCGCAGCGGGCGCGAAGCTGAATGGGCTGTACATACCCATTATTGTCGACTCGCCCCCCAGATGCGACGGCGCCGCAACAATCGATTACCGCCCGCGTGCAGGCGCTGCTCGATGCTCCTTGTCGTCGCATTGCGGATGAGACCGGCGCGATACCCCCCGCTCCGCCGAAGCGGGCGCCGCGAACATGCCCCTCCCCGCGGGTCAGGCGCTCGCGAGCGCCGTCGGGCGACCGAAGAAGAAGCCTTGGTAGAGATCGAAGCCGAGCGCGAGGCACCGCCGCGCCCGCTCGAGCGTATCGACCTTCTCGGCGAGCAGTCGCGGCGGGTAGAGCCTCAGTCGCTGAACCAGCAGTTCCAGCGCGCGCGGGTCGAGCTGCAACACGTCGATCTTGACGATGTCCACGAGCGCGAGGAGCGGCTCGTAAGCGGGCGCAATCGCACAAAAATCATCGAGCGCAAGCCGGTAACCCAAGTGCTTCAGTTCGGCGCAGCGATGCACGACGGCGTCGTCGACCTCGATCGTCTCGAGCAACTCGAGGACGACCCCTTGCTTGGGCAGGCGCTCGAAGTCGCGGCTCAACAAGGTTTCGGTGTCGAGGTTGACGAAGCCGCTACAGCCTCCGACGACGCTGCGCAGGCCGAGCTGCCCGAAAACACGCGCGATCACCTGGGCGGTTGCCCGCGCCCCGTCGCCGATCCTCGCTTCGCCGGAGCCGTCGTCGCGAAACAGCAGCTCGTACGCGACCACAGTGCGTTGCCGATCCAGAATCGGCTGGCGTGCGACGAACACCTCGTTATCGTTGCCCATGATAGCCTCCGTCGGGGTCGCGGAACGTTCCGTCCGCTCAACCTTCAATATGCAATTTCCGGGCCGAGCTCTTGGATCGATCGGAGGCCGCGAGGTGCGTGAAAACGATGCCGGTGCGCCCGCTCATGCGGGAAAACCGGGTCATCTGACCCGATCGCTCCCATTTCGGGGACGTCGACACCACGGTCGAGCGGCTCGCCGCGGCTTTCGGCGACACGGCGCCGTCCCAAAGCCGGTATGGCACGCCGCCCTGCCTGCAGTACGCAGGATCCGCCTGCAGGACCTGCCCTGGCGGCCGTTCCAGCCGTCTGGATGGCTTACAACGAGAATCCCGCCGCTGTCGGAATATTTGACACCTGCCCCGCATCGGTCGCCGCCCACGGCGAGCATCAGGCGCCGCCATACAGTCTGCGCGACTCGCCCCTGCGCACGCGCCCGCTCCTGCAGCGGCGCTGCGACGATCCGCTCAGCGCGCGGGCCGCAGCTGGATCGCCTTGTACTCGAGGAATTCCTCGAGCCCGTACACGCCGTTCTCGCGCCCGAGTCCCGACTGGCGGTAGCCGCCGAACGGCGCGAGCGGGTTCCACGGCGCGCCATTGACATCGACCTGGCCGGTGCGGATGCGGCGTGCGACCGCGAGCGCATGTTCGTCGGTGCCGGCCCACACGCTGCCGGCGAGCCCGTAGATCGAATCGTTCGCGATGCGAACCGCGTCCTCGTCGCCGTCGTGCGGCAGGATCACGAGCACCGGGCCGAAGATCTCCTCCTGCGCGACGCTCGCCTTCGGGTCCTCGACGACGAGCACCGTCGGCGCGACGAAGAAGCCGTCCCCGCCGAGCGCCGCGTCGACGCCACCACACGCGAGCCGCGCACCTTCGTCGAGGCCGCGGCGGATGTAGTCGACGACGCGGTCGCGCTGCGCCTGCGACACCAGGGGGCCCAGGCGGCTGCCTTCGGCGAGCGCCGGGCCGACCTTGAACGACGACGCGGTGGCCGCGGCGAGCGTCGCCGCCTCGGCGAGCTTCGCGCGCGGCACGAGCAGGCGCGTATGCGCCGAGCAGGTTTGCCCGGAATTCAGCAGGCAGTTCGACACAGTGCCCTTGACTGCCGCGGCGAGATCCGCGTCGTCGAGCACGATCGCCGCCGACTTGCCGCCGAGTTCGAGCGCGACCTTTTTCACCGTCGCCGCGGCAAGCTCGGCGACCCGTCGCCCGGCGCGCGTCGACCCGGTGAAGGACACCATGTCGACGCGCGGGTCCGATGCGAGCACTTCGCCGACGACCGGGCCGTAACCGGTGATGAGGTTGAAGACGCCGGCCGGTAGCCCCGCTGCCTCGATGATCTCGGCGAGAATGAACGCGTTGATCGGCGCGACTTCGGACGGCTTGAGCACGACCGTGCAGCCCGCGGCGAGCGCCGGCGCGACTTTCAGCGTGATCTGGTTGAGCGGGAAGTTCCACGGCGTGATCGCGCCGACCACGCCGACCGGCTCGCGCACGACGAGCGAATTGCCGACGCGCGCTTCCCATTCGAACTCGCGCGCGAGCTTCGCGTAATGCTGCCAGCTCGCGAGCGGCCCGCCGACCTGGATGCGCGAGGCCATTTTCAGCGGCATGCCGACTTCGTGCGCGATCGCCAGCGCGAGCTCGTCGCTGCGCGCCTGGAAGCCCGTGGCGATGCGCTCGAGGTATTGCGCGCGTTCCGCCGGGGACGTGCGCGACCACGAGTCGAACGCGCCGCGCGCCGCGGCGATCGCGGCTTCGGCGTCCGCCGGCACGCCTTCGGGAATACGGGCGTAGACCGACGCGTCGCTCGGGTCGATGACGTCGATGAAGCCGCGGCCTTGTGCAGCGACCCAGCGGCCATCGATGAAAAACTTGTCGCGTAAGAGAGTCATGGAGCTGCCCTCGGCTGGAAGGAAAACCCGTCGACTATAACGAACCGGTAACGTTGCACGCCGGCACCGCTCAGTGTTCCTTGCCGTCGATCCGCGCCTGCAGCAGGAAAGGCGTGTAGCGCCACGCGAGAAGGCCGAAGCAGGCCGCCCAGCACAGCGCGGACAGGTCGATCCACAGCACGTAGCGACCGGGGTCGAGCTGCGTCAGCACGATGCGCAGCACGAAGCCCGCGAGCATGATCCACAGCGCGAACCTGTCGGCCGGCTCGAACACCACCTTGCGTCCGGTGTGGCCTTTCGAGATACGCACCAGCATCGCCGGGACGACCAGCCCCATCGTGCCGAAAGTGAACACGTGCAGCGCCAGCGCCCCGGTCCAGGCCGGCGGGGCCCAGGTGTCGAGTGCGGCGAGCAGCAGCTGCGCAATGATCGCGAGATAGCCGAGATACATGACCGCGAGGTCGAGCCGGCGCAGCCCGAGTTGCGGCTTCCAGAACACGAAGCGGATCGCCAGGAGCAGCGCCAGCACGCACGAGATCGTCGCCGCCAGCGACGGCGGCATCAGGCCGGCGAGCGCGAGCGACACCGCGAGCAGCTTGATTGCGGTGTCGAGCAGCGGATGGCGCAACAGCTCGACCTGGAAGATGCCTTTCATGAACTGCGTCAGCGTGCGCTCCATCATCACGAGGAACGCGACGCGGAACAGCCCGAGCGCCATCAGCCAGCCGGCGCGGAAGTGTTCCGGACTCAGGATCAGGTACTTCGCGAGCAGGAAAGCGGGCAGGATCAGCAGGAAGAAGTAGTTGTCGCGAAAGCTGTCCGTCGCGCGGTGGCGGACGAGCGTCCACATCAGCATCGCGACGATCGCGGCGAGGAACGCGACATTGGACAGCGCGAACAGCGCGGGCGGCCAGCCTGCGCCGAAGAGCATGCCGATCCGCTCGAACAGCCACAACGCCACCAGCAGCATCAGCGCCGGCCCGTGATGGCCGCGGATCTGGACCCAGTTCTTCGACGCCGTGAGCAGAAAGCCGCCGATGACCGCCCAGCCGAAGCCGAAGAACATCTCGTGCGCGTGCCATTGCACGCCGGAAAAGCGCTGCGACGGCAGCGCCGCATGATCGGCGAAGATCGCCGCCCATGCCAGCGGAAACACGATGCCGGACAGGCAGGCGAGGATGAAGAAAGGTCGGAAGCCGACCAGCCATACGGGGTGTGTGGAGAATTTCATGCTCAGCGTCTGGTTGCGTGGCGCTTGTGCGGACAGGAATGGACGGAAACTGTGAAACCGCGCGGATCATAACCCGTGATCGCGAACCGGCGCGCGGGGGAATAGACTTTATCGCCGGCGCGCCGCCGCCCGCAGCCGGACTGAAACGACAAGGAGAAATCCGAATGCCCAGATTTGCCGCGAACCTGACGATGCTGTTCAACGAACTCGATTTCCTCGAGCGCTTCGACGCGGCCGCGCAGGCCGGCTTCAGGGGCGTCGAGTTCCAGTTCCCGTATGCGCTGCCGAAGGAGGCGATCGCCGAGCGGCTCGACCGCGCCGGTCTCGTGCAGGTACTGCACAACCTGCCCGCGGGCGACTGGGAGCACGGCGAGCGCGGCATCGCGTGCCACCCCGACCGCATCGGCGAGTTCCAGGACGGTGTGGGGTGCGCGATCGAGTACGCGCAGGCGCTCGGCTGCACGCAGCTCAACTGCCTCGCCGGGATCGCGCCGCCGGGGGTCGATCCGGACACGCTGCGCGAGACTTTCGTCGCCAACCTGCGCTTCGCCGCGGGCAAGCTCGGCGAGGCCGGCATCCGCCTGCTGATCGAGCCGATCAACACCTGGGACATCCCGGGCTTCTATCTGAACCGCACCGCGCAGGCGGCCGCCCTCATCGACGCGGTCGGCTCGGACAACCTCTTCATCCAGTACGACATCTACCACGCACAGCGCATGGAAGGCGAACTCGGCAACACGATCGCGCGCCACCTGCCGAAGATCGCGCACATGCAGCTCGCGGATACCCCCGGACGCAACGAGCCCGGCACCGGGGAGATCAACTTCGCCTGGCTGTTCGCCCACATCGACCGCCTCGGCTACGACGGCTGGATCGGTTGCGAGTACCGCCCCGCCGCGGGCACCATGGACGGACTCGGCTGGATCGACGCGCTGGCGCGGGCGCGCTGAACGCCTGAGACCGATGAGGGCGACAACCAGCTTTACGCGCAAGGAAGCCGCGATGCCCCGCACTGCGCGCGAAGTCCTGCGAAACATGTTCGCCGCCGCTGTCGCTGCCGCCCAGCCCGAGCGCTGCGTCCCGCCCCACCTGCCGGCGCCGCCGCAGGGGCGCACGATCGTCATCGGCGCCGGCAAGGCGTCGGCGGCGATGGCGCAGGCGCTCGAGCGCCACTGGCCGGGCGAGCTGTCGGGGCTCGTCGTCACGGCTTACGGCCATGCGGTACCGTGCGAACGCATCGAGATCGTCGAAGCCGCGCACCCGGTGCCCGACGGCGCGGGGCTCGCCGCCGCCCGGCGCATGCTCGAACTCGTGCACGGCCTCGACGCGGACGACCTCGTGATCTGCCTGATCTCGGGCGGCGGCTCGGCGCTGCTGCCGCTGCCGGCGCACGGCCTCAGCCTCGACGACAAGCAGGCGGTCAGCCGCGCACTGCTCAGGTCCGGCGCGACGATCGCAGAGATGAACTGCGTGCGCCGCCACCTTTCGGCGATCAAGGGCGGACGGCTCGCGGCCGCCTGCCATCCCGCGCGCATCGTCAATCTGCTGATTTCGGACGTCCCGGGCGACGATCCGGCGGACATCGCCTCGGGTCCGACGGTCGGCGATGCGACGACCTGCGCCGACGCGCTCGGGATCGCGCGCCGCTACCGCATCGAGCTGCCGGGTGCGGCACGCGAGCTGCTCGAAAGCGGCGCGGGCGAGACGGTCAAGCCGGGCGACGCGCGGCTCGAGCGCGTCTCGACGACGCTCGTCGCGACGCCGCAGATCGCGCTGCAGGCCGCGGCAAGCATCGCCCTGGGCGCCGGCTACACGCCCGTGCTGCTCGGCGACAGCATCGAAGGCGAAGCGCGCGACGTCGGCAAGGTCATGGCGGGCATCGCGCGGCAGGTGCGCCGCCACGGCCAGCCGGTCGCGCCGCCGTGCGTGCTGCTGTCGGGCGGCGAGACGACGGTGACGGTACGCGGCAACGGTCGCGGCGGACGCAATGTCGAATTCCTGCTGGCGCTCGCGCTCGCGCTCGATGGCGAACCCGGCGTACATGCGCTCGCCGGCGACACGGACGGCGTCGACGGGCAGGAGGAGATCGCTGGCGCGTTCGTCTCGCCAGACACGCTGGCGCGCGCCCGGTCGCTCGACATCGCGCCGCGCGACCGGCTCGACGACAATGACGCTCACGGCTTCTTCGAGGCGCTCGGCGACGCGCTCGTGACCGGCCCGACGCTGACCAACGTCAACGATTTCCGCGCAATCCTGGTGCTCTGACCCGGGCACCCGAAACGAAGGAGATGGCAATGAAGGATATCAAGGCACTGACGCTCGACGACGTCAAACGCATCGCCGCGGCAGCCGAAGCCGAGGCCGTCGCGAACGGCTGGGCGGTGAGCATCGCGGTGTGCGACGCCGGCGGCCACCCGCTGTGGCTGCAGCGCATGGACGGCGCGCCGCTGATGAGCGCCGTCGTCGCCCCTGAAAAAGCCCGCACCTGCGTGATGACCGGCAAGCCGAGCAAGGTTTTCGAAGACATGGTCAACAGCGGCCGCTACGCCGCACTGGCGATGCCGGTCGTGCCGCTCGAAGGCGGCGAGCCGATCGTCATCGACGCCAACGTGATCGGCGCGGTCGGCGTGTCCGGCGTCAAGGCCGGCGAGGACGCGCAGGTCGCCCGCGCCGGCGTCGAAGCCCTGACCGGAGCCGCGGCATGAGACGCCATCGCCAGTCGCGCATGGCTTCGCGCGCCCGGACGACACCGCCGGCGCATCCGCGCCCGACCGCACCCCGACCGCGCGCGCTGCTTCATGCGGCTTCTTCCGCGAACGCGGCGGTCTCCGTCCGGATCTGCGGGCTCGCCCAGCGCACGATTTCCATGCGCCCGTCGGCATGCTCGACGATCGCGCTGCAACTATCGACCCAGTCGCCGCAGTTCATGTAGCGCACCCCTTCGATCTCATGGTCCGCGGCCCAGTGAATGTGGCCGCAGATCACTCCGTCGAGCCCCTTCTTGCGCGTCGCATGCGCGATCGCCGATTCGAAGTCGAATATGAAATTCACCGCCCGCTTGACCTTCTGCTTGGCGTAGCCGGCAAGCGACCAGTAACCGGGAATGTGCAGCACGCGGCGCAGCCACGACAGCCAGTGGTTGATCCGCACGAGCGCGTTGTAGCCGACGTCGCCGAGCACCGCGAGCCAGCGATGGTGCCGCGTGACCTGATCGTATTCGTCGCCGTGGACGAGCCAGTAGCGGCGCCCGTCGGCGGCTTCATGCACCCATTCGCTTTCGACCCGGATGTCGCCGAAGGCCGTGCCGATGTGCTGGCGCAGCGCTTCGTCGTGGTTGCCGGGAATGAACAGCACGCGGCAGCCGTGGCGCGCGCGGCGCAGCACTTTCTGCACCACCGTGTTCTGCGCGGCCGACCACTGGATGCTGCGACTCATCGCCCAGAAATCGACGATGTCGCCGACCAGATACAGATGCTCCGACGGGTATTCGCGCAGGAACTCCAACAGACGCTCGGCCTGGCACGCGCGGGTGCCGAGGTGGACGTCGGAGATGAACACCGAGCGCACCGCAGGCATCGCTACCGCACCGGGGCTGCGGACGGCGGCAGCTCGCGGCCGCCGGCGCGTGCATGGTCGACGACCTGCCGCAGCGCATCCGCAAAGCGGTCATGGATGCGCTCCCAGTCAAGCGATGCGCTGCGAACGCGCGCATTCGCGGCGAGCCGCATGCGCAGCGCGTCATCGCGCGCAGCCCGCGCCGATTGCGCGACGAATCCCGCGGCGTCGCCCGGTCGGGCGAGCAGGCCGTCCCGCCCGTCGCCGATGACCTCGGACGCGGCGGCGCAGTCGTATGCGACCACGCACAGACCGCTCGCCATCGCTTCGAGCGTCACGTTGCCGTAGGTCTCCGACAGGCTCGGAAAGAGGAACAGGTCGGCCGATGCGTAATGCGCCGCCAGATCGTCGCCGAGCCGTATTCCGGCGAAATGATGTTCGGGATGGTTTTCCTGCAATGCCCGGCGCGACGGTCCGTCGCCGACGATGACGAGCCGCGCATCCGGTCGGCCGCGACGGATCGCCTCGAAGGCTTCGAGCACGAGCGGCAGGTTCTTCTCCGGCGCGAGCCGCCCGACGCTGATGACCGCCAGCCCGCCATCGCCGACACGCCACGAGCGGCGCAGCGCGGCGTCGCGCCGGGCGGGATGAAAGCGCTGTGTATCGACTCCGCGTGCTATGACATCCAGGTTGCGATAGCCGCGCTCCGCCAGATCTCGCGCCATGGCGCGCGTCGGCACGAAGGTGACTGCGGTGCGGTTGTGCAGCCGCTTGAGGTACGCGGACAGCGGCTGCTTCATCCAGCCCACGCCGTAGTGTTCGGCGTAATGATCGAAGTTGGTGTGGAAATCCGATGTCGTCGGGATGCCGAGCTTGGCCGCGGCCGATACCGCCGACCAGCCGAGCGGTCCTTCGGTGGCGACATGCACGACGTCGGGCCGCTGGCGGAACCACATTCCGGCAAGCCGTGCTTTGGCCGGCAGCCCGAAGCGCAGTCCCTCGTAGCTCGGAATCGCCATGCCGCGCGCGAGCACTTGCTCAAGTCCGGGGCTATCGGCGGCATGCTCCGCCACGGCCTGGCGCGGCCGCACGAGCTGGACGTGGTGGCCGCGCGCGATCAGGCCTTCGACGATCCTGCCGAGCGTCATCGCCACGCCATTGACCTCGGGCGACCAGGTTTCGGTCACCAGCGCCACGCGCAGGCTCGACGGCCGCTGGCCGCATTCTTCGGTCACGAAATCGATGGCTTTCATGAGCCCGAAGGCTAGGCGGGGCGGGCGAAAAATCCGTGACGATCGAATGAAGCTTGTGTTACACCGCTAGCGATACGACCGACCCGTTCCCGTCACCCGGAGATCTGCCGATGAAAATCTTCACCCGCCTGCTCTGCGCTGCCGCGCTCGGCCTCGTCGCGGCCGCCTGCAGCAAGGTCACCGTCGAAAACTACGACAAGATCAAGGTCGGGATGACGTACGAGGAGGTCAAGCAGCTGCTCGGCGCACCGAACCAGTGCAGCGACGTGATGACGGTGAAAAGCTGCACGTGGGGCGACGAGAAGCGGCATGTGCAGGTGAGCTTCGTCGCCGACCAGGTGGTGCTGTTCAACTCCGAGAACCTGCGCTAGCGGCGCGGGCCTGCAGCTGCCTGCCGCGCAGCGCGATGGCGCTGATCAGGCCGAGCGCGACGGCGATGCACAGCATGCCGAAGGATTCGGGTCCGCTCGGGCGCTCGCCGAGTTCGAGCCAGCCGCTCAGCACGCCGACGGCCGGAATCGCGAGCGACGACAGGCCGGCAAGGCCGGCGGGCATGCGGTCGAGGATGAACACCCACATCAGCCACGCGAGCCCCGTCGCCAGCAGGCCGTTGTAGATCAGCGCGGCGATGAAATATGGCGTCAGGCGCGGTGGCTCGGACGGCAGCCACCATGCGATGACACACAGCACCAGCGAGCCCAGCAGCATCTGCCACGCGGTCAGCGACAGCAGGTCGACGCTCACGCGGGCACGCAGCCGCTTGAGCACGATCGCGCTCGCCGCCCAAGCGACGCTGCCGAGCAGCGCCAGCGTCGTGCTGAAGAGATCGCCCTGCGGTTTGGACGGGTCGAGGATGAAGACGAGCCCGACCAGCGCCAGCGCGACGGCGACCCACTGCAGGCCGCGCACCCGTTCGCCGAGAAACACCCACGCCATCGGCAGCAGCCAGAACGGCATCGCATAGACGAGCACTGCCGTCTTGCCGGCACCGCCGCTGACGAGCGCCCACTGGATCAGCGCCGTGAAGGCGGTGGTCTGCAGCAGGCCGAGCAGCAGCGTCGGGCCGAGGGCGACCGGGCGCAGCGGCTGACGCCGCAGCGCGAGCACCGCGAACAGCGCGAGCGCCCCGAACAGTGTGCGGATCGCCGAAAAATCGAACGGATCGGCATAACGCATGACGTTCTTCATGACGACCCAGTTGTAGCCCCAGATCAGTGACAGCAGCACGAGGATTCCGGCCGCCAGTTTGAGTTCGAGATTTTTTTTCATTGTCTGCCCTGTTGGAACATGTGCCGCCGGCCCGCCCGCCGTATTTTCGAGGCACTGCGACGAGGCGTGCCGCACCGTGATTGTGCATCCGGCTTGCCGACATGCACCACGACCGGGATTCCGGTGGTGCGCCGCAGCGCTGGATATTCCCAGGATATTGAAACAAAACGTTTAATTTTTTCGGTTCGGTTTTTGCTTAGTTGATCGGATTTGCCAGTGGAGTCCGTTCATGGAGCAGTTCAAGACCTCGGCCGACGTCCTCTTTGTATTGCTCGGCGCCATCATGGTGCTCGCGATGCACGCGGGATTCGCCTTCCTCGAAGTCGGCACGGTGCGCAAGAAGAACCAGGTGAACGCGCTGGTGAAGATCATCAGCGATTTCGCGATGTCCTCGATCGCGTATTTCGTCGTCGGCTACTCGATCGCCTACGGCAGCGATTTTTTCGTCGGTGCCGACCGCCTCGTCGCCGGCTCGGGCTATGAACTGGTCAAGTTCTTCTTCCTGCTCACTTTCGCCGCGGCCATTCCCGCGATCATCTCCGGCGGCATCGCGGAGCGCGCGCGCTTCGGGCCGCAGCTGATCGCGACATTCGTGATCGTCGGCTTTCTCTACCCGTTCTTCGAAGGCGTCGTCTGGAACGGCAACTTCGGTTTCCAGAGCTGGCTCGAAGCCGCGTTCGGCGCGAAGTTCCACGACTTCGCCGGCAGCGTCGTCGTGCATGCCTTCGGTGGCTGGATCGCGCTGCCCGCCGTGCTGCTGCTCGGCGCGCGCCGCGGGCGCTACCACAAGAACGGCGCGATCTCCGCGCATCCGCCGTCGAGCATCCCGTTCCTCGCGCTCGGGGCGTGGATCCTGACCGTCGGCTGGTTCGGCTTCAACGTGATGAGCGCGCAGCGGCTCGACGCCGTCAATGGGCTCGTCGCGATCAATTCGTTGATGGCGATGGTCGGCGGCACGCTCGCCGCGCTCGCCGCCGGGCGCAACGACCCGGGCTTCGTGCATAACGGCCCGCTCGCGGGACTGGTCGCGGTGTGCGCCGGCTCGGACCTGATGCACCCCGGCGGTGCGCTGGTGGTCGGTGCGGTCGCCGGCGGCCTGTTCGTGTTCCTGTTCACGGTCGCGCAGAACCGCTGGAAAATCGACGACGTGCTCGGCGTGTGGCCGCTGCACGGCCTGTGCGGCGCGTGGGGCGGCATCGCGGCCGGAATCTTCGGCTCGACCGCGCTCGGCGGCCTCGGCGGCGTCAGCTTAGCGGCGCAGACGATCGGAACGCTCGCCGGCATCGTCGTGGCGCTCGCCGGCGGCACGGTGGTCTACGGCGCGATCAAGGCGACGATGGGGCTACGGCTCGACCCCGAACAGGAATTCGCCGGCGCCGACCTGTCGCTGCACAGGATCTCGGCGACCGCGGAGCGCGAAACGTCGTGGTGAGCGGCCGTGATCGCAGGAAGCAGGTTATGCCGATTCGTTCCGCCACGAGTCCCCCGGCATGATCCGCTTCATGAACTCATCAAAGAGCGGGACGGTGAAGGCCGTATCTCCATGCGATGGGCTCCACACCATACCCTTGTTGATGATCTTCCCTCGTGTGGGGGCAAGGGCCGAAACCTCCCGGCCAAGGACGGCGGCAATATCGCCGGAGCGGTGTGGCCCGGGCCCCAGTTCGGCCATCGCTCTGAGGTAACGGCGCTCCAGGGGGGTCATGCGGTCGAATCGCACCCGGAAGAAGCTTTCATCAAGGGCAGCGATCGCGACAGTGCTGGCTCGCTCTACATTGGACAGCGTAATCGGGCTGGCATCGGCCAAATCCCAAGCGTGCTTCCCCCATTCCTGAAGAAAGTAGGGATAGCCCCGCGTATGAGCAATGATCGCCTTGACCGCGTCGTCGTCGAACTTGACGCCCAGCGCCTCGGCTGGCGCTTCCAGGGCTTTGCGTGCATCAGCGCTGGCAAGGGGGCCGACCTCCGGGTAATCGAAGAGCCGCTCGGCATAGGATTTGGCACTGCCGGCCCGTTCCCGTAACTGAGGGAGACCCGCGCCGACGAGCATGACCGGCAAGCGCAGCTGGGCACACCGATGCAGCGCAGAAATCAATGCCGCAAATTGCGCTTCGTTGATGTACTGAAGTTCATCGATGAACATTACCACTGCCGTGCCGGCCTCTTTCGCAGCGATCCCGACCTGTTCCAGAAGGGTAGCCAGATCGGTTTCCAGATCGCCGTTATCGGCAAGTCCGGGTTCGGGTTCGTAATCGATGCCGACTTCGATGTCGTGGTATGTGATCCGCAAAGCCTTGGCAAAACCCGCCAGGGCGCTGAGCCCTCGCTTCGCCACGTCCTTTGCTGCTTCGACTCGGCTCAGACGCAACAGCGCGACTCGTAACTGAGGGGCCAGGAGCGCCGGCAATGATCGCCCCTCAGGGGCTTCCATGCGGACGGTCTGCATTCCGTCGGCTTCGGTATCGATACGCATCCGTTCGAGGAGTACGGTTTTACCGACTCCCCGAAGCCCCACCAAGAGGACACTCTTGGCCGGATTGCCGATCCGGATCCGCTGCAGCGCGATTCGCACGATGCGGCGCAACTCGTCTCGGCCAGCCAGCTCTGGCGGCGGAGAGCCGGCTCCTGGGGCGTATGGGTTACGTACAGGATCCACGGTTATACCAACCTTACCAATGTTATCGTCGCAAGATAATATTGGTAAGCTTAGTTGATATCAAGCGCTGGCCATTGAAGGCCGATGAAACTCCTGTGCGAATAGCCAGCAGCGGGTAAGCTCGCGAACCCGCCATGCGATGTTTTCAAGGCGCCGGAAACCGGCGCCCTGCTCCCGTCGGGACCCGGCTGGCCCCACGCCCCCGGCGGACGCCGCGGCACCTTCGGTTCGATGCGGTGTCCCTACAGCAACTCGCAATCCACCGCTCGCGAACGCCGCCGCCCCCGGAGAACCCCCGATGCTTCGTACCCTCAACGACCTGTTTCGTTCGCTGTTCGATGCCCCTCCCCCCACCGATGAACCGGCCGGCCAGCACGCGCTGCAACTGGCGACCGCGGTGCTGCTCGTCGAGGTGATGCGCAGCGACGCGAAGATCGGCGCGCAGGAACGGCGCACCGTGCTCGCGGCCCTGCGCGACAAGTTCGCCCTCGCCGACGACGAACTCGAGCGCCTGTTTGAACTGGCCGAAACACACGCCCGCGAAGCGACCGATTTCCATCATTTCACCTCGAAGATCAACAAGGGTTTCAGCGCCGAACAAAAATTACGCATCGTCGAATTGCTGTGGCAGGTCGCGCTCGCCGACGGCCACATCAGTCATCACGAAAACCACCTGATGCGCAAGCTCGGCGACCTGCTCCACATTCCTCACGCCGCCTACGTCGCCGCGAAGCAGCGCGCCCGGCAGCACATGAACGTGCCCGACGCGCCAGCCGCTCCGTGATCGCACGGTGATCGCGCATCACGGCACCGCGACGAGGCATTACGCACCGCAATCGTCCGTCCTGCCGGGCTGCACCACCGCCGGGATTGCGCCGAATCGGGCGACGATCAGCGAGATTGGAAATCGGCGCCAACGCGTGTGCGCGATCGGTTTCCGTGAACGATTGCTCCCGACCTGATGCAGATCTTCGTGCCGCGCCGGACTGAAGGGCAAGTGACGAAGTACAGCGACCGTTCGAGACACTGAATGGCGGCAGTGTTGCGGAAAGCCGCCGCACGGCGCTCAGCGCCGTCGAACGGCCGGTCCGCGGTTATCCAACTGGTGGTATCGACCCAGAAGAGACCTTCACCAACGTGGCTGTGAGCTTCTGGTTTTCCGCCTGAGCGGAAACTGGCGATCAGGCCCATCTTCGTCCGCAATCCATACGTCAGCTGCCGCACCTCCCACCCAAAGCGGCAGCGCCTCGATTTTTATGGAAGTTGTTGACCTGTAATTCCGATGGGTCAGCTGACCAACTCTTCGAGAGAACTGACGACTCGAAACCGTACTTCCTCGAAGTTCTTGAAATGGCGCTTGCCGCATTCGATGCGCAAATCCTCAATCGGCCGCAGCAGCCCGAGTTGCACATGGCCGGTGTTGCCGGTCTTCTTGGTTTCAGCCACGAAGTACAACACCTTGTCGTTCTTGTAGGCCACCGCCCAGTCGGGGTTGTACGGGCCGACGGGCGTTTCGATCTGAAACCAGCGCGGCAGCTTGATGTAGAACAAAACGTCGTCGTTGTCCTCGCAGGCTTGAGCAAACAAGCGTTCGGGGCTGGAATTCGAGTCGATGACGATGTGCGAGAACAGCGTTTTATCCTGCTTGCCCACGGCACAGACATTGGACGCGAAAACCTCCATCAAGTCGTCAGCTTCAAACCGGCGCATTTCGTAGAAAGCATTTTCCAGCTTGAGGTATTTCACCCCGCTGCCTTCGGAATTGTCGCCGTAGACCAGAAACTCCCGCTTCTCGGCATTGACCAGTTCCGACACCTGATCCACAAACGCCTGCGGATTATTGACGGCATCCGCCAATCGCCCGGAATCCAGCAGAATGCGCGCCACGGTGGACTTCGCCAGCCCTGTTTTGTTCTGCACTTGGCCGACAAAATCCGGCATCACGTACTTTGCCTCCACCGTCTGTGTGCGGAAGCCCGTTTGCGTGCCGGATACGCCGGTTGCACCAATCGCAATTTCAGCGCGAGTCAGTGCCATCTTGGGGCGCTCGATGGCGGGCAACTTCGTTTTAACACGGCTCGCCGCCTTTGCGATCAACTCGCTTGTCTTGTATTCGACTCGGTAACGAGTGCGTGCCCGAATCCTTTCCCAAAGCTCCAAAAACTGGCTGTCCGTGTCGTAGCCTTTGCGCAGTCGCACGGTCACTTTGTTGCGTTCGTTTTGAACCATGTCGCGCTTGAACTTGACGCCGGCATCAAGCATTTCGGTCTGTAACTGGTTGGCGAAGTCCTCGTAGCTCTCGTTTGCAATCACGGTCAGGCGGTTGATCGCGCGGTCATTCACCCGCACAAATTCATCGCCCACGCCTTTGACGCACAGACGCAAACCGCGCCCGATCTCCTGCCGTTTCTTGATTTCAGAGCTGCTTTCGGCGAGCGTGCAAATCTGGAATACGTTGGGGTTATCCCAACCCTCGCGCAGCGCGGAGTGACTGAAAATGAATGCCAGCGGTTCAGTTAGGTCCAGCAGGCGTTCCTTGTCGCGCATGATGAGTTCGAAGGTGCTGGCTTCGGCATCGGCGTTAGTTTTTCCGGTCAGCGTCTCGAAAGGCGACACCGCCCGCTTGTCCTGAGAAAAATAGCCGTTGTGAACTTTCGCGCCATCATGTGGCATCAGGCCGATGTATTCGGCTTTGGCGCGGTACTGCTCATAGATTTCTTCAAACCATTCGCCGAACTTGCCCTTGGTCGCCGTGCCGTCCTCGGCGTAAGCACGATAGTTGACCACGCGGTCGATAAAAAACACCGACAGCACCTTGATTCCCATCGGGTGCAGTTTCTGTGCTTTCTCAAAGTGGCGGCGCACCGTTGCCTCGATCTGCAAACGCAGGATGGCATCCGTCAATGCGCCGTGCGGACTCCCGGCCCGCACCTTCACGTCGTTGGCAAAGGTGATGAAACCTTCCCCCGCGTCGATTTCATTGACGATGAAACCATCGCGATAAATCTCGCGCTGGTTTGAAAGCGCAAACAGGTCGTCGCCGTTCTTCACGCTCACGCTGGCTTTTTCTGGCCCGCTCGATTGGTTGCGCCAGATCGAGAGCTTGGCCTTGACGCTTCGCGCACCGGTCTTGAAGCTTTCCACTTCGACAAAGGCTCGATTCGCATCCTTCAGCTCAATGACTGAATCCACACCAATCTGCTTGACCAGTCCCAATTCGTAGGCGCGTACCGGGTCCAGCGAATAAATCAGGTTGTAGGCGTTTCGGTGGGTCGCTGAATAGCGCAACGTGCACATAGGGTTGAGCCGCGCGATTGCCTGCTTGCGAATGTCGGTTTCCAGATTCTGCGGCTCGTCCAAGATGACAATAGGGTGAGCTGACTGAATAAACTCGATGGGTTTGACCCCGGTTTCCCGTAACTGGTTGATGACGTTGCCTTTGCTCTTCTTGACCTTCTTAGCTTCAGCAGTAGTGCTCGGCTCTGTCGAATCCTTGGCAAAAGCATCGATGTTGATGACCAGGATCTGGATGGCATCGGACAGCGCAAAATTTCTCAGCTCGTTGACTTTTGCCGAGTCATAAACCTTGAACTCAACACGCTCATAATCGTATAGCGTCTTGAAGTGGTCCTGAGTGATTTGCAGGCTTTTCAGCACGCCCTCGCGGATCGCCACCGAGGGCACCACGATCACGAATTTCTTGAACCCGTAGGTCATCGATAATTCATGGATCGTGCGCAGATAAACGTAAGTCTTGCCGGTACCGGTTTCCATCTCGACCGTGAAGTTGGGGCAAGCACCAATCGAAGCGCCATCGTCCAGCATCATCGTTTCAAGTGCGGGCGACAGCGCAATGCCATGCGCGGTTTGTATGGCATGCAAGTTTTTCAGCCATTGCTCATCATCGATGACGCGCTGGTTTGCCACGCCTAACTCATTGAGCTGCAAACTGGAAAGCTCGTCTTCCCGCGACACTGCCGCATGAGAGGAATCCGGCTGCCCGTCGAACAGCGCAACGACGGCACGTATGGCTTCGAGCTGATAGTCCTGATTCGCATCGAATTGCAGTTTCACAACCCATCCCCCATAATTCGATAGGGGTGTTGGCCGCGCTGACAACGCCCCCAGGAACTCAACAATAGTTTCGTGTGCCGCTCGATCCAAGAACGCATGTCATTATCCCAAGATGGTGGCCCTTCCATGCGCTCGAAACGATCAATCCGGTACTTAGCAAGCGTTTTAGGCCGTCCTGTGGGAGTTAGCCGTTGGGGATCAACCAGATGGACATGCGGGTACCCATGATCTAGCGGGTACATCTGTATAGGGTAGTTCGCCAATTCGCCGATTGTGTTCCCTTCGGTCAAACCTCTACCCCAATCAACCAAATTCTGCTGCCAACGGGTTGCATGGGCGCAATTGGCAACATGTTGGATTTCGCACGCTTGCTCGGCAATGTCTTCACCCTCCAAACGACATGCCGAAGCGGTAATCGAAGAAGAAAGCCAGTCGGAATTGGCTACCGGAAAACTAAAAGCCCAACTGCCAACAAGATGAGAAAAGCTCAAACCGACGGCCTTCTGGTTGTTGAAATAAACATCAGTATCTAGGCTATCCATGGGGCAAACATTGCGAAGTCTTGGCAACAACCGTTGATACTCAGTCCTTCCCAGCCATTCCCTTACCCAAGCAGAAAGGGGCTTGGCACCGCACAGCTCATGCCAATGACCTGTCGGCAACGCCATAGTTACATCGGGTTGATGTCGACTGACCTGCTGCAGACAAGCAAAGAGCTCCAGCGTCCATGTTTTCCAATCTGCTTCCAATTCTGGCGGCATCCCCCCAGGTGGCGCAGATAGTTCATTGAAGTACAGCACGAGCGATTTCACAGTGCACCTCAGTCCAGAAGCGCATCAAGGCTTTTTTCCCACTGATCGAAAAACCCATCCGGCCAGTTGGTTAGTTGCCCGTCGGGCAATACGGAAGGCAATTCCACATAACAATCCCCGCTGGACACATCTCGTGTGAAGTAGCACAGCCTCACATCATCGGCCTTCAATGCGCCTTTCTTGACAGCAAGGCGGATGCCATTCAATACATGGTCGCTATGGGTCTCAACCAAAATTTGTACGCCATCGGAAGCGCAAAGCCCCAGCAACTCGCCCATCTTTACTTGCCCCTGCGGGTGCAGATGGGCCTCAGGATTCTCGATTAGCAACAAGGAGCCGGCCGGTGCGGCCAGGCAGGCCACCAGAATGGGCAGACTGTAGGTAAGGCCAAATCCAACATGGGTTGGCCGGTAAAAACGTGGCTCAAGACCGCGTGCCTGTCCGACATACTGGAATTGAAGGATCACCTCGTCCGTGCCTTTCAGTAGCTCTGCCCGCAAGCGAGCACCGGGGCTGATCTGCTGCAACCAGCCGGCCACTTGGTCCAGCAATTGGGGCGTCGGCGCGATCTTGGCCCACATGGCGTCATCCAAGGCGCCGCACTCTTTCGTGCAACGACGTTTTTCCGAAACAGACTGATCTCTGTTGCTGGCAAGAAAATCTGCAGTGAACTCCCCATGACTACCTAACAGACCGTCTTGCCGCGCTTGCTGATCTGCTTGAGGATAGAGGGTTCGAGGAACAATGCGGTCCGCTTGCAGATATTGAAAATGAGGGTTGACTGCAAAGCCATGAGGGGGCGATGGCGACTCGATGAACTTCAGTTGATTCGCTTCAGGTAGTGCTTCGCACACCCAGCAATACTCCGTGTCACCCTCCAGGACTGCCACCGTAATGGTCTCGTCTTTGGCGCCCTCACTCAGAACGTCCATTCCCTGACCGAGGGCGACGAGGGGGCCACCGAGCTGCATGCCATGACCTTGCCCGACCTGATAAGACTGGCGTATAGCCGCGAGGCTCTGCAAAACCGTGCTCTTGCCCGAGCCATTAAGGCCAGCCAGCATCGTCAATGGTGCTAAAGGTAGATCCAGGCTTCGCGCTGCTTTGAAGTTGTACAGGTGAATACGATCAAGCATGGAGCACCTCCTCAAAAATCGCGTTTATCACCTCAAGCCGCTTGTTGGATGCCCAACCTTTGCCGGTCGCGTAAAGCAGAGCATTGGCAAAATCATTGTCGCCGGAAAACTTCTGGCCGAATTTTTCTATGACTTGATCCGAACGCTCCGCCAGGGCATTGATCTCAATATCAGGGCGCTGCGCAAGAGCGACGGCTTCGGTTTCAAATAGGCCGCGATTGATCGGGCGTCTTGCCTCATTGGGCTTAGAATATTTGCGGAAGGCCATCCGTCCAAAGACACGGGGCGCGCTCTTCATTGCACGGTCAAACGCCGCTTCCGTCTCCTGCCATTTTTGATCGTTCCATCCCACCGCGCGTTTATCAACAAACTCATTCAAAAACTCCTCCAGGTTCTCATCGGGATGTCGCTTCTCATCGCTAGGCAGGGAAAATAGAGCAGCAAAGCGAAGCACTAATTCGTGATCCTCTAGCCGTTCGCCTTTAATTTTTCCTTCGGTGGCGGAGAGAAAATCCTTGGTTATCGCCATGCGGCGAACGTGTTCACGCCACTTGCCGGCGGTATAGATGGCATTGCGGATTTCCTGAGCTTTAAGGGGTAGCCCGCCCTGGTTGATGCGGGAAAAAATATTGAACTTGACATTGGCAGGAGTCCCGAAGCGGATGACATGCAAGGTCAACTCCGTTTCCATGATGCGCCGATGCAACGGACGAGGCAGGTCATCGAAAGCCTTGTGATCCAGCTCATTCTTCAGGGATTGCAGTCCTGTAAGTCGCAGGGGGGCGAGCTTAGTGTTTAACGCTTTGTTTAACCCACTGACTCGCACGAAGTGGGCAATGGCACACAAGCGTTGCAGCCCATCGACCACTTCGTAGTTCCCATCCTTATCTTCAGAAACATAGAGGGATGGGATGGGAATACGTAACAATATGGACTCGATCAGTCCGCTTTTTCGAGCCTCGCTCCATAGATTCGCCCGGCGCTGAAAGTCTGGGGAAAGATTAAGCTCGCCGTGCCCAAGACGCGCCATGAGTAAATCCACTGTTCGCTGGTGGGTGATGACGTCAATCAGCTTCGGGTCGAAGGGGGCGCGAATTTCCCCGGCATCATCCAATGGTTCTGCCTCCAAGCCACTGCCAGTGCTATCGGAAGTCAGTTCCTCCAGCGGCGCTGCCTCATCATTATTGGAGACTTCAATTTTTTCATCATTGTTTGACGTCATTGCCCGCTCCTAAATGCAGGTGAACTTGATGCCGGCATCACGGCACTGCAAGTCGAGATTGCTCTTGAGTGGATCTGAATCGTGGAACACTCCGTCGATGGCAATGATTTCGCGCGGCTTCATATCGACCAGCGGCTGGATCATGGCGTCGGAAAACGAATCAAGCACGAAAAGCATCTTGCGACTGTGAATGGCAAACACCTTGCCGCGCGCCACCTCCAGCGCCTCCACCGGCGTCGTCAGCTCCTGACCAAATTTCAGCAGCAGTTCATAGAACATGGCTTCGATCTCGGCGCCTTCTTTCTCGGTCTTGGCGAACAGTTTGATTTGCTCGGCCAGTTGTTCCGGCGTGTCGATGCCATCGCCGCGCCATTGTTTGAAGTTCGAGGGGGCGAGCACGAAGGACTTGAAACCGAGGCTTTTTGTTTCGGTAGTCACAAGGTCGGCTGAGTTCTGTGTGCGCTGGATGACGCGCTTTATCCGTTCACGAGCAATATTGGCGATCGTTCCGTATCCAGCCGTGGCCGCTGCGCTTCCAGCGGCAACTGGCTCAGGCAATTGCACAAGAATTGATCTGCGGACGATTCCATTTCGAGCGTTCAAGCGTGCTATTGCATCAAAACTGGACGCCGAACCCGCGAAGAAGTCCAAAAAAATGTCTTGGTCACCAAGTACCTGGTCGGCTAATCGCGCAATGAGCCCAGACGGCTTTGGGAAGGAGAACACCTCGGCGCCGAAAGTTTCTCGCACCTCCTGAGTCCCATCGGCCGTATGGACGCCATCGATAATTGTGCGAAAAGATATGAACTCCGACTGCATGTGTTTCCGAAACTTTTTTTCACGGGGACGGCCGTCGTCCTTCGCTGGGAAGAGGACGCATCCGTCTGCAATCAAGGCCTTCATTTTTTCCTCAGAGTACCTCCAACCAGTGGCGGGATTTGGAGGAAATACCCTACCGGTAATTGGCTCCACGATGTCGTAATGAAGATTGGGGCGTTGATCTCTGGTTGCTAGACCGAGCATGCTTCGGCTCATCCACGCGCCGCGAGAATCATTATCCGGATTGGAAAACTTCGATTCATCGCGCTCAATGCCTCGCAACGAAAATTCCGACGTACGAGAATAGCCAAGGATGTATTCGTGATCGGTCGAAACATTTGTTATCGCGCGGGCATCGGTAAACTGCCGCGCTTTCCAAACAAATTCGGCGACGAAATTTTCTTCACCAAAAACCTCGTTCATTAAACACCGCAGGTTGTACACCTCATTGTCATCACATGACACGAAGATCACGCCATCCTCGCGCAACAGATTGCGCGCGATATACAGGCGGGGCAGCATCATCGACAGCCAGTTGCTGTGATAGTGGCCGCTCTCCTTGCCGTTCTTGCGGAAAAAGCCTTCTCGCATCAGGGTGCCATCATCGCTCAGGTCGTTGATGCGGCGCAGGTAATCTTCCTTGCTTTCCTGAAAGCGGTCGGGGTAAATGAAGCTGTCCGAGCCAGTGTTATAGGGCGGGTCGATATAAATCAGCTTGACCTTGCCGAAGTAGGCTTTCTGCAAGACTTTCAGCACTTCCAGGTTTTCGCCTTCGATGAACACATGCTGCGCTTCATCGAAGTTGACCGAGATGCCACGCTGGGGTCGCAGCGTGGCGCGAGATGGCGTTTGCAATACCTTGTATGCGTTGGCCTTGCCTGCCCAGCTCAAGGCATAGCGTTCGCCGCCTTCGACCACCGCCTCGCTGCCGAGTGCGCGCTTGAGTGCAGATACATCAAGCTGGCCTTCTGAAAAGGCCTCCGGAATCAAAGCCGCCAGTTGGGCGCGACGTTCCTCTGCGGGATCGGGCGACTGGGCAAGGCGGCTGGTGTCGGTCTTCGTGTCGGTCATTATTTTTTGCCTGCGGTAGTTTTTTGGCGGCCAGTCAACGGCTTGTTCAATTCTGAAATGGTGACGTTGTTCCGCCCGCAATACTCCCGAATCATCACTTCAACCATATTGGCGATGCTGCGGTGTTCCTGCTCCGCGGCGGTGCGGAGAGCTTCTTTCAGGCCGGGTTCGATGCGAAAGCTCAGCGTGGCGGTCTTGGCGTTGGCCATTTTTTCCTCAAGGGCGCTTGTACTGCGGAAGTGTGGCAATGTACCGGAACGTCCGGCATAATCCAAACGAAATAGTCCACCTACCCAAGAGTGGGCAAGCATGCCCAGTCAGCAGGCGGGTTAGGGTCGAGCCGCCGGTGGCTCGCAACAACCGAATAGCACCCGCCCATTCTTGCCCGTTACTTCTGTTGTTTTCTGCCACGTAGTCGGCCGGTGCCGAAAATCTGACGCGATCATCTTCTGCCGGCGACAGCAAGCAGTTCTTTACCGGCCACTCAATGCTGGTGATGTTGCGGCAGCAATGGCCGATCAGGAGGCGAGGGTCTCGATGGCATCCCCGGCAGGTGACAGAGTTGAGCGGTCGTTCAGTTGACCGCTTCGGCCAGCAGGTCAACGGCTGTTGATGGCCGTTATGGATAGCTGTTCAAGGCCGTAAACAGCCAGTCCGCCGCGATCGCCCTCGCGTTCTTTCCTGCATCACCTTACCGATCAAAAGGCCTTTCGCACCCAGTGGAAAACTCTGCTGCTACTGGCTCCAAAAACCAAGGAAACCAATAGCATCAGCAAAATCAACACCGTCCGACGGACTCGCACCTCCATCCGGTGACGCCAGCCTCGCCCGGGCGAAAGTGCAGAAAGCGCGATTCACGGCCGGGTGAATGCCTGGCTGAAATCGGCCTTGAGGTCTTCCAGGTGCTCGAGGCCGATCGATAGCCGGACGAAGTTCGGGGCGATGCCGGCGGCTTTCATCTGCGCTTCGTTCATCGTGCCGGACCACATCGCGGCGGTGTGCACGACCAGCGACTCGACGCCGCCGAGGCTCACGCCGTGAGTCGCGAGTTCGAGCGCGGCGACGAACTGGCGGGTCGCGTCGAATCCGCCCTTGACTGCGAATGCGATGACGGCGCCGTAGCCTTTCATCTGCTTTTTTGCCAGCGCGTGCTGCGGATGGCTCTCGAGGCCGGGGTAGAACACTTGCTCGACCTGCGGCTGCGCTTCGAGCCAGCCGGCAAACGCGAGCGCCGTCGCGTTGATCCGCTCCATGCGCACGGGCAAGGTCCGCAGGCCGCGCAGCAGCAGCCACGCGTCCATCGGCGACAGCACCGCGCCGAGCGTGACGTGCATGCGCCAGATGCGCTCGGCGAGCACCTCCGAGCAGCACACGACGCCGGCCATCAGGTCGTGGTGCCCGCCAAGATACTTGGTCGCGCTGTGCACGACGATGTCGATGCCCAGTGCGTGCGGCTTCTGGTTCAGCGGCGAAGCGAAGGTGTTGTCGGCGACGGTGAGGATGCCGCGGCTGCGTCCGAGGGCGGCGACGGCTTCGAGGTCCGTCAGCACCAGCGTCGGGTTCGCCGGCGTTTCGAACATCATCAGGCGCGTGTTCGGCCGGATCGCGGCTTCGATCGCCGCGAGATCGCTCTGCTCGACGAACGTGACGCTGACGCCGAACTTCGGCAGCACTTCGTCGAACAGCTTCGCGGTGCTCATGTAGTGGCGCTGCTGCGCGATCACGTGGTCGCCGGCCGCGACCAGCGCCAGCACCGTCGTGCTGATCGCCCCCATGCCCGAGGCGGTCAGCAGTGCGGACTCGGTGCCTTCGAGCTCGGCCAGGATGGCCTCGACGCGCTGGTGCGTCGGGTTGCCGTAGCGCGTGTAGAAGCCGGGGTGGCGCGGTGTGTTCGCGCGCTCGGCGAAGTCATGGGCGTCGGACGCCCTGAAGGTGGCGGTGTAGTAGATCGGCGCGACGATCGCGGCATCGTCGGAGAGATGCGCATCGCCGTGCAGCACGCGCGTCTCGTCGTGCCACGCGGGATTGGCGGAATCATTCGCTCTGGTCGGTGTGTTTGCCATGTCCATCCGGGGGTCTGTGGTTTCTCTGTGCGTTTTGTCGGTTGTCGGCCGGCCTCTACATCCGGCCCAGATCCTCGATCGCATCGACGACCATCCCGGTGCCGATCGCGATCAGCAGGATGTCGGCCGCGACCCGCACGTAGCGGTGGCCGGGCGGCGGCACGCCGAGTTCGACGACGATCGCCGGCGGGAGATCGTAAAAGATCACGTCCCGCGGCAGCGGCCTGCCCATCGACCATTTTTTCGCTTGGCCGGGCGGCATGCAGCCGTTGCCTTTCTTCGCCAGGCCGGGCGGGCAGCGGCCGGTGCGGACCCGCTCGGAATAATATTCACGGATGACGATGCGTTCCCGGTCGCCGAAATGGATGTTCACGCGCGGCCGGTCGCTGTCGCGATGGCGGGAAACCCGGTCGTCACCGCGCCGCTCACGGTAGTCATTGTCGCCGCGCCGCTCGTTCTGCTGGTGCTTGTCCGGCTTGCCGCCGCCTGCCCATTCCGGCTTGTCGGCGAGCGCCGAGCCGGCCGCAAACGTCGCGATCAATGCGACGCCCATCAGAAAACTGCTCCTGCGCCTGCTCCCGTGTTGCATGGCCGATCTCCCTAAAAGTTTGTCGCGTCCGGCGAAGAGCCTCGCGGCCGATTCAGTCCACGACCTGGAACCGCAGCGCGCCGATCATCTGGCCGGCCTCCGTCAATACCCGCACCTGCCAGCGGCCAACCGCATTATCGGGAAAATTCCTTTTATGCGTCCAAGATCGGTAGCCTCGTTCCCGGCCGCCCGTGATGTCGAGCGCGATGCGATCGACCTCGATTCCATCGTGCTGCCACACATGGTAGACCCGCTCGTCCAGCCCGCGCGGGGCGCGGATCGCGGTGTAGGCAAAGAGCCCCGTCGAGCGCAGCTGCGCGCCCGTCACCGTCCCCAGGCTCTCGGCCGGCGTGCGGTCGTCGTCGAGGCTCGCGGTAACCGCGACATCGGTGAGCCACAGCGTGGCCGGAGGTATCCACGAGCGCGCCAGCCAGCCGGTCGCGCCCAGCGCCAGCGACAACGCGCCGAGCGCGGCCCACCGCCCCCACCCGTCGAACGGCACGTTGCGCGAGAGGCTGGGCAATGACAGCACCACCGCGACGGCGATCGCCAGCTTGTAGCTTTCGGGAGTCGTCAGGTGAAAGAGGATCGGCAGCGCGGTGAGCAGCACGGCGAACAGCGTCAGCGTGTGGTACGCGAGGTAGGTCCAGCGCCGCGGCGCGAGCCATTTGTAATAGACGGGGTCGATGATCGCGACGAGCGCCGCGCCGAGCAGCAGCGCGGAAAAGAATGCCTGGCCGCTGTTCCACGCGGTCGTCACGAAAAAGAACGGCAGGACGAAGAACAGGCTCTCCTGGTGGATCATCTGCGTCGCGTAGCGCAGCACGCCCGCCGGCAGCTCATGCCCGAAGCGGCGCGACAAGCTGCGGCTCAGGACGTTCTCCAGCACCAGCCAGGCCCAGCTCAGCAGCATCAACAGCGGGATGACGCGAGCGAATTCCTCCTGCCGGTCGACGAGCACGAAGCTGGCGATGCCGGAGACGAATCCGAACAGAGCGAGGATTCTCGGGTGACGCTGAACCAGCCCGACGATGCGAAGAAGACGCTCTTTCCAGATTGACCCGGCAATCGGCGCCGCGGCCTTTGCCCCCGGGGCCGCGCGTTCCTTCAGCAGATCCGCTCCCACAGGCCGGTTTCTTCTTCGAGCCGGTCCAGTTCCAGGCCTTTGAAATCGCCGCGCGAGACGACGCCGACGATGGTGCCGTCATCGACGATCGGCAGGTGGCGATAGCCGCCATCGCTCATCATGCGCAGCGCCTCGATCGCGGTGCATTCGCCGGCGATCGTGTCCGGGTCGGGCGTCATCACCATCGCAAGCGGAGTGCCGGGATCCTGGCCTTCGGCGATCGCCCTGACCACGTCACGCCCGGTCAGAATACCGGCAAGCCGCCCTTCCTCCACGATGAGCACCGCACCGACGCTACGTTCCCGCATCGCCTCGCAAGCGCTCCGGATGGTATCGGCAGGCGCGAGCGTTACAGGGCTGTGATCCTTCACAATCAGGTCAAGGCAACGATTTGTCATGATTCTCTCCGCATGGTCAAGAGTTGCTCGAGGTTCACTTCAAATGTAGTCGACAGGGGCGGTGAAGACAGCCCGCCGGCAGCTTACGCTGACGCAGGTCAACCCGGCCGCCGGCCCGTCGGCTGCCGCTGGCGCGCAATGAGAAACGCAGCCGAAGTCCGGCGCCGGCGAGGGTCGTCCCGGCTGTCGCCTGTACGAGCTTGTGACCGGCGGCCGGCGCTGGATCGAGATGAATCAGGGGCTGCTTGGCGCCGCAGCACGCCCGGAAGCGCGCTGCGGCCGGTGCTTACCTGAGCAGCGCGTTCAGCGCGTCGAGCGCCTTGCTGCCCGGGCAAAGATAGGCATCGCCGAGCTGGTTCAGCGGCTTTTCGACCGTGTTCAGGTGGCTGTGCATGTCCTGCGCGCTGCTGTCGACATACAGCAGGCCGGTGACGATCTCGCCCAGCGCCTGGCGTTCCTGCAGGTGGTTGATCGCGCCGATGCGGTCCGACGGGTCGTAGTCGATGTCGAGCTTGCGCAGGTGCAGGATCGAGCCGTCGTGCTGCACGACGCGGCGCAGCGAACCGGGCGGATACGAGGTCTCGATCGGGTCGCGCGGCAGGATCACTTCGACGCGGTTGACCGCTTCATTGTGCTGGCGCACGTAGTCGTAGCTGCGCGTCGAGCCGCCGTGGTTGTTGAAGGTCACGCACGGGCTCAGCACGTCGATCAGCGCCGGACCGTTGTGGCACAGCGCGCCCTTGATCAGCGGCACCAGCTGTTCCTTGTCGCCGGAGAAACTGCGTGCCACATAGGTGGCGCCCAACTGCAGCGCGAGCGCGGCCAGATCGATCGGGTTGTCGCTGTTGATGACGCCTTTCTTGCTCTTCGAACCCTTGTCGGCGGTCGCCGAGAACTGGCCTTTGGTGAGGCCATACACGCCGTTGTTCTCGACGATGTAGGTCATGTTCACGCCGCGGCGCATCGCGTGTGCGAACTGGCCGATGCCGATCGACGCCGAGTCGCCGTCGCCGGACACGCCCAGGTAGATCAGGTTGCGGTTGGCGAGCGCGGCGCCCGTGAGCACCGACGGCATGCGCCCATGCACGCTGTTGAAGCCGTGCGAGTTGCCGAGGAAATAGTCGGGCGTCTTCGACGAGCAGCCGATGCCGGAGAGCTTGGCGACACGGTGCGGTTCGATGTCGAGGTCGAAGCACGCCTGCACGATCGACGCGCTGATCGAGTCGTGGCCGCAGCCGGCGCACAGCGTCGAGATGGCGCCTTCATAGTCGCGGCGCGTGTAGCCGAGCGCGTTCTTCGGCGCATCCGCGCTGAGGAGTTTCGGTTTGGCGAGATAGGTCATGAGGCCACCTTGCGGATCGGACTGATTTTGCGGTCGGACAGGGCATCGGCGATCCTGCCGCTGATGAATCGCGCAGTGATCGGCGAGCCGTCGTAATGCAGCACGCGGACGAGCTTCTTCGGATCGATCTCGCCTTCGTTGATCAGCAGCGAGCGTAGTTGCCCGCTCTCGTTCTGCTCGACGACGAACACCTGCTCGTGGTCGGCGATGAACTGCATGATCTCGTCGCAGAACGGGAAGCCGCACACGCGCAAGGTGTCGACGTGGATGCCGTCGGCTTCGAGCAGCGCGCCGGCCTCGGCCATCGCCGGACTCGTCGAACCGTAGTAGATCACGCCGATGCGGGTCGGCTGGGCAGCCTTCTTCAGGATTGGCGCCGGCACGAGCGCCTTCGCGGTGTCGAACTTCCTCCGCAGCCGCTCCATGTTGTAGACGTAGTCGGTGCCGGCCTCGCTGTACTTGGCATACGCATTGCGGGTCGTGCCGCGCGTGAAGTAGGCACCTTTCGTCGGATGCGTGCCGGGAATCGTGCGATACGGGATGCCGTCGCCGTCGACGTCGAGATAGCGGCCGAAGTCCTTGCCGGCTTCGAGGTCTTCGTAGGTCATCAGCTTGCCGCGGTCGTAGCGGCGGCTGTCATCCCAGTCGAACGGCTTGCACAGCGATTCGTTCATGCCCATGTCGAGGTCGGACAGCACGAACACCGGCGTCTGCAGGCGGTCGGCGAGATCGAAGGCCAGCGCGCCGAACGTGAAGCATTCGTACGGGTTTTCCGGGAACAGCAGGACGTGCCGCGTGTCGCCGTGCGACGCGTAGGCGCAGGCCAAGAGATCGGACTGCTGCGTGCGCGTCGGCATGCCGGTCGAGGGGCTGCCGCGCTGCACGTCGAAGATCACCGCCGGAATCTCGGCGAAATACGCCAGGCCGAAGAATTCCTGCATCAGCGAGATGCCGGGGCCGGACGTCGCGGTGAAGGCGCGCGCGCCGTTCCACGCCGCGCCGATGACCATGCCGATCGAGGCGAGCTCGTCTTCGGCCTGCACCGCGGCGTAGCGCGCATGCCCGCTGTCGGGGTCGGTGCGGAATTTGCGGCAGTAGCTCGTGAAGGATTCGATGACCGACGTCGACGGCGTGATCGGGTACCAGCCCGCCACGGTCGCCCCGCCATACACCGCGCCCAGGCCGCAGGCGCTGTTGCCGTCGATGAAGATGCGGTCACCCACGGCGTCGGCGCGCCTGACGGTGAGGCCGATCGGACACGGCAGGTGCGCCCGCACATAGTCGTAGCCGAGGCGCAGCGCATGCACGTTGGCCTGGATCAGCGGATCCTTGCCGCGGTAGCGATCGACGATCAGCGCTTCGGCAACGCTGAACTCCATGTCGAGCAGCGCGATCAGGGCGCCGACGTACATGACGTTCTTGAACAGCTGGCGCTGGCGCGGATCGGTGTATTCGCGGTTGCACATCGCTGTCAGCGGCACGCCGAGCACGGTGATGTCGTCGCGGAACTTCGACGCCGGCATCGGCTTCGTCGAGTCGTAGAAAAGGTAACCGCCGGCATCGACGGCGGCGACGTCGCGATCCCAGGTCTGCGGGTTCATCGCGATCATCATGTCGCAGCCGCCGCGCGCGCCGAGCCAGCCGGCTTCGGACACGCGCACCTCGTACCAGGTCGGCAGGCCCTGGATGTTCGACGGGAAGATGTTGCGCGGCGCGACCGGCACGCCCATGCGCATCACCGCACGCGCGAAGAGCTCGTTCGCGGACGACGAGCCCGAACCGTTGACGTTCGCGAATTTGATGACGAAGTCGTTGCTGCTTTCGATCGATTGTGCGCTTGTCATGACCTGGGCGCCTCCGCTCCGGCTTGTGCTACGTCGATAGTGAATTTCTGCATGTCCCATGCGCCGGTCGGGCAGCGCTCGGCGCACATGCCGCAGTGCAGGCAGACGTTCTCGTCCTTGACCATCACCCGCCCGGTCTTGAGCCCTTCGGCCAGATACAGCGACTGCTCCGCGTTGCGCGACGGGGCTTTGAGCCGTCCGCGCAGCGCTTCCTCTTCGCCGTTGGCGGTGAAAGTGATGCATTCGGTCGGACAGATGTCGACACAGGCATCGCACTCGATGCACAGCTTCGGCGTGAAGATCGTCGCGACGTCGCAGTTCAGGCAGCGTTCGGTTTCGCCGCACGCGAGCTTGAGGTCGTAGCCGAGTTCGAATTCGAGCTTGATGTCCTTCAAGGCATCCTCGAGCGTCTTCACCGGCACCTTGCGCCGCGCTTCCTCGGACACCTTGTTGTCGTAGCTCCACTCGTGGATGCCCATCTTCTGGCTGACGAGATTGACGAGCGGCCCGGGCCGGTTCGTCAGCGGTTCATTGCGGCAGAACAGATCGATCGAGATCGCCGCATCGTGCCCCTGCGCGACCGCGGTGATGATGTTCTTCGGCCCGAGCGCCGCATCGCCGCCGAAGAACACGCGCGGCAGCGTCGACTGCAGCGTCGTGCGGTCGAGCACCGGCATGCCCCAGCGGTCGAACTCGACGCCGATGTCGCGCTCGATCCACGTAAAGGCGTTTTCCTGGCCGATCGCGAGCAGCACCTCGTCGCATTCCATGTGCACGTCGGGCTCGCCGGTCGGCACCAGCGAGCGCCGCCCGGCGGCGTCGTATTCGGCCTGCACCTTCTCGAACAGCACGCCGGTCAGACGCCCGTTGTCGTGCGTGAATTCCTTCTGCACGAGGTAGTTGTGGATCGGGATGCCTTCGTGCAGCGCGTCCTCCTTCTCCCACGGCGAGGCTTTCATCTCGTCGAAGCCGCTTCGCACGACGACATGCACGTCTTCGCCGCCGAGGCGACGCGCCGAGCGGCAGCAGTCCATCGCGGTGTTGCCGCCGCCGAGCACGATGACGCGCCTGGCGATGCTCGTCACGTGGCCGAACGCGACGTTCGACAGCCAGTCGATGCCGACGTGGATGTTCGCCGCGGCCTCCTGGCGTCCCGGCAGCTCGGCGTCGCGCCCGCGCGGCGCGCCGGTGCCGACGAAAACGGCGTCCCAGTTGTCGGCGAGCAGGTCGCGCAGGCTGCCGATCCACTCGCCCTGGCGCAGCTCGACGTCGAGGCCGGCGATATAGCCGCACTCCTCGTCGATGACGCTGTCGGGCAGGCGGAATTTCGGGATCTGGCTGCGCATCATGCCGCCGGCCGACTTGCCGCTGTCGAACACGGTGACGCTGTAGCCCTGCACCGCCAGATCGCGCGCGACCGTCAGCGAAGCGGGACCGGCGCCGACGCAGGCGATGCGCTTGCCGTTCTTCACGGTCGGCGCTTTCGGCAGCCGCTCGTGGATGTCTTCCTTGAAATCGGCGGCGACGCGCTTGAGGCGGCAGATCGCGACCGGTTCCTTGTCGACGCGCCCGCGCCGACAGGCCGGCTCACAGGGACGGTCGCACACGCGGCCCAGGATGCCGGGGAACACGTTGGAGCGCCAGTTGAGCATGTACGCGGCGGCGAAATCGCCCGCCGCGATCTGGCGAATGTATTCGGGGACGGGGGTATGGGCCGGACAGGCCCACTGGCAGTCGACGACCTTGTGCAGGTAGTCGGGCGCGCTGATGTCGGTCGGTTTCAAGTCTGTCCTTCCTGTCCGAAAGATTGCGGACGCCCGCCGGGATTGCGGGAGTTCTTCTTCTCGCCGGTCGCCGCGGCCGTGGAGGCGCAGCGGGGCGTTGACGTCGCCCCTGCCAGTGATTACTGAGCAGTATAATTCAGAAAACGCACTATGGTGCATTCCGATCACGGTTATCGGATCGTGCATTACATTCAACGACGCGTTCGCCGAATATGGCCCCAACCCGAGGTTTCGATGCCGATGCCGAGACTCGGTTGCGAGGGCATTTCCGATATTTGCACCTGCGTGCTCATCACATTTGCGCCCTACTGCAGCGACAGCGTCGTCAGCCGCCGAGCCACGCCGTAAGGATCAAGGCGACCGGCACGCAAAGAACGAAAACCCGGACGACCACCGCGATGAAAGGATGGGCGAGGTGAGACTCAATGAAATACCTGGCGACGATCCAGCCCTTGAGCCAGACGATGGCGGCGACGGGAAGCTGCAACCAGGCAGCGCTTCCCGACCGTTGCGCGAGCCACAGGCTGAGCAGCGTCAGCATCACGAGACCGAGCCAGGAAAGGAACAGCGGGAACAGCGCCGCCGACCGGGTCGTTTCGATCGTTTTCATGATTCAGGCCAGCACGTAGAAGAGCGGAAAGATGATCAGCCAGATGATGTCCGTGGCGTGCCAGTAGCTGGCCAGTGCTTCCAGACCGCTGTGATCCTCGGCGGTGTAGCCGCCGGCCAGGTGGCGCGCCAGGACCCACAGGATGCCGAGGATCCCCCAGAAGCCGTGCACCAGGTGGGTGAAGGTCAGGTAGTAATAAACGGTAAAGAAGATTCCGGATTCGCCGTTGATGCCGTGCGCGAGGTTCCACCGGATCTCGATGTATTTCGCCAGCGGATAACCGAGCGCGACGATCAGCGCGGCGATCAGCCACCCGAGCGATTCGCGACGACGCCCTGCCCGCATCCTCGCAACGGAGCAGGCAATGAAGAAACTGCTCGTGACCATCAGCAGGGTGATGACGGTGCCGGCGACAGTCGACAGGCGCCCGGCTCCTTCCTCGAACATCCCGGGGAAGTGGGCGCGGGCCACGAAGTAGACCGTGAAGAGCACGAGGAACTCGACGAACTCGCAGGTGATGCCGACCCAGATTCCGTGGTTTCCCGGAATACGTGCGCGGGTTTCCTGCTTGCCGCCGATGTCGAATGCGGGAATCGCCGCTGCGGTCATTTTTCGTCCTGCCGGTTGATGAGGCACGGCCCCTATTCTTTCAAGCTGCAGCCGGGAAGCATAGATACAGGAGCATACGTTTCCGATCGGTACAGCCGGGGGCCGTTCGCGCTGCGTTCCGAACCGTCCCGGCTTGATGCCGCTGCGACCTTGCCAGGGACAAGCTGCAACGACACCGACCCCTCGCCGTCCGTTTGTCCGGCATCCCCATCCCGCTTTCCGGCGTGATGGCGTGCCGGATGCTTCGAGTGCGGGCGAGACATGCTGGAATGCCGTTCAGGCCTCGACGATCATGCGTGTGCGCATTTCCATGTGCAGCGCATGGCAGAAGTGCGTGCAGTAGCACCAGTAGATTCCGGGTCTGTCGACTTTGAAGGTCACGGACTTGGTTTCCTGCGGATTCACAATGAAATTGATGTTGTGCCGCTGGATTGCGAAGCCGTGGGTCAGATCTTCGACCTTGTCGAGGTTCGTGAGGATGATCGTGACTTCATCCCCTTTCTTCACCCTGAATTCGCGCAGACTGAAAGCGGGGGCCTGGCTGACAAGCTTCACGGTGACCTTCCTGCCGTCCCGGAAGACGCCGGATTCCTTGGCGTCCCGCACCGCGTTCGGAAAGTCATCGAGGTTATAGATCTGCAGCGGCTTGATGATGTCGCGCCGGATGATGATCGAGTCGTGCGGTTCGGACGCCACCGGGTTGTCGTGCACGAGCGTCATCTTGGCGCCGCTGATGTCGATCAGCTGGGACGTTTCGGGATGCAGCGGGCCGACCGGAAGGAACCGGTCCTTCGAGAACTTGTTGTCCGACACCAGGAATCTGCCGTCGCACTCGCGCGTTTCGCCCATCGACGTGAAGCCGTGGCCGGGCTGGTAATGTACGTCGAGGCGGTCGAGCACGACGGGGGCGTTCTTGTCGCCCTGGTAAGCCTTGATCGCGCCCTCGATGCTCCATTTCACCATCTGGCTATCGAGGAACAGCGTCGTGTAGGCATTACCGCGGTTGTCGAACGCGGTATGCAGCGGGCCGAGGCCGATTTCCGGTTCGGCCACGACGGCCTCGCGCGGCTCCTTCAGCTCGCCGTCGAACCACTTCAACACGAGTTCGTGCGCGATCAGACTTGCCGACGGCGAGAGCTTGCCTGCGCAGGCGTAGTACTTGCCGTCCGGACTGATGTTGACGCCGTGCGGGTTTTTCGGGATCGGCACGTAGCAGGTCAGCGCCGACTTCGGCTCCGCGTTGGCGGCCTTCGTGCCATCGACGACCGGCACCTTCGAGTCGCCGTAATAGCGCACTTTGCCCGCCTTCACCGCCTCTTCGATGCGGGCGACGTTGAAGAACAGGCACGTGTCCCATTCGAGCGACATCATCTCCTCGTACTTCGTCGCCATCTCGGTGTTGTACTGGGTTGTGGCGGCCAGCTTTCCGTCGTACGAAGTCGCCACCAGCTCGCAGTTCCCGTCGATCAGCACTTGCCAGCGCACTTCCATCGATTCCGCATCGACGCAGGTGAAGAGCGAGCGGTACGCGGCTTCGTCATCGAGCCCTTTGCCGAGATTGGGCAGCGGAATCGAGAATTCCGAGCCGCAGAACACGCGGGTGGTGTGGTTGATCGAACTGTCGACCGGATCGCGCTTGTCCGGGAAGGTGCCGTGGAAGCCCTGAATGTTCGGCAGCTGCGTAATCCGGTCGCATTCCATGGTGTCCAGGCGGACACGCGCAAGGCGGCAGTTGATCTTGTCGTTTACGAACAGGTATTTGCCATCGTAGGTGCCGTCGGTGTAGGACGGGTGCAGGTGGTGGGTGTCGCCGGTGTCGTACTTCACGGAACCATCCGGGTTCGTGCCGATGATCGCCTTCGACTCGTTCGTTATTCCCCAGCCGACCATACAGTCGGTGTTGAACACCGGGATGCGCTTGAACTCGCGGCCCGACGGCAGGCCGAAGACACGCACGTCGCCGGCATGGCCGGCGCTGGAAAACATGTAATAGGTGTCGAGTTGTCCAGGGGCGACGGTGTACTCCCCGCCGTGGGCGGCAGGGGTCGCGGCTGCCGGTGTCGCGGCCGGCGCCGCCGTTGCCGCCCCGTCCTGCTTGCACGCCGCCAGGCCGACCGACAGGCCTGCGCCCGCCAGACCGGCAAAGGCGGCCCTGTTCAGAAATCGCCGACGACCGGCATGGGGCTGATCGTCGAGCGGTATTGTGTAGTCCTGAATCATGTTGCCTGGCTCCGTTCTCAAGAGTGATCGGTATTTGTCGACCGGCTGCGCGGGCGAAACTGCGGGAGGCGGCGCTGCATGGCTCGGCTGCTGCGAAGGCAGTCGATCGGCCCTTTCGGCGGGAGGAAAGCCGCAGCGACCGAAGACCGGCGGCCGTGATTTTCCTTTCCACCATGCCTTGGTGGCGGTTACAGAAGGGAACATATTCGTGCGGCACAGCGTGATCGCGGCCTCACCCGACACAGCGCGCCGGGGAAAGCCGATCGACGCCAGCCGACGCACGATCTTCAGACCGGATGAACACGAGCCAAGTCAAGGCGCGCGCGATCCTGGACCGGTAGATTGCAATGCCGTCGGACCGGTGCCGGAATCGGACACATGAGCGGGCACGGAGAAGACGATGGATCGCGATGAATCTTTATGACCGCCTGACGCTGGACATCGAACAGCGTATCCGCGACGGCGTGCTGCGCGCCGGGGAGCGGCTGCCTTCGGTGCGCCAGGCGTGCCGGTCGCAACACCTGAGCCCCTCGACAGTGCTGAAGGCCTATTACCAGCTCGAGAGCCGCGGGCTGATCGAGGCGCGGCCGAAGTCCGGCTATTTCGTGCGTCCGCGCCTGCGCCAGCCGCTGCCCGAGCCGCAGCTCACGCGCCCCGTCGGCCACGCGACCGAACTGAATGTCAGCGACTTCATTTTCGAGATCCTCGAATCGGTGAAGGACCCGGCAGTGGTCCCGTTCGGATCGAGCTTCGCGAGCCCTCATCTGTACCCGTTGGCGAAGCTGGGGCGCTATCTCGCCGCCGCCGCGCGCCACATGGACCCGTTGTCGACGGTCACCGACCTGCCGCCGGGCAACGAGGAATTGCTGCGCCAGATCGCGCTGCGCTACCTGACCAGCGGTGTTCCGGTGCAACCGAGCGAGATCGTCATCACATCGGGCGCGATGGAGGCGCTGAACCTGTGCCTGCAGGCGGTCACGCGTCCGGGCGACCTCGTCGCGGTCGAATCGCCGACCTTCTACGCCGGGCTGCAGGCGATCGAGCGGCTCGGGCTGCGCGTCATCGAGATCCCGACGCATCCGCGCGAAGGCGTCAGCCTCGCCGCGCTCGCCGACGCACTGCGCCACCACCCGGTCAAAGCCTGCCTGCTGATGCTGAACTTCCAGAATCCGCTGGGCGCGCTGGCGCAGGACGACACCCGTCGCGCACTGGTCGAACTGTTGCGCCGGCACGACGTGCCGCTGATCGAGGACGACACCTACGCGGAACTGTACTTCGGCAAGCAGGCGCCGCTCGCGGCGAAATCGCTCGACACCAGTGGGCTCGTGCTCCACGTGTCGAGTTTCTCGAAGAGCCTCGCGCCCGGCTACCGTGTCGGCTGGGTCGCCGCCGGGCGATTCGCGCAGAAGATCCAGCGACTGAAGATTTCGACCAGCCTCGCGACGACGATTCCGGTACAGATCGCGCTCGCGGATTTCCTGCGGCGCGGCGCCTTCGACACGCATCTGCGCCGGCTGCGCTCGACGCTCGAAGGGCAGGAGACGAAGATGACTGCGGCGATCGAACGCCACTTCCCGGCCGGCACGCGGCTCGCCCGGCCACGCGGCGGCTATTTCGTGTGGGTCGAACTGCCGCCGCAGGCCGACTCGCTCGCGCTGCACCGGATGGCGCAGGAGCACGGAATCAGCATCGCTCCAGGGCCGATCTTCTCGGCCAAGCGCGAATACCGCAACTGCATCCGGCTGAACTTCGGCCATCCGTGGTCCGACGAGCACGAGAACGCGATGGCGACGCTCGGCAGGATGATCACCGGACTGACCTGAGCCGACCCTGCTGCGCGCCTCGAAACCGGGCTTGGTGCGCAGCGGGCGGGGACAGCCCGTTTCACGCCCGGGAACAGCGGGCGCGCCAGTTTCATTCGAGGCAGCACGCCTTCTCGGTGAGGTCAGCGCATCCGCAGCCGACCTGGCCGGCGATCTGCCGCTGGATCGCCCTGAACCGTTCCTGCACGGCGTCGCCAAAGAGCGGATCGGCGCTGAAATGGATCGCCGAATCGACGAGGAACCAGTCTTTCTTTTGCAGGGAAGCGGCGAGCCGGGGGAAAATCTCGCGCTCCTCCTTGTCCATGTGGCTGCGCAGGAACGCGACGTAGCGACACACGTCGCCGACGAGCGTGGCGCGCGACATCATCGCTCCGGCAGCCGCAGCGGCCAGATCCGCAGCCAGCGTCGCACCGCTTGCCTCGATTTGCCGGTGCTGGCCGGCCAGTTCGTCAACGACGTCCCGGGCGGACGGATCGTGGGCAAGGAGCATCCCGAACGCGACGTCCTCGCGCGGATGATGGAAGCGGTCGGGGTACTGCGTGATGTAGTAGACGACGTCCGACATGAGCTCGTAATCCGGCTGCTCGCCGCGGGCGAACAGTTCGGTCTGGGTTTCAAGCAGGTCGAGCAGCTTGCGGTAATTCGCGTGCTCGGCTTTCCACTTCGTGATATGTGCGGGCATGACAGCCTCCGATGTTGGGTTCGTTCTCGACATCCCGCCTGCCCTCACTGCCGGGGACGGGACTCCACTGCACGATTTCATGCTAAGCACGCGTCCGCACCGCCGAAATGACTTTTGTCATTCAGCCGGGTGCCGCCCTGCCCTAATCTGCGCTTGTGCCGAACCCCCGGCATCTTTCGGCCACTGCCCGCGTTGCGGCGGGCCGGCCCCCAACGAGAGGAGAAAAATCATGACTTACGTGGTCACCGAGGCCTGCATCAAGTGCAAACACACCGATTGCGTCGACGTCTGCCCGACCGACGCTTTCCGCGAAGGCCCCAATTTCCTCGTCATCGACCCGGAGGAATGCATCGACTGCACGCTGTGCGTGGCCGAATGCCCGGTGGACGCGATCTATGCCGACGACGACGTGCCGGACGACCAGCGGCAGTTCATCGCGCTGAACGAAGAGCTGGCGAAGGAGTGGAAGCCGATCGTCGAGGTCAAGCCCGCGCCGGCGGACGCGGGGATGTGGGCGACGGTGAAGGACAAGCTCAAGTTCCTGGAACGCTGACCGGCCCCGGCTGCGCGGTGGATTGCCGCTACGTGTCGAGGATCCGCCGCAGCATGTCGGCGCGCGTGATCTCCATCCCGCCAGGCCGGCTCGTCAGCCAGCCGGCTTTCTGCCACCGGCTGAGGATGCGGATGACGGTCTCGACCCGCGCGCTCACGAGCTGGCTGATTTCCTCGCGGGTCAGATTCACCTCGACCGCGACAGCGTCCGAGCCCGAGCCCGCTGGCCGGCCGAAGCGCTCGATCAGGTAGATCATCAATGCCGCCAGGCGCCGCGGCACCGAGCCCGCGCTGACGATGTCGATCTTCGCACGCAGCGCGGCCGTATGCTGGAGCAGCGCCCGGTTGACGGCGAGGCCGACCGCGACCGAAGTCTCGAGGGCCTCCCGCAGCACGTCTGCACGGATCGACAGGACATCGACCGCGCCGCCGATCGCGATCGCGTCGGCGGGAAACAGGCCGTGTTCGAGCGCCGCGGCGAGCCCGACCGCCTCACCCGTGCGGAACAGGCCGACGACGACGCCGTCCCCGGTCGGCGTCGTCTGCCGGATCTGGACGATCCCCGCTTCGATGACCGCGAAATGTGCGGCGCGCTCACCAGTGAGCCACAGCGGCTCGCCGGACGCGAGGCGACGATGGCGCGCGCCCCGGGCGAGGCGCGCGAGATCGCCGGGCTCCAGGGTCGAGAACAGCTCCATCGCAGCCATCCGGTCGGCCGGAGCGCGGGCGTCTCCCGGTCTCGGCTGCGGCGTGGCCAGTGGCGGTGCGTGACCCATCATGCTCCTGCGAACAGCAACGAACGGGCGTCGGTTCAGGACGATTCGCGCACCAGCGCGAGCCGGATGCGCTCGATCGCGTGCGACGGGCTGAGGCCTTTCGGGCAGACCTCGGTGCAATTCATGATCGTGCGGCAGCGGTACAGGCGGTACACGTCATCCAGATAGGCCAGCCGCTCGGCGGTCGCCGTGTCGCGGCTGTCGGAGATGAAGCGGTAAGCCTGCAGCAGCCCTGCGGGACCGATGAACTTGTCCGGGTTCCACCAGTACGACGGACAGAACGCGCTGCAGCAGGCGCACAGGATGCATTCGTAGAGCCCGTTCAGACGGTCGCGCTCTGCGGGCGTCTGCAGGCGCTCGCGCTCGGGCGCCAGTTCGTTGTTGATCAGGTAGGGCTTGATTGCGTGGTAGTGCGCGAAGAACTGCGTCATATCGACGATCAGGTCGCGAATCACCGGAAAACCCGGCAGCGGGCGCAGCACCACCGGCTCCTTCAACCCGGCCAGCGACGTCAGGCACGCCAGGCCGTTGCGGCCGTTGATGTTCATCGCGTCCGAACCGCACACGCCTTCACGGCACGAACGCCGGAACGACAGGCTGTCGTCGATCGTCTTGAGCCGCATCAGCGCATCGAGCAGCTTCTTGTCGCCCGCTTCCGGCGTGACGTCGTAGTCCTGCATGCGCGGCTTCGCGTCGGTTTCGGGGTTGAAGCGGTAGATGCTGATTCGCATGTCTTCCTCCTCGCCGCCGGCGCTCATCCGGGGGTGGTGAAATGCGCGGCCATCGTCAGCGCGACGCGGATCACGATCGCGATCAGGACCAGTGCGATCAACCCCAGCAGCGGCAGGCGCACGGCCGGCGAGTGAATGTAGTCGAGCACGATGTCGCGGATGCCGATCCAGCCGTGCAGGGCCAGCGCCGCGAAAAGCACGACGATCAGCACCGCGCCGTGCGGACTTGTCGCCAGTTCGTGCCAGCGTTCATAGCTGAGCGGCGGACCGACCAGCAGCATCGCCGCAGCCGCCGCGAGAAAGACCAGCAGCACGACCGCCGTCGCGCGCTGCAGCATCCACGCCCTTTGCCCGAGGAACAGTCTCATGACAGCCACCTCGCCGCGACGGCGAGCGCGATCAGCGCCGCCGCGACGATCGCGGCCCACGCGCTGCTCCGCGCCTGGTCGAGACGGCTGCCGATGCCGACATCCATCAGCAGGTGGCGCAGGCCTGCGAGCACGTGATGCGACGCGGCCCACACGACCACGACGAGGAGCAGCGCGCGCCCCGGCGCCGACACCAGATCGCGCAGCGCTTCGAATTCGGCTTCGCTGCGCAGCGACCGGTCGAGCGCGAGCGCGAGAAGCGGCAGCGTGATGAGCAGCAGCACGCCCGAGATGCGGTGCCCGATCGACGCGATCGCGCCGATCGGAAAGCGGATCTGCGACAGGTTGAGGAACTTCGTGGCGCTTCCGGGCGGTGTTCGCATATTCGCCTCCGCAGGGGGCTGAGTGGACTCGTCCTCACAACCGCAGTTCGCCTCGGCGGCGACCCGCACCTCCACGAATGCAGCGCAAATGCGCACGGTCACAACGAATAGTAGGCTCTGGTTTTAAAGAGTCAACAAAGATGCACCTTTAACCACTCTTCCCTATAATGAATGCTGCACCAGTCACCCAACGTGGGCGGGTGCTCCCGGGCAGGTCGCATGAAGCCGCGCCAGTCGGCCGAAAAACAGCCCAGAACGGGCGGGAACAAAAGGGGACGCATCTTGAATTTCGGTTTTAAGCAGCTGGGCCGGCTGCGCTCATGGCTACGCGCCTTCATTCCCGACGCGCATCACGTCAGCAGGCGCGAGCGGATCTTCGGCTGCATCGGCGCCCTGCTCGGCCTGATGTGCACCGAGTGGATCAGCCGGCAGATGCTCGGCGAGACGAACCCGTGGTTCATCGCCCCGATGGGGGCATCGGCAGTGCTGCTGTTCGCGATGCCGTCGAGTCCGCTCGCGCAGCCGTGGTCGGTGATCGGCGGAAACGTGATCTCGGCGCTCGTCGGCATCACCTGCGCCAAACTGATCGGCAATCCCGGATTCGCCGCGGCGGTCGCCGTCGGGCTGGCGCTGGTCATCATGTTCCAGCTGCGGTGCCTGCACCCGCCCGGCGGCGCGGTCGCGCTGACCGCGGTACTCGGCGGCCCGGCGGTCGTGGACCTGGGCTACCAATTCGCGTTCTGGCCGGTCGCGGTGGATTCGCTGTGCCTCGCGCTGTTCGCGGTCGCCTTCAACGTCGCCCTCGGACGCCGTTACCCGCATCGCTCGCAGGAGCAGGCGAACCCTCACCTCACGGCGGACCCGCTGCCGAGCGCCCGGGTCGGCGTCACCCTCGCGGACCTGAACGAAGCGCTCGATGCGCGCGGCGAACTGCTCGATATCAGCAGCAAGGATCTCGGCGAAATCCTCGCTGCAGCCGAAGCACGCGCTTTCCGCCGCCGCTTCGGCGAGGTCCGCTGCGGCGACATCATGTCCGAGGACGTCGTCACCGTCGGGACGCAGGCATCGATCGGCGAGACCTGGGCGCTGCTGGCGAGACACAAGATCAAGGCGATTCCGGTTGTCGCCGGCGAGCAGCGGCTGCTGGTCGGCATCGTCTCGCTGCACGATTTCTTCATTCGCCGCGAACTGGTCGGCACCATGTTCATTGGCGAGCTGATGTCGCGCGACGTCGTCACGGCCCGCCCGGACCAGCCGATCCTCGAACTGGCAAAGCTCTTTTCCGATGGCGGCCTGCATCACGTGCCGGTGGTCGATGAACACCGCAACGTGGTCGGCATGTTGACGCAGTCCGATCTCGTCGCCGCACTCGTCCGGACCCGCCTCGACGAGCCCGAGAAAACCGACCTCGCGCTGGCCGCCTGAACCGCTCCCCACGGCGCGGATCAGTCAGTGGTGCAGGATCTTCGCGAGGAAGGTCTGCGCGCGCTCGGAGCGCGGCTGGCCGAAGAAGTCATCCTTGGCCGCGTCCTCGACGATCGCGCCGCGATCCATGAAGATCACGCGGTGCGCCACCTTGCGCGCGAAGCCCATCTCGTGCGTGACGCACATCATCGTCATGCCTTCGTGCGCGAGCTGGACCATCACGTCGAGCACCTCGTTGATCATCTCCGGGTCGAGGGCCGAAGTCGGCTCGTCGAACAGCATGCAGATCGGATCCATCGCGAGCGCCCGTGCGATCGCGACGCGCTGCTGCTGGCCGCCCGAGAGCTGGCCGGGATACTTCGTCGCCTGCGCCTTCAGGCCGACGCGATCGAGCAGCCTCAGCCCCTTGTCGACGGCCTCATCGCGACTGCGGCCGAGCACCTTGATCTGCGCGATCGTCAGGTTGTCGGTGATCGTCATGTGCGGGAACAGCTCGAAGTTCTGGAACACCATGCCGACCTGCGCGCGCAGCTTCGGCAGATTCGTCTTCGGATTCTCGACGGCGACGCCATTGACGACGATGCTGCCTTTCTGGAACGGTTCGAGCGCGTTCACGCACTTGATCAGCGTCGACTTGCCCGAGCCCGACGGGCCGCACACGACGACCACTTCGCTCTTCTTCACGTTCGTCGTGCAGTCCGTCAGCACCTGGAAGCTGCCGTACCATTTTGAGACGTTCTTGATCTCGATCACGTTCGAAACTCCGGAGGGTCAACGAATGATGGCGATGCGCGACTGCAGCAACTTCACGAGGCGCGAAAGGGTGAAGCAGATGACGAAATAGACCACCGCGACGGTGGTGTACATCTCCACCGGACGCAGGTCGCGCTGCGTGATCTTGTCGGCCGCGCCGAAGAAATCGGTCGCGCCGATCGCATACACGAGCGATACGTCCTGGAACAGGATGATCGTCTGCGTCAGCAGCACCGGCAGCATGTTGCGGAAAGCCTGCGGCAGCACCACCAGCCGCATCGTCTGGCCGTACGTGAAGCCCATCGCATAGCCCGCCGCAACCTGCCCGCGCGGCACCGACTGGATGCCCGAACGCATGATCTCGGAGTAATACGCGGCCTCGAACACGGTGAAGGTGAAATAGGCCGAATTCGCCGCTCCGATCGGCATCTGTTTTCCAGTGATCATCTGCAGCACCATCGGCAGGATCAGGTAGAACGCGAGGATCACCTGCACCAGCGGCACGCTGCGGAAGATGTTCACGTAGCCGGCGGCGAACCACTGCAACGGCGGGAGCGACGACAGGCGCATCAGCGCCAGCACCGTGCCGATCAGGATGCCGCCGAGCATCGCCGTGATAGTGACCTGCACGGTATAGCGCAGCCCCTGGGCGAGAAAACCCCAGTTCTCGAGGATGACCGAAAAGTCGAAATCGCTCATCTCAGTTGCTCCCCTTGCCGCCGACGATCAGCCCCGGTACCCGGGTACGCCGCTCGATGAACGCGAGGAGGCGGTTCATCAGGAACGCGAGCGCGAAATACGCCAGCGTCACGACGATCGTGATCTCGAGCACCTGCGAGGTCTTCTCGATGATCTGCTTGTACTGGAAGTACAGCTCCAGGATGCCGACGGCGTAGGTCACGGCGGAATTCTTGAAGATGTTCATCGCCTCCGAGGTCATCGCCGGCAACACGATGCGGTAGGCCATCGGCAGGCGCACATGGCGGTAGGTCTGCCATTCGGTCAGGCCGAGCGCGAGCCCGGCATTACGCTGCCCGCGGGACAACGAGTTGATGCCCGCCTTGACCTGCTCGGCGATGCGCGCGGCGGTGTACAAACCGAGGCCAACGACCGCGATCACGACATACGGCAGGTCCTGCTTCATCCACATCCCGAGCCTGTCCGGCACCAGCTCGGGGACGACGAAGAACCACATGAAAAGCTGGACGATCAGCGGAATGTTGCGGAACACATCGACGTAGGCATCGCCGATCGCGACGAGCCAGCGCTTCGGCGTCGTGCGCATGACCCCGAGGGCCGAGCCGAGCGCCAGCGCCAGCGCGAGCGAGGCCAGCGACACCAGCGTCGTCCAGCCCAGCCCGGACAGTATCCAGTCGTAGTACTTGAGACCGTCGTCGGTCTCGCGGAAGAAGAACAGCCAGTCCCAGTGATAGTCCATCGCAATTCCCCCGATTTGCCGCGACGGCAGGCGGCGAAGCCCGACGAAAAGGGAAGCAGCCGGGCGCGACGCCACCCGGCTGCCCTGCAGCTTATTCGACGCCCTTGTCCGTCGGCGTCTCGAACGCGGCCTTGAGCACCGGGCTCATCTGGAAGTTCAGGTTCACGTTGCGCGGCGGAATCGGGTTCATGAACCATTTGGTGTAGAGCTTTTCGGCCTCGCCCGACTTCATCAGGCCGACCAGCGTCTTGTCGACGATCGCCTTGAACGGCGCGTCGTCCTTGCGCACCATCACGCCGTACGGCTCATCACGCAGCGATGGTCCGACGATCTCGAACGCGGCCGGATTCTTCGAACTGGCGATCAGGCCGGCGAGCAGGATGTCGTCCATGACGAACGCCGCGGCGCGCCCGCTCTCGACCATCAGGAACGAGTCGGCGTGGTCCTTGCCGTAGATGTTGCGCACGTTGATCGTCTTGCCTTTCTCGTTCTGCTTGATCAGCTGGTCGGACGTCGTGCCCGTCGTCGTCACGACCGGCTTGCCGTCGAGGTCGCCGATGTCCTTGACGCCGGAATCCTTGCGCACCCCCATGCGCACACTGGTGATGAAATACGCGACGCTGAAGCCCACCTGCTGCTGGCGCGCGACGCTGTTCGTCGTCGAGCCGCACTCGATGTCGATCGTGCCGTTCTGCATCAGCGGAATGCGATTCTGCGAGGTCACCGCCTGGTAATTGACCTGCAGGTTCGGCATCTTCAGTTCGGTCTTGACGGCGTCGACGACCTTTGCACACAGGTCCATCGCATAACCGATCGGCTTCTGGTTGGCATCGAGGTAGGAAAACGGCACCGACGACTCGCGGTGTCCGACGGTGATGGTGCCCGTATCCTTGATCTTCTGCAGCGTGCCGCTCGACTGTGCGTGAGCGGGCGCGACCATACCGGCCGCAGACAGACATAGCGCAATGACGGTGAGGGACTTGTGCATGAATACCTCCAGTCTTGGTTCGGGATCGACGAATTCTCGCCGCGTAAGGCAACGGAAGCGCACGGACGTGACATTTCCTGTTGCCATCCTAGACCAACGGTCCCGCACGAGATATCCCGGTGTACTCGACCCACTCGTTTGCAAGTATGCATGCGGGCCCGGCCGGCCAGCGGGACTGCGCCGCAGGCCGACGCCAACAAGGTCTGACGCGGCCAGCGGACTCCCGAAAGGACGGTGTTCCCCCTGCGGGACAGCGGCGCGGCACCACAGAAAGCGGGGCTTCCGGCCGCATCGCTTTCTGCTACAATGCGCGCCTTCCACGGAGAGGTGGATGAGTGGTTTAAGTCGCACGCCTGGAAAGCGTGTTTGGGATAATATCCCAACGCGGGTTCGAATCCCGCCCTCTCCGCCAAGATTCGAAATGGCCATCATTGGCCCGTAAGAACCCTCAGCGGTTCGCAGGTATCCGAAGGAACCAGCGAAGCGACTGAGGGTTTTTCATATCAGCGCTGCTTGCCGCTGGCTACGTATGGTTCCGACGTGCTCTTGCGGAGAGCTTCCTGTTCAAAGGCAAGGATATCGGATAGCCGATATCGCACCTGGCCCTGCATCTTCAGGAAAATTGGTCCGATGCCTTCGCTGCGCCACCGTTCTAACGTGTGCATTGATATTTGCCAGTGTTCAGACAGTTGTTTTTGGGTCCAGAATTCAGGCTCGCTCATGGTTTCCTCCATAGGTTGAACCGTCGAAGGCGACGGCAGATAAACCTTGAAGTGAGGAAGTAGGTCTGCGCTGCCGCAACTGAAAGTGTCATAGAATGTCAAAAACTGACATTCATTCGGAGCCTGCCATGTCCTTGAACGTTTCTCTTCCCCCAGAACTGGAAAACCGCGTTCGCCAACACGTCGAGTCTGGTCTCTACAGCTCCGCCAGTGAGGTCATCCGCGAAGCCCTGCGCCTGTTCGAGGCCTACCAAGGCGTCCAGGCCGCCAGCCTGGCCGCTTTGAAGACGGACATCGCCCAAGGTGTCAGCGACATCGAAGCGGGGCGGGTGCGCGGGGTCAGCATGGCCGAAATCAAGGAACGGGGACGCGCTGTGTTGGCCGCCCGGAAATCGGTGTAGTGGGTTCTCCCCCATCGGCAAGGGGTCGGATTTCAAATTGCACCCTTGTGGCGGCGACGCCGCGCAGCGCCTGAAAGACGAGATCGAGGCCAAGGCCGCTCTGTCACCACTCAAACGAGTTTGATGATGGCGGCAACGGCGGCCATGCCGGCGAAGATTGCGCCCATGGTCCAGCGCTGCATTTCGGTGATCGCCTTCAAGCAATGAACGTAAGCCATGCATGGATGAGGAGGTCCCGCCTCCCCGTAGCCCGGATGAAGGCCGCAGGCCGGAATCCGGGGAAGCCCTCGGCGCACCGATGTCGGCCGTTCCCGGATTCCGCTGCGCTGCATCCGGGCTACGCGGCTGCGGAACGGCGGTCGTGGACGGCCTGTGTCGAACATCCAGCCATCGCGTCCACTCCGACCTAATTTCGGCATATTGCAAAAAAGTCGCGACTTTTATGCATCAGTCGATAAGATGGTCGCCATGAAGCGCTATCTCGATGAACAGGTTTCCAAAGATCTGCAAAGCAAGGCGGTCGTGCTTACCGGTCCCCGGCAGGTGGGCAAGACGACCCTCGCGCGTCAGTTGATGCAGACCTTCCCGTCCGCTCAGTATCTGAACTGGGACGTCGCCGCTGACCGGGCCATCCTGCAGCGGCAAAGCTGGAGCCCACGTGCGCGCCTGCTGGTACTTGACGAAATCCACAAGATGCCCGACTGGAAGAACTGGCTGAAAGGCATCGTCGATGGCAAGCCGCCGGAACAAGCCCTCCTCGTCACCGGCAGCGCCCGCATGGAAACCTTCCGCCAGAGTGGAGAATCGCTCGCTGGCCGCTACTTCGCGCTACGCCTGCACCCGATTTCGGTACGCGAGTGGTGCGAGATGTGCGGTGACTCCCCCGACGCGGCCCTCGACCGCCTGATCGCGCGCGGCGGCTTTCCGGAACCCTGCCTCGCGGACGATCCGGTGGATGCCAACCGCTGGCGACAGCAGTACTTCACCGACCTCATCCGCGAAGACGTGGTGGAGTTCTCCCGCATCCACGAAATCAACACCATGCGCATCTTCGTCGAGTTGCTGCGCGAGCGCGTCGCCTCACCGCTCTCGCTGGCGTCGATCGCGCGCGACCTGGCGGTCTCGCCTGCCACCCTCAAGCGTTACCTCGATATCCTCCAGGCCCTCTTCATCGTCTTCACCGTCCAGCCGTGGCACCACAATGTCGCCCGCGCCATCCTGCAAACGCCCAAGGTCTACTTCTTCGACACCGGCCTCGTCCGTGGCGACGACGGCGTGCGCTACGAGAACGCCGTCGCCACGATGCTGCGCAAGCACGTCGACTTCCTCCACGACACGCAGGGCATGAACGTCGGGCTGCATTACATTCGAACGAAGGACGGCGCCGAAGTCGACTTCGCCCTGTCGGAGGAGAATCGCCTGACCCAACTCATCGAATGCAAGCTCGCCGACACCACGCCCCATCGCGCGCTTGTCGGCTTCGCCGAGCGTTTTCCCGACGCCCGGGCGGTGCAACTGGTGCGCGAACTCAGGCAGGAGGAACTGCGCGGGCGCACCGAGGTGGTCCGGGCTGCGCCCTGGCTGGCTGGACTGGCTGCCTGAACACTGCGGTGGTCCGCCTGCAGCACGAACTCATCCGCACATACTTCCCCGCCGGCGACAAGAAGATCCTGTTTTGCCATTAACATATTCGGCTCCTTCCCCCGGAGCCTTGCGATGGCCTCCCCCGCCGACGACTACGACAGCCCGTGGAAAAGCGCCGTCGAACACGCTTTTCCCGAATTCATCGCTTTCTACTTTCCCGACGCCGACCGCCGCATCGACTGGTCGCGCGGCCACGACTTTCTCGACCAGGAACTGCGCCAGGTCGTGCGCGACGCCGAACTCGGCCGCCGCCATGCCGACAAGCTCGTGCGCGTGCACGACCACGACGGCCGCGAGGACTGGGTCTATATCCACATCGAGATCCAGGGCCGCCGCGACAGCGGTTTTGAAAAGCGCATGTTCGTCTACAACTACCGCATCTTCGACCGCTACGACCGCCCCGTCGCGAGCCTCGCCGTGCTCGCCGACGACGACCCGCACTGGCGCCCGGCGCGCTACGGCTTCGAGCTCTTCGGCTGCCGCCACGCGCTCGATTTCCCCGTCGCCAAGCTCACCGATTTCGATTCCCGCGCCGACGCGCTCCTCGCCGACCCGAACCCTTTCGCCCTCGTCACCGCCGCCCACCTCCACACCGCCCGCACGCGCCACGACCCGCAAAACCGCTTCGAGGCCAAGCGCCGCCTCGTCCGGCTGCTCTACGAGCGCGACTGGAACAAGCAGCGCATCCTCGAATTCTTCGGCGTGCTCGACTGGATGATGCGCCTACCCAAAGAGCTCGAAACCAAACTGTGGCACGATATCGAAACCATTGAAGGAGAACGCAAAGTGAAATACGTCACCAGCGTCGAACGCCTCGCCCTCGAACGCGGCAAGCGGCAAGGGCTGGAGGAAGGATTGGAGGAAGGGCTGATCAAAGGCGAGCGGGGGGCGCTCGAACGTCTCCTCACTCGCCGCTTCGGGCCGCTGCCGCCGGCCGTTGCGGAGCGTCTCGAGAAGGCAACGGGCGAGCAGCTCGAACTGTGGCTGGATCGACTGCTCGACGCGCGCACGCTCGACGATTTGTTCGTCGGGAATTGACAGCGAGATCACGTCGTTCGCGGCCTGCTCGGGAGCAGCACGACATTCCCGACCATCGAAGGACAACCCCATGGCGAAGTACATCACCAGCATTGAGCGCATCGGGCGCGTCGAAGGCAAGCGGGAAGCGATCCAGTATCTCCTTACTCGCCGCTTCGGGCCGCTGCCGCCGGCTGCTGCGGAGCGTGTCGCGCAGGCGAAGCGCGAGCAACTCGAACTCTGGCTGGATCGGTTGTTCGATGCGCGCACGCTCGATGATTTGTTGGACCCGGATTCGCTGGATTACGGAGAAATGAGGTACACCACCAGCGTCGAGCGCCTCTCCTTCAATCGGGTGCTGCAAGAAGGATTTCAGGAAGAACTTCTGAAATCGCATCGGGAGGGATTTCGGAAAGGGTTCCTGGACGGGTTTCACCAGGGCCGGACCGAAGGCACCCGCAGCGTCCTCAGCCGCCTGCTCACTCGCGGTTTCGGGCCGCTCCCGACGGAGGTCGCTGAACGTCTGGGAAATGCCCCGGTCGAGCAACTCGAATGGTGGGCGGAGCAGATCGACAACGCCCGCAAGCTCGACGACGTGTTCGTCGGAAGGTGAAGCGCCGCCTTCGAAGCCGGGGGGGATACTCCGGCTTCCGCCGCCTGCGAAATGTTGATGTTCAACGACTTCGCTTCGGCCAGCAGCGATTCGCCGAGCGTCACGTTCGTGCCCTGGCGCGCCGATCCCTTCGTTGTCGGAACGCCAGCGTCGCAAGGTTTTCAGGCCGACCTTCCATCGGCCGGCAACCTGCTTCCGGTCATCACGGGGTAGCGCCTCTTCTTCTCCAAGACTGATGACCCCATGACAACGCTGCTCGCCGCAGAAGCCAAGCCTTACGGCGTGACGCCAGCGGCGAACCGCTGCAAGCGCTCCCCCTCGGCCCGGGCCTCGGCCAGCAACTGGTTCCAGTCATCCGGCGGATGGCCGCTTTCCAGCATCTTGCGAAACACCCGGTAGGCGTCGTCGCTGCTCTCATAGGCGCGCTTGGTATCCTCGTCGTTGACCCACGCGAACACGATCACCTTGCTGGGCGCGTGGTACCGGAAGAAGAGCCGGTACTGCTGGAAGAATTTCGCCCGGAACCAGTGCTTGTGATCGTCGCCAAGGGTGCCGCCTTGGCGGTATTCAGGACGGGCCGGGTCTTGCGGGACGACGTCGAAAGCGAGCTTGGTGATCGCCGCAAGGCGCTTGCTGGCGTTCTTCTTGTTGTACCCGGTCGGATCTTTCTGTTTCAAGGCCTCGACCTGATGCGCCAGCGCTTCAATCTGTGCGAGGAATAGCGGGTGGGCAAAGATCGTCCAGCCGTGAATGACCAGGGGCGCGTGCTTGCCCGTGCTCATTCATCGTCTGCTGACAGGGCAGCATCAAGATCGACCTCGATGCCACCGACCAGCGACTGGAGCCGTTGGACAAGGCCCGCATCCACCGCCTGCAGGCGCTCGGGATGGCTGGCAATGTCGCGGGCCAGAAAGCCCAGGAACTGCCCGAGCACCGGGTCGTCACCTTCGTGGCTTGCAGCGCGGGTCAGCACCACCTCGCCACTGGGGCGGATGCTGTAGTGAATCTTGTCGCGCTTGCCCAGCCGCAGGGCGCGACGCACGGTTTCCGGCACCGTGGTTTGATAACGGTCGGTCAACGTGGATTCGACGTCGAGGGTGGCAGGCATGGCGCTCTCCGGTCAAAGGATGGATGCCTTGCATGGTAATGCAACCACCTTGTCTGGTCAATGCATATGCATTGTCTGCGGTTGCTGCCATCCTGTTCGGAGTTTCGGAGGGCGACTGGCTACCAGGGGGCGTATCGAACGCTGACCACCAGGTCCGACCGATGTCCGCCGAACCTCCGCCCTCAACCTCTTCGTCATGTCTGCCCTCCATGCAACTGTTTGTGTCGGGAACAGGGAACATGACGTCGCTGAGAATGGGAAGTCAAATTGATTATGGAAGCGTGCTCGGAACCCGGTGCCCTTGCGCGCCGATCCCTTCGTTGCGATCGTTCTCATGGCAATTCTCTGATGAGAGATGTACGAATGTTGGCTTACATGTGCATGAATCGCACCAGCAGCGCGTTACATCGTGGCGACGCTTTCTGTCTATTGGTTTAACATAATCGCCTTTCATCGCGAAAGCCCCCATGGCCCTCCCCGCCGACGACTACGACAGCCCGTGGAAAAGCGCCGTCGAACACGCTTTTCCCGAATTCATCGCTTTCTACTTTCCCGACGCCGGCCGCCGCATTGACTGGTCGCGCGGGCACGACTTTCTCGACCAGGAACTGCGCCAGGTCGTGCGCGACGCCGAACTCGGCCGCCGCCATGTCGACAAGCTCGTGCGCGTGCACGACCAGGACGGCCGCGAGGACTGGGTCTATATCCACATCGAGATCCAGGGCCGCCGCGACAGCGGTTTTGAAAAGCGCATGTTCGTCTACAACTACCGCATCTTCGACCGCTACGACCGCCCCGTCGCGAGCCTCGCCGTGCTCGCCGACGACGATCCGCGCTGGCGCCCGGCGCGCTACGGCTTCGAGCTCTTCGGCTGCCGCCACGCGCTCGACTTCCCCGTCGCCAAGCTCACCGATTTCGATTCCCGCGCCGACGCGCTCCTCGCCGACCCGAACCCTTTCGCCCTCGTCACCGCCGCCCACCTCCACACCGCCCGCACGCGCCACGACCCGCAAAACCGCTTCGAGGCCAAGCGCCGCTTGGTCCGGCTGCTCTACGAGCGCGACTGGAACAAGCAGCGCATCCTCGAATTCTTCGGCGTGCTCGACTGGATGATGCGCCTACCCAAAGAGCTCGAAACCAAACTGTGGCACGATATCGAAACCATTGAAGGAGAACGCAAAGTGAAATACGTCACCAGCGTCGAACGCCTCGCCCTCGAACGCGGCAAGCGGGAAGGGCTAGAGGAAGGTCGTGAGGAAGGTCGTGAGGAAGGTCGTGAGAAAGGCCGCGCCGAAGGCGGAAGCGCGCTGCTCGGCCGCCTGCTCGCACGCCGCTTCGGGCCGCTGCCGAAACCCGTCACCGAGCGCCTTGCCCGTGCCACGACGGATCAGCTCGAAGTATGGGCCGAGCGCGTGCTCGATGCGCGCACGCTTGAGGACGTCTTCGTGGAGAACTGATTCCCGCGGGAAGGAGAACGCAAAGTGAAATACGTCACCAGCGTCGAACGCCTCGCCCTCGAACGCGGCAAGCGGGAAGGGCTGGAGGAAGGATTGGAGGAAGGGCTGATCAAAGGCGAGCGGGGGGCGCTCGAACGTCTCCTTACTCGCCGCTTCGGGCCGCTGCCGCCGGCCGTTGCGGAGCGTCTCGAGAAGGCAACGGGCGAGCAGCTCGAACTGTGGCTGGATCGACTGCTCGACGCGCGCACGCTCGACGATTTGTTCGTCGGGAATTGACAGCGAGATCACGCGAGCTCACGTCGTTCGCGGCCTGCTCGGAAGCAGCGCTACATTCCCGGCTATCGAAGGACCCCATGGCGAAGTACATCACCAGCATTGAGCGCATCGGGCGCGTCGAAGGCAAGCGGGAAGCGATCCAGTATCTCCTTACTCGCCGTTTCGGGCCGCTCCCGCCGGCTGCTGCGGAGCGTGTCGCGCAGGCGAAGCGCGAGCAACTCGAACTCTGGCTGGATCGGTTGTTCGATGCGCGCACGCTCGATGATTTGTTGGACCCGGATGCGCTGGATTACGGAGAAGTGGGGTACACCACCAGCGTCGAGCGCCTCCCTTTCAATCGGGTGCCGCAAGAAGGATTTCAGGAAGAACTTCTGAAGTCGCATAGGGAGGGATTTCGGAAAGGGTTCCGGGACGGGTTTCACCAGGGCCGGACCGAAGGCACCCGCAGCGTCCTCAGCCGCCTGCTCACTCGCGGTTTCGGGCCGATCCCGACGGAGGTCGCTGAACGTCTGGGAAATGCCCCGGTCGAGCAACTCGAATGGTGGGCGGAGCAGATCGACAACGCCCGCAAGCTCGACGACGTGTTCGTCGGAAGGTGAAGCGCCGCCTTCGAAGCCGGGGGGTGTACTCCGGCTTCCGCCGCCTGCGAAATGTTGATGTTCAACGACTTCGCTTCGGCCAGCAGCGATTTGCCGAGCGTCACGTTCGTGGCCTTGTGTCCCCCATTTCTCCCCATTTTCCACCTTAAGCCTCAAAAGGTACTCAATGCGAAACGTAATAACTCAACGACGCTATGGTTACTGGCGTGAACTTCTTGAACAGTGGGTATTCCTCGTAGAGCGAATCCACCGAGTCACTGTAGAGAAACACTCCGTCTATTCGTACAAAGAGAGAACCAATGTCGGTCTTCTCGCAGCGGCAGCGACGGCCAATGGCTGGATCGCTCTGGAAGAATGCCGCTCTGAGAAGTATTCGTCAAAGGACAGCGAAGAGGTTTACCAAGGTCGATCCGATTTACGAATATGGCGAGACAAACGGCACCACGAGATCGAGGCGAAGTTTCTTCGCATAGCCCTCACGTCTACTTCCACAACCCGCTTGACCAAAGCCGCTGAGAAGTCAGTTGCCGATGCTGCCCGTTCCGTTGAGTCAGGTGACAGATTCGATCGGAAGATTGCCGTCACGTTCGTAGTGCCAACGTTGACCAATTCCCAAGCGGACAAGTTAAGCGAGAAGATGCAATCGGAACATCAAGAACGGCTGATTAATTTCATTCAGGAGAAGAAACCGAGCTTCATGGCTTACGCATTTCCCGGCCGCGCTCCCGTTGCCGGTTCACTAAATCGGCAAGCACTCGGGGTCATTCTTTTCGGGACCGAGCCAAGTGAAGCCTGACCCGAAAAGAGCCTTTGAGATTGCCCGTCCAGCCTCTGCGTCCGGCTCCGATCGGCGGCGTTTTGGCGCCTGCGCCACGCTGTTTGCCAAGGTGCCTGCGTGAGGGATGCCATGGTGGCGACGCTGGCACACGCAGCACCTGCTCGAAGCGCACCAAGAGCAGGCCGGCCACGCATTCCGCAGTGAGCGATTTCGCGGCAAGCGCCATTGCAGGAGATGAGTGCCTGCATTGCTCCTGAGCAGCCGCCCTGGCTACTTTACCCACAGCACGCACATCGCCCGGCCGGCGCCGGAAGGTAGCCACACAGAACCCTCGGCCTCTAGCCGCTCGTCCCACAGGCGGAATCCGGCCCGGCCCGCGACAGCTGGTTTGAGCCTGTCACGCGCCGTCGATAAAGAGGGGCCGCGTGTTGCCGAACGGTTTACGGCCCGCCCGCCCTCTACTCGCACCTTCTGTCTTCGCTCGTCTGGCGGCGGGTTGGAGCCTGACGGCCGCGCAGAAGCAACCGCCTCCAAATCTCCTAAAGTTTCACAGCGGCCCTCCGTTAATGGCTTCAACGGCACACGAACCGCCCCGACCAGGATGCAATCAGGGCACGACGCCGGGATAACCGAAGTCCTCTCTTAGGAGTCTCATCATGGCCCAGATGATCAACACCAACATCGCGTCGCTGAATTCGCAGAACAGCCTAACCAAGTCACAGTCGTCGCTGACCACGTCGCTGCAGCGCCTGTCTTCCGGCTTGCGCATCAACAGCGCCAAGGACGACGCCGCCGGCCTCGCGATTTCCGAGCGCATGAACGGGCAGATCAAGGGCATGAACCAGGCCGTGCGCAATGCCAACGACGCGGTGTCGATGTCGCAGACGGCCGAAGGCGGCATGCAGGAAGTCAGCAACATCCTGCTGCGCATGCGGGAACTCGCCGTGCAGTCGGCCAACGACACCAACAGCGCCAGCGACCGCTCCGCGATCCAGGATGAAGTCAATCAGCTCACCTCAGAAATCGACCGCATTTCCGGCGCGGCCGAGTTCAACGGCATCAAGCTGCTCGATGGCAGCGCGGGCAAGCGTACCTTTCAGGTCGGCGCCAACGCGGACCAGAACATCTCCTTCTCGCTGGGCGAAGTGTCGACTTCGTCGCTACGCCTGGGCGGCAGCTCCACCGGCGTCGGCGGGCTCACCAGCGGTCGGATCACCGCCGATGGTGCTTATGACAGTCAGTTGAAAATCAACGGAACTAGCATCGATTTCAACGACGCAGGGACCGATGACAGCATCGGAGAATACGTCACCGCCATCAACAAGAAGACTGCCGAAACCGGCGTCACGGCCACTGCGTTTAACCGCGTCGAGGGCACCAAGGGAGCAACGGGGGCCGTCACCGGCATGACCATCACGGTCGAAACAGCCGACGGCTCTGCCACTGCAACCTCCGCTGCCATAACCGCCAAAGACATGAACGATCTGGTTGAAAAGATCAATTCGCAAGCCATTGGCGTTACGGCTTCCCTTGGGAAAGACGGACAGCTTGTCCTTTCCAACGAAACCGGCGGAAAGATCACAGTCGCCAATAGTGATAAATCCGGCATCGACGCGGAAGACTATGAAGGCTATCTCAGCCTGACCAGCAACGACGGCTCGAAGATCTCGGTGTCAGGTTCAGTCAGCTCTCTTGCAGCCGACGATACGAATCCCTTGTCGAAGTTCGGTTTCAATGAGACTGCGGGAACGAATTCCGTCAAGGCGATGGGCGAACTGTTGATCACCGCCGATGCGGCTAATGCAGGGGCCGGCATGACGTCGGCGACCACTGATCTGAACACCGCCCAAGGATCCTATGATCCTGACACAGTGGCCGTTGATGATCGACTGACAATCAATGGGGTGGAGATCGGCAAAACCGCCAGCGGGACGGCGATGGACAAGGCAGCCGCGATCAACGCGCTCACCGATCAGACGGGCGTAAGCGCGACCGCGAGAACCGAACTCAAGCTTGAACTGAACTTCGCAGGCACGGGCACCCCCCGCGGCACAATCAACATCAATGGGGTGGACGCCGATATTTCGGGCGCGAATATTGGAGCGGTCGTCACCGAGATCAACACCAATTCGGGGGTTCAAACATTAGGGATCACCGCCTCGGCCGACGAGAACGGCATGCTAGTGCTGACCTCTGAAAGCGGACAGGACATCTTCGTCGCCAACAATGACATTGCTGGAACCGGAGCCGCGGGCATTCTGAATGCATTTCTGCCGAATGGCACGAAAGTCGAAGTGGATGATGGCGGCGGGGTTCCCAACACTGGCACCATTGCCGCGCGCGGCGTCCTGACCCTGGAAGCAACCAGTGCATCGGCGATCACGATTGCAGGAGACAAGACGACGGCGCTGGACCTTTTCGGCTTCACCGCCCAGGGCGGCGCCGAAGCCGCCAACAACGGCAAACTCTCCGTCGCCACCCAGGCCGACGCCAACGAAGCGATCAAGCGGATCGACGACGCCATCGGCAAGGTCACGACGATGCGTGCGCAGATGGGTGCGGTGCAGAACCGCTTCTCCTCGGTGGTCTCCAGCCTGCAGACCTCGTCGGAGAACATCACCGCCGCGCGCTCGCGGATCGTCGATGCCGACTTCGCGGCCGAAACGGCGAACATGACCCGCGCCCAGATCCTGCAGCAGGCCGGCACCGCGATGCTCGCCCAAGCCAACCAGCTGCCCAACGGCGTGCTGTCGCTGCTGCGTTAAACCCCGCCGGCCTCTGAGCCGTTACTGCCCGGCCGGTGCACACTGGCCGGGTTTTTCGCCTTCGGGAGACAGGAATGGATCTGCAGGCAGTCAATACCAACCCGCTGCTCGCCCAAGCGGCAACGCTCGCCGGCCCGCGGCCGGAAAGAACTCCGCCCCCAGCCGAAACGCCGGCCGTGCGCGCCGTGGCGGCCGTACCCCAGGCGCAGGCCGCTACGAGTGTGGGCGCGGATGAGCTGCGCGAGGCGCTCGACACCATCAACGAGGTCGTGCACGTGCACGCAGCGAACCTGAGCTTTTCCGTGGACGAAGACACCCGTATCACGGTGGTGAAGCTCATCGACAGCGAAACCGACGAGGTTCTCCGCCAGATCCCGTCGGAAGAAGCATTGCAGATCGCCAAGGCGCTCGACAGGCTGCAGGGCCTGCTGGTGCGCGACAAGGCATGAAGCGGGCGCAAGGGAGATAAGGGAGGACAGCCATGGCAACCATCACGGCGCAGGGCGTCGGGTCCAACCTCGACGTCGATGGCATCGTCACCAAGCTGATGGCGATCGAGCGGCAGCCGCTCACCGCCATCAACAAGAAGGAAGCTTCCTACCAAGCGAAAATTTCCGCCTACGGCAACCTCAAGTCGTCGCTGTCATCGTTCCAGTCGTCGCTGAGCGGCCTGGCCAGCTTCTCGAGCTTCCAGGTGGTCAAGGCCACGCCGGGCGACAGCAACGTGCTTACCGCCTCGGCCACTACGGCGGCGGTGGCGGGCAGCTATACGGTCGAGGTGCAGCAGTTGGCAGTGGCGCAAAAGCTCGCCACCGCCGGCCAAGCCGCGCTGAACACCGCGATCGGCACCGGCACGCTCACTTTCGAGTTCGGCACCGTCGGCGACGACGGCGCCACGCCGCGCGTACTCGGTGCCGACGGCAAATACACCGGCGCCTCGTTCATGCCCGGCGCGGACGCGCCGAAGACCGTGACCATCGACGCCGGCCACAACACGCTCGAAGGCGTCCGCGACGCGATCAACGAGGCCGCCATCGGCGTGCGCGCCAGCATCATCAACGACGGCAGCGGCACTCCCTACCGCCTGGTGCTGAGCGGGGAGGGGACCGGCTCGACAAACAGCATGCGCATCTCCGGCGGCGACGCCGGCCTGCAGGCCTTGCTCGGCCACAATCCCGACGACGATGCCGGCCAGGGCCTGAGCGAAACCGTCACCGCGCAGGACGCGAGGCTGAAGGTCGACGGCCTGCAGGTGGTCAAGAACTCCAACAGCATTTCGGACATCATTTCCGGCGTCACCCTCAACCTCGCCAAGGTCGGCTCGAGCACGCTGAGCGTGGCCAAGGACACTTCCAGCGTCAAGTCGGCCGTGACCGGCTTCGCCAAGGCGTACAACGATCTGCAGGCCACTTTCAAGGAGCTTTCCTCCTATTCGGCAGGCCAGGCCAGCGGCGTGCTGTTCGGCGACACCGCGCTGCTCACCGTCCAGCGCAACCTGCGCACGGCGCTGGCGACGCCCATCCCGCATCTCACCGGCGCTTACAAGAACCTCAGTCAGGTGGGCATCACCATCGGCCGCGACGGCAACATGAGCGTGGATGAAGGCAAGCTGCAGAAGGCGATCGCCGACAACTTCACCGACGTAGGCCTGCTCTTCGCCGCCGGCGGCAAGGCGAGCGACCCGCAGATCGCGTTCGCCGGCTCGTCATCCAAGACCAAGCCCGGCGTTTATGAGGTAAGCGTGTCGACCCTCCCGGCTTCGGGGACCAACGCCGGTGGCCTGATCGGCGGCGCGGTGGCAAGCGGCGCCGGCGCACGGCTGTCCGGCGCCAGCGGCACGAACATGGAAGGCCTGAGCGTGCAGGTCAACGGCGGCAGCACCGGCGCCCGCGGCACGGTCAGCTTCTCCCACGGCTATGCCTTTCAGCTCAAGGAGTTGATCACCGGCCTGGTGGGCGAGAAGGGGGTCGTCAGCTCGCGCACCGGCGGCCTGCAAACCTCCATTGCGGATCTCGGGAAACAGCGCATTTCGCTCGATCGCAAGCTCGAAATGACCGAGAAGCGCTACCGCGCCCAGTTCGCCGCCCTCGACACGCTGATGGGACGGATGTCGCAGACCAGCAGTTTCCTGACGCAGCAGCTGGCCAATCTGTCGAACATGTCGAATTCATAAGAACGGAGCAGGTTCATGGCTCAAGACCTGCTGGATGACATCGTTGCGCTCGCCGAAGCCATGCTGACTGCAGCGGGCGAGGGCGAGTGGGGCGTACTCGTGGCGCTGGAAGCGAGACGTGCCGAGCTTCTGGCAGCGCTGGATCTTTCCGGCAAGGAAGGGACCGAGGCGGTGCATGCCACCAAGCGCATTCGGCGCATCCTCGAACTGGATCGCCAGGCCGGCGAACTGGCACAACAGCACCTCCATGAACTCGCCGGGCTGCTGAACAACACCGGCAACCAGAAAAAACTGCTCGCCGCCTACGGCGGGGTTTGACGCGGCTGGCTGCACCGGCTTCGCAGCGTCCACCACCCCCCACGAACCTAAAGAAGACAGCACCCGGGTCGTAAACCAATGACAAGCGGGGCGCAGTTTGCGACCGCTACTTCGGTCAATTCGAATCACGCGACAAGAAAAGGAACTCGATCATGTTCGCATCTCTCGGCAACCGTGCTTCCGCCTACGCCAGGGTGGGCGTCGAAACGGGCGTCCTGACAGCCAGCCCGCACAAGCTGATCCTGATGCTGTTCGACGGCGCGATCCTGTCGATTGCCACCGCCGCCGCCGCGATGGACGGCAAGGACATTCCCGCCAAGGGACAGGCCGTGTCGAAAGCGATCGACATCATCCTCAACGGCCTGAAGGCGAGCCTCGACGCGAAAGCCGGGGGCGAGCTCGCGGACCGCCTCGCGGCGCTGTACGACTACATGGGCGAGCGCCTGCTCTACGCGAACCTGAACAACAGCCGCGCCGCGCTCGACGAAGTCAGCGGCCTGTTGCACACCTTGCGCGAAGCGTGGGAAGGCATCGCGCCGGGGGCGGGGGCGCGGGCGCCGGACACGGTCGCGGCCTGAGCGGTACCGTGAGCACGCTTGCGCTGTTCGAATCGATGAGCATTTTGTCAGCCGGCATGGTCGAGGCCGCGCAGGCCAACGACTGGGAGCGGCTGGTGGTGCTGGAGCACGAGATGGCGGACATCCGGGCTGAACTGATGCGCATCGAACCGGACGGTCGCCAGGCTGCCGACCAGAGCGAAGCGGACGCGGCGCGCAAGGCGTCGCTGATCACCGCGATGCTGCGCAACGACGAGGAGATCCGCCGCCACGTCGAGCCGTGGCTCGCCAGCACGCGCAAGCTGCTCGGCGGTGCGCAACGTGACCGCGCGGTGCGCAGCGCCTACGGCGCCTTCGGCCCGTAAGGCCGCGGCGCTTTCCGCGGACGGTTTCACGCCCCAGGAGCGACCCCGATGATTCCGTCCGATCTCGCCGCCCGGCTGCGCATGCTCACCGAAGCGAGTTTTTTCGACAGCGAGCCGCCGGTCAGCGGGCCGGCGCGGGTGCGCGAAATCCAGGCGCGGCTGCCGGAGATCGTGCCGGGCCAGCGATTCACCGCGACCCTGGAGCGCGCGCTGCCGGACGGGACGTTCCAGGCGATCGTCGCCGGCAAGCACTACACGCTGGCGCTGAACCATGCGGCGAAATCCGGCGACACGCTCGAACTGATTGCGACGCAGAACACGCCGAAGGCGGTGTTTGCGCAGCTTGCGAACGTCGCGACCGCCCAAACCGGCGCGGACGCCGCCACCCGCCCGACGCTCAGCGCGACCGGGCGGCTGATCGGCTTCCTGCTGACCGGACAACCCGCGTCCACGCCGGCCGCCCTCGCCGGCGGCAAGCCGCTGCTCGATGCGCCGCCGGCCAACGGCGCCGCCACGCTCGCCCCCGCGCTGCGCCAGGCATTGACGCAAAGCGGGCTGTTCTACGAATCCCATCAGCGGCAGTGGCTCGGCGGCAAGATCGACACCGCGGCGCTGCAGCTGGAGCCGCAGGGCCAGCATGCGCCGGCACGCGGCCCTGCCGGGAACGCGCCGGCGGCGCAGCAGACCGCTGCAGCCGGCGAACCGTCGTCGACGGCCGACTCCGGGGGTGCCACGGCCGGGGCCATGCGTGCGGCTTCCGGCACGGTGTCGAACGCCCAGGGGATCGCGGCGGGCGCCGCCGCTGAAATCGATGAACAGGCGGACATCCGCGGCACCGCAGCGGCACCGAACCCGGCCCGCGCCGCCGCGATACCCGAGCGGCTGATGCCGGTCGTGCACCAGCAGCTCGACGCGATGGCGACGCAGAATTATGTCTGGCACGGCCAGGTGTGGCCGGGCCAGAACGTCGAATGGGAGATCGAGGATCCGCAGCGCGACCAGCGCGGCGACAGCGACGAGGTGGCGGAAAACTGGAACACCACACTGCGCCTGACGCTGCCGCGGCTCGGCGGCATGGAGGCGCATCTCGTCGTGTCGCCGGCCGGTGTCGCGTTGCGCCTCTTGGCCGACGACCCCGGCACGGTCGCGGCGCTCGACGCTGCGCGCGCCCGGCTCGACGATGCGCTGGCCGCGGCGAACCTGCCGCTCACCGGCTTTGTCGCGGAGCGTCGCAATGACGAGGGATGAGTCGCCGCAGGGGCCGCCGCAGCTGCCAACGCACCTGTCACACCAGGAAGCGGTCGCGCTGACCTACAGCGCCCATGACGCCGCGCCGCGCGTCGTCGCCAAGGGGCGCGGCCTGATCGCCCGCGAGATCATCGAACGTGCGCGCGAAGCGGGCGTGTTCGTGCACGAATCGCCCGAACTCGTCGGCCTGCTGATGCAAGTCGACCTCGACGCGCGCATCCCGCCCGAACTCTACGTCGCGATCGCCGAGCTGCTGGCATGGCTGTACGCCATCGAGCAGGGGACGAACGCCGGGGTGCGTCCCGCGGAGACCGGCGCACACCGGTCCGTGCTATAAGAGCCGCTTTCGATTCGACACATTCTGCATGAGCGACCCGAACGAAGGCGCGACCCGCCCCCGCCCGTTGAACCCCGAGGCCTTCTCGCGCTTCGCCGTGCGCGATCCGCGCGAAATCGTCCAGCTGCTCCGGGCGCTGTCCGAAAAGCGCGCGCTGATCACCGGCCATCTCGACGAGCGCACGTCGTTCATCACGGTGATGCTCGCATTGGACGCGAGCGGCGCGGCCGTCGTCCTCGATGCAGCGCCCGAGGCCGGCATCAACCAGCGTGTCGCGGCCGCCCCGGAGCTGATCTGCATGACCCGGCTCGACAACGTCCGCGTGCAGTTTTCGCTCTCCGCGATCGAAGCGGTCCGCCACGACGGCCAGGCTGCGCTGCGTGCGAACCTGCCGACCAGCGTCCTTCGCCTGCAACGCCGCGAGTTTTTCCGGCTCGCCGTGCCCAGATCGGCGCCACCGGTCTGCACGATCGCGCAAAACCAGCTGGACGGACGCAAGAAGATGGTCTCGGTGCGGATACTCGACATCAGCGGCGGCGGGCTCGCGATCCTCGTGCCCCCGCAAGAGCTGCACTTCGAACCCGGCATGGACTTCAACCACTGCACCCTGGTCCTGCCGGAAGGCGAACCCCTTCCGGTCCGGCTCACGGTGCGCAACCTGTTCAACATCAAGCAGCCGAACGGCACCCGGGCGCGCCGCGCCGGCTGCCAGTTCGTCGGCCTGTCGAACAGCGTCATGGCGCGCCTGCAGCGCTACCTCTTCAAGCTGGAACGCGAGCGCCACGCTCAGGACGCGGGGTGCTAAGCCGGTGCGCGGCCAGCCTCGGCCTTCAGGCTTGGGAAGGGTAGCGCGCGCCGCAGCCTGACTTCCTTGGCCGCCGCCTGCCCAAGTCGCCCCGCTCTCGTATGGGGTTTGCCTCAAGCCCTTGTTGTGTATAAAATTTTGTACAGCCACAGAAATGAATGGCGAAAAAGAGATCCGGTGGGTAGGCTCCGCTTACGACGACTTGCTGGGATTTCCGGACGAGATTCGTCGCTCCGCCGGTTTCCAGTTGGGCAAGATTCAGGTTGGCTTGGACCCGGACGACTGGAAGCCCTTCGATGATGTAGGCGCCGGAACTCGCGAAATCCGCATTCGGGAAACAAGCGGCATCTACCGGGTGATGTATGTCGCCAAGTTTGAGGAAGCGGTGTATGTCCTGCACTGCTTCCAGAAGAAGACCCAAGCGACCAGCAAACAGGACAAGAGCATTGCCGCGGCGCGCTACCGCGCCGTCGTCAACGCGAGGAAGACACACAAATGAAGATCGACACCGAAATCCGCCATGTGACGAAGCCGGGAGCGAACCTCTTCCTGGAGCTTGGCTTTGCGCCCGAAGAGGCCGAACGCATGCAAGTGGCCTCCCGTAAGCAGATCAGCGACACCCAGTTGCTGAAGCAGCAGTTGATGAACGAACTGTCGACCTGGATCGCCAATCATCACCTAAAACAGGCCGATGCCGCCGAGATCCTGATGGTTTCGCGTCCGCGCGTGTCCGACGTAGTGAACAAGAAGACGGCCAAATTCACTATCGACACCCTAGTGGAAATGCTCAGCCGGATCGGCAAGCCGGTCAAGCTGGTGATCGGTTGACGTCGGGACTCGCCATTCTCTATGAACAGTGCTGAAACTCAAGTTCCTTTCTTTTCCTGAACTTGGCCGAACCGTGAGACCGCTTGAGACGCCGTTAAACCGGCATGTTCATGATGTCCTGATACGCGGTGACAAGCCGGTTGCGCACCTGCACCATCTGCTGGAACGACAGGCTCGCTTTCTGCAGGTTCACCATCACGTCCTGCAGGTTGACGTTCGGGTCGCCGGTGGAGAATTCCTGCGCCATGCCGCGCGCTTCCTGTTGCGCGGCGCTGACGTCCTTGAGCGCCCCTTGCAGCACTTCGGCGAAGTCGACGCCGCCGGCCGCCTGCGCGCCCTGTGCCGGCTTGCCGGCCGCGGTCTGCGCCGTGGAGCGCAGCTCGCCGATCATCTGTTCAATTCCGCGCGTATCCATGATCTCGACCCCGGAGAGCGAGTGATTGTTGCTCGCAGTCTAGCAGAGCAATCGTCATGCCAACAGGGCCGAATCCGGCCCCCCCCTGTCATACCTCGTGCCCGTCGTCCCGGTATTGCTGCAGCTTGTATCGCAAGGTCCGTTCCGAGATCCCGAGCCTCTCGACCGCCCGCTTGCGCGAGCCGCCCTGCTCGCGCAGCGTCGCGAGGATGTGCTCGCGTTCCAGGTCCTTCATGTTTACGGGGCGCGGCGGTTCGACCGGGACCCGCGCAGCGGTGCTGGCAAGGCTTCCGATGACCGGGGAAAGACCCGCCGGCAGGAAGGCGGGCGCTGGGCAGGACGCACTGTCCGGCCGGCTTTCCGCGACGCCGGGTGCCGCGGCCCAGTGCGGCAGGCAAAGATGCACGATGTCGGCGCCGATCGTGTCGCGGCTGGCAAGGATCAGCGCGCGCTGCATCGTGTTTTCCAGTTCGCGCACGTTGCCCGGCCAAGCGTGGCGCACGAGCAGGGATTCGGCGTCGGCGAGCAGATGCGCGCTGCGCTTGAGCCGCTCGGCGTGGCGCGCGAGGAAGTGCCGGGCCAGCGGCAGGATGTCGGCGGGCCGTTCGCGCAGGCCGGGGATTGCGAGCGGGAACACGTTGAGGCGGTAATACAGGTCTTCCCTGAAGCGCCCCGCCGCGACCTCCGCCGCCATGTCGCGGTTGCTCGTCGCCACGACGCGGATGTCGAGTTCGACCGGCTTCCTGCCGCCGACGCGCTCGACTTCGCGCTCCTGCAGCACGCGCAGCAGCTTGGCCTGCAGCGCGAGCGGCATCTCGGAGATCTCGTCGAGCAGGATCGTGCCGCCCTGCGCCTGCTCGAACTTGCCCGGCTGCGCCGTCTGGGCACCGGTGAAAGCGCCTTTTTCATAGCCGAACAGCGTCGCTTCGAGGAGGTTCTCGGGAATCGCCGCGCAGTTGATCGCGACGAACGGGCCGTCGCTGCGCGCGGAACGGGCGTGGATGTAGCGCGCGAACACTTCCTTGCCGGTGCCCGATTCGCCGGTCAGCAGCACCGTCGCGTCGGTGTCCGCGACGCGCGCGGCGAGCGCCAGCAGGTTGCGGGTGCGGCAGTCCTCGGCGATCGTGTCGTCGGCCGACGGCGGCATCGCGGCGTAGCGGCGCACATGCGCCAGCAGCACGTCCGGCTCGAACGGCTTCATGAGGAAATCGCACGCCCCGCCGCGCATCGCGGCCACCGCCTTGTCGACGTCGCCGTACGCGGTCATCAGCAGCACCGGCAGCTGCGGCAGGCGGGCGCGCAGTTCGGCGAGCAGCTGCAGGCCGTCCATCGGCTGCATGCGCAGATCGCTGACGACGAGGTGGAACGCCTGGCAGCCGATTTCCTGCAGCGCGCCGGCGCCGCCGTCGACGCCGGTGACGCGGTGGCCGCCGATCTCGAGCGTGAGACAGACAGCGTCGCGCAGCGCGGCATCGTCCTCGACGACGAGGATGTTGATCTGTTCGATCATGAGGTTTCCTTCGATGCCGCTCCCGCAGCGCTGTCATCCGCGCGCAGCAGCGGCAGGCTGAGCGTGAACAGCGAGCCCTTGCCCGGCGTCGATTCGAACGCGATGTCGCCGCCGTGACCCCGCGCGACGCCGCGCGCGATCGCCAGCCCCAATCCGGTGCCTTCGGCGCGCGTCGTGAAGAACGGCTCGAACACCCGGCCCTGCCGTGCCGGTTCGATGCCGCGCCCGTTGTCGGCGACATGGAAAGTCACGAATTCGCCGTTACGCACCGCGCTCACCGACACCTCGCCCGCGGCGCCGGTCGCCTGGATCGCGTTCTCGATGAGGTTCGTCAGCGCCCCGCCCAGCGCCTTGCGATCGCCGAGCAGCGTCAGATCGCCGCAGTCGCAGCGCGATACGAACGACAGCTGCCGCGCCCGCGCGAGCGGCTCCAGCGTGTGCACGATTTCGCCGACCAGCTCGCAGATGCCGAAACGCTCGCGGCCGAGGCTGTCGCCGCGGGCGAACAGCAACATGTCGCGGATGAGCCGCTCCAGGTAGCGCAGGCGCTCGATCGCACGGTCGGCGACTTTCGCGCGATCGGCTGGCCCCAGCTCCGGCTGGCGCAGGTTGCCGGTGTAGAGCAAAGCGGCGGCGAGCGGCGTGCGCAATTGGTGCGCGAGCCCGGCGACCATCTCGCCCATCGCTGCGAGCCGCTCGTTTCGCTCGGCCTGCAGGCGCATGCGGTGGGTGTCGGTGACGTCGTGGAGCAGCACGATGCGGCCTTCGCCGGATTCGAGGGCAGTATCGGACAGCGACACGCGGCGCGCGCCCGGTTCGTTGCCGACGCTCAGCTCGCCCGGCGTCCCGGTGTCGCCGAAGCGGCGCGCGACCGCGTCCCAGCGCTCGCCCGCGAGCCCGCTACCGAGCAGGCTTTCGGCTGCACGGTTGAACTGTACGATGCGCCCTGCCCGATCGAGCATCACGACGCCGGCCGGCAACGCGCCGAGCAGCACGTCGAGCCGCTCGGTGAGCTGCGACACCTGCCCCTGCAGCGCGTTGTAGGCCGTCGACAGTTCTTCCGAGGCGCGCGAAAACAGCGCGAACGCCTCGGCGAGCTGCGCCGCGTCGAGGCGCTGGCCGGCGGTCGGCGGCTCGGGCGCGCCGGATTCGGCTGACATCATGACGGAATCGGTTTTCACGACGGGCAGATTAGCCGCCCGGCGGCACCGCGCAACCGGCAAATAGGCGGCAAAAACTGCCGCTTATCCCGCCGGGAAAGTTGCATCCGCGAGCGGACAATGCATCACCCGAAAAAGTCGGACGATTGAAGGACTCGACCATGTCTACCGACGTCACCGCCGTCGTGCGGGAAACGCTGCCGGCACCGCAGCAGGTGTTGCAGCGCTTCAACGAACTCGGTCAGCGCCAGAAGCTCGCGGCGGCCGCGGCCGTCGCGTTTGCGATCGCGGTCGTGGTCGGCGTGTGGCTGTGGAGCCGTGCCCCCGAGTACGCGGTGCTGTTCTCGAATCTCGAGGAACGCGACGGCGGCGCGATCGTCGCCGCGCTGCAGCAGCAGAACGTGCCGTACCGGTTTTCCCCGGGCGGCGGCGCGATCCTGATCCCGTCGCAGATGGTCCATGACGTGCGACTGCGACTCGCGGCGCAGGGGTTGCCCAAAGGCGGCCTGGTGGGTTTCGAGCTGATGGAAAACCAGAAGCTCGGCGTGTCGCAGTTCCACGAACAGGTGAATTTCCAGCGCGCGCTCGAAGGCGAACTGGCGCGCACGATCCAGTCGATCGCGTCGGTCGCGTCGGCGCGGGTGCACCTGGCGATTCCGAAACAGTCCGGCTTCCTGCGCGACGAGCAGAAGCCGACCGCTTCGGTGATGGTGAACCTGCACCCGGGGCGCACGATGGACGCGGCGCAGATCGCCGGCGTCGTTCACCTGATCGCGTCGAGCGTGCCGCAGCTCGCGAACGAACGCGTCAGCGTCATCGACCAGAGCGGCACGCTGCTGACGACGCGTGCCGACCCGCTGCGCAACGCCGGGCTCGACGCGACGCAGTTGAGCTACGTGCGCGAAGTCGAGGCGAGCTATATCCGCCGCATCGAGGCGATCCTGACGCCGATCGTCGGCGCCGCCAACTTCAAGGCGCAGGTCACCGCCGACGTCGATTTCAACCAGGTCGAACAGACCGCCGAAACGTACAAGCCGAACCCGTCGCCCGACCAGGCGATCCGCAGCCAGCAGAGCAGCGAACAGGAGACGCGCCAGACAGGTCCGCAGGGGGTGCCCGGCGCGCTGACGAACCAGCCCCCCGCCCCGGCCACCGCCCCGATCACGAATCCCGCGCTGCCGGGCGCGGCAAACGCCGGCGCCGGAGCGCCGCTGAACAGCAACCGTTCCTCGACGCTGAACTACGAGCTCGACCGCACGATCCAGCACACGCGCCAGGCGCTCGGCCAGGTCCGGCGGCTGTCGGTCGCGGTCGTCGTCAATCACCGCGGCGAGACTCTGCCGAACGGCCAGACGCGCGCCGTGGCGCTGACGGACGAGGAGGTCGCGCGGCTCACGAACCTCGTGCGCGAAGCGATGGGCTACAGCCAGGCACGCGGCGACAGCCTGAACGTGTCGAACGCGCCGTTCGCCGCGCCGCAGGAAGAAGCCGAAGCGGCCCTGCCGATGTGGAAGGATCCCGCCATGATCGAACTCGGCAAGGAGTTGCTGAAATACCTCGCGCTCTTCGCCGCGCTCGCCTTCGTGTATTTCGGCGTGATCCGGCCGCTGTTGCGCAGCGTCGCGCCCCCTCCCAAAGAGATCGAGGCGACCGTGGAAGAAGGGGACGACGACGAGCACGCGCTGCTCGGCGTGTCGGCAGCCCCGCGGATCGAGACCTTCGACGAGAAGCTCGTCCGCGCAAAAGAGCTCGCGCAGTCCGACCCGAAGGTGGTCGCGAACCTGATCAAGGAATGGATGGGTGCGAACGATGAGACCAAGAAATGAACACCCCTGACGAAGGACTCGCAAAAAGTGCCACGCTGTTGCTCGCGCTGGGTGCGGACCACGCCGCCGAAGTGCTCAAGCTGCTCGGGCCGAAGGAAGTGCAGAAGCTCGGCACCGCGATGGCCGGCCTGCCGTCGCAACAGCGCACGCGCGTCGAAGCGGTGCTGGACGAACTCGACGAGCACCGGCTCAAGGGCGCGCCGGTCGAAGCCGACGAAGAGCAGATCCGCGCGATGCTGACCAAGGCGCTGGGCGACGAACGTGCCGGCCACATCATCGCGCGCGTGCTGCAGGGGTCGGACACCGCCGGCATCGAGAGCCTCAAATGGATGGACCCGCTCACCGCCGCCGACCTGATCAAGAACGAGCATCCGCAGATCATCGCGACGATCCTCGTGCACCTCGAATTCGACCAGGCGGGCGAGATCCTGAAGCAGTTTCCAGACCGCCTGCGCAATGACGTGATCCTGCGCATCGCGACGCTCGATGGCGTCCAGCCGACGGCGCTGAAGGAACTCAACGAAGCGCTCGGCCGCATGCTGTCGGGCGCTTCGGCGGTCAAGAAGGCGTCGATGGGCGGCGTGCGCCATGCGGCCGAGATCCTGAACTTCGTCGGCGTCGGCGCGGAAACCGCGGTGCTCGACAACGTGCGCGAATACGATCCGGACCTCGCGCAGAAGATCCTCGACGAGATGTTCGTCTTCGAGAACATCATGGACATCGACGACCGCGGCGTGCAGGCGCTGCTGCGCGAAGTGCAGTCGGACTCGCTGATCACCGCATTGAAGGGCGCAGCGCCCGAGCTGCGCGAGAAAGTCTTCAGGAACATGTCCCAGCGCGCGGCCGAAATGCTGCGCGAAGACCTCGAATCGAAAGGTCCGGTGCGCTTGTCCGAAGTCGAGGCCGAGCAGAAGGAGATCCTCAAGGTCGTCCGTCGCCTCGCCGAGGAAGGCCAGATCGTGCTCGGCGGCAAGGGAGGCGACGATGCGTTCGTGTAGTTCGTGTAGTTCGTGCAACCCGTGCAGCGGTTGCCCCGGGCACCGCCGGAGCCGTCGATGAGCATTTCGCGCCACCAGGCCGTCGGGGCGTACCGTCGCTGGGAGCCGCCTGCCTTCGGCGGCGAGCCCGAGGCTGACGCGCCGCGCGCCGCCGACCCCGCCCCCCCGCCGCCTGCGCCGCCGCAACCCGAACCCGCGCCCCGGCCCGAACCCGATCTGCCGCCGGACCCCGAACCGCCGGTCCGCCTGCCGACCGCCGCCGACATCGAGTCGATGTTCGAGGACGCGCGCCGCGACGGACACGAGGCCGGCTACCGCGAAGGCGCCGAACAGGCGCAGCAGGAAGCGATGCGGATCGCCGCGCTCGCCGACGCCCTCGACGAGGCGCTCGCCCGCCTCGATCGCGACGTCGCCGAGGAGCTCGTCGGGCTGGCGATGGAAGTGGCGCGGCGCATGGTCCGGAACGCGCTCGCGGAGCAGCCGGAGGCAGTCATCGAGACGGTGCGCATGGCATTGAACCAGTTGCCGCAGGCGCAGGCCCGCATCCACCTGCATCCCGACGATGTCGCGCTGGTGCGCGCCTACCTCGCCGAGCAGTCCGGGCACGGCCACCCGACGCTGATCGACGACGACGCGATCAGCCGCGGCGGCTGCCTCGTGCAGACCGCCGGCAGCCAGCTCGACGCGACGCTCGAAACCCGCTGGCGGCGCGTCCTCGAAACCCTCGGCCGCCCGGACACCGGCTGGCAGGAGTGCGGACGGTAATGCGTCACGCCGACGCGTGGAGCGCCTACCTGGCCGAGCACCGCGACCTGGCGGCGTCGGCAGCGCCGTTCGAAGTGTCCGGCCGCCTGACCCGCATCAACGGGCTCGTCATGGAAGCGTCCGGCCTCAAGCTGCCGCTGGGCGCCGACTGCCGCATCGTCGCGAGCGGCGGCGGCACTGTCGAGGCCGAAGTGGTCGGCTTCAACGGCGACCGGCTCTACCTGATGCCGACCGACGACGTGTTCGGGCTCGCGCCCGGCGCGCCGGTGCTGCCGCTCGAAGTCCACCCGTCGCGCCCGGCGCTCGGGACCACGTCGCCGCCGCGCCGGCGCACGTCCGACCGCGCCAAGCACCTGCCAGTCGGCGAGAAGCTGCTCGGGCGGGTGCTCGACGGCGCCGGCCGCCCGCTCGACGGGCTCGGCCCGCTCGGCACGACGGACGCCCGCTCCCTGCAGAGCCGCCCATTCAACCCGCTGACGCGCGCGCCGATCGACACCCCGCTCGACGTCGGCATCCGCGCAATCAACGCGCTGCTGACGGTCGGCCGCGGGCAGCGCCTCGGCCTCTTCGCCGGCTCCGGCGTCGGCAAGTCGGTGCTGATCGGCATGATGGCGCGCTACACCTCGGCCGACGTCATCGTCGTCGGGCTGATCGGCGAGCGGGGGCGCGAAGTCAAGGAGTTCATCGAGCACAACCTCGGCGCCGAAGGCCGCGCGCGCTCCGTCGTCGTCGCCGCGCCCGCCGACACCAGCCCGCTGATGCGGCTGCAGGGCGCCGCGTACGCGACGACGATCGCCGAATATTTCCGCGACCAGGGCAGGCAGGTGCTGCTGGTCATGGACTCGCTGACACGCTACGCGATGGCGCAGCGCGAGATCGCCTTGGCGATCGGCGAACCGCCTGTCACGCGCGGCTACCCGCCAAGCGTGTTCGCACGCCTGCCGGCGCTCGTCGAGCGGGCCGGCAACGGGCTCGAAGGCAGCGGCTCGATCACCGCGTTCTACACCGTGCTCGCCGAAGGCGACGACCAGCAGGACCCGATCGCCGATTCGGCGCGCGCGATTCTCGACGGCCACTTCGTGCTGTCGCGCTCGCTCGCCGACCAGGGCCACTACCCGGCGATCGACATCGAACAGTCGATCTCGCGTGCGATGCACGGGCTCGTCACGCCTGAACATTTCGACCTCGTGCGGCGCTTCAAGCAGATGTTCTCGCGCTACCAGCGTGCGCGCGACCTGATCGCGGTCGGCGCCTACCAGGCCGGCTCGGACCCGATGCTCGACCGCGCGGTGGCGATCTACCCGAAACTCGAAAGCTTCCTGCAGCAGCGCATCGACGAACAGGAAACCTGGACGCAGGCGACCGCGAATCTGCGCACTTTGTTCTCCGGCGGGTGACAAGTGGCACGGTTGCGCGCGCCTCCAGGCCGTAGAATGGCGACCCCTCTTCAACCCCGGCCGGGCATGCAAACCCCATTCGCGGCGCCTGATCCGCGTCGCAAACCAATCCGATGAGCCAACCTTTTCCGCTGCAGCCTCTGCTGGACCTCACGCAAAACCGCATGGACGACGCGGCGCGCCGGCTCGGCGAGCTGGTCGCCAGCGAGCAGGAAGGCAGCCGCAAGCTCGAGCTGCTGCAGAACTATCGCGCCGAGTATGAATCGCGCTTCCAGGAAACCGCGCGCAACGGCATCAGCCCCGACGCGTGGCGCAACTACAGTGCGTTCATCGGCCGCATCGACGAGGCGATCGCGCTGCAGACGGCGAATGTCGCCAACGCGCACCGTCAGACCGCCGCCGGCCAGCACGCGTGGATGGCGCAGCGAAACAAGGTCAAGGCTTTCGGCACGCTGCAGAAACGCCACGAAACCGATGAGGCCCGCAAAGCCGCGCGCCAGGACCAACGCCAGTCCGACGAGCACGCGGCGAAGCGTTTTCGCGACCGCGACCAGGACGAGACCGCCGGTATTTGAGCCGCGGTGGCACAAGGCTTGCTGAATCCCGACCAATCGCCCCCATTCACCACGTCCCATTCGCCACGTCCCATTCGCCACGTCCCCATTCGCCGCGGAAGAGAACCCGACATGCCGGATCCCCTGTTGAACAAGCTGCTCCTGACGCGCGCACCTGCTGCCGCGGCAAATTCCGGCCGGCCCTCCCCCGCTGCGGGCGCCTCCGGGAGCACGTTCGGCGACAGCTTTTCGAACGCGCTCGAACGGCGGATGAGTGCGGCCGAGCGCGAGCCTGCAGGCACACGACCCGTCGCCACCGGACGTTCGCCCCAGCGCCCGGAAGCACCGCCACCCCGGGACCGGAGCCGGGACCAGGGCCGGGAACTCCGCCGGGAGGAGGATGCGGCGACCGCGGACCGGGCGCAGGAGGTTCCGCACGGCATCGGCCGCGACGCGCCCGCCGAAGCCGCGAGTGCCACATCCGGCGACGACAGCAAAGCAGGCTGCGAGGATCGGGCGAGCGCTGCGGATGTCCAGCAGCCGGCCTCGTCGCTCGCGCCCGCAGCCGAAAGCATCGTCACAGGCGAAAGCATTGTCACAGGCGAAAGCGCAGCCCCGCCGGCCGACGCAGCACTCACGGCAAGCTTTGCCGGGCTCGTGCCCGGTCCTGCCGCCGTGACCGCCGGGGTTGCCGCCGGGGTTGCCGCCGCGGCCGGCGACAAGGCCGTTTCGGCGCCCGTGCTGCAGGACGGCACCGAACGCGGCTCTGCAGCGCCGCTGCTTGAAAAACTGATTGCCGAAGCCACCGCCGCGACGGGCGAGGCGCATGCCGGAGCCGGCGAGCGCCTCAAAGTTGCCGGCCGATCCCCGCAAGGAGATGCGAATCCCGGTTTGGCCGCTGTACTGCCGGGGCGCGTCGAAGTGCAACTTCCCGACCCTGCCGGAGCAATTCCCGGCCCACCGGCCGACGCGCCCGCCACCGGTGGCCCCGCCACCGGTGTGCCCGGCGCCGGCTTCAACGCGGCCGTGCGCAGCGAACCCGTGTCGCAGCTGCCGGTACACACGCCCGCCGGCCAGCAGCGCGCGTGGGCCGAGGAGATCGGAAATCGCGTGGTGTGGCTCGTCGGACGCAACGAGTCGAAGGCCGAGCTCGTCCTCACACCGCCGCAGATGGGCAAACTCGAAGTCTCCATTCACGTCAGCGGCGACCAGACAGTCGCCCATTTCGTCGCCGCGACGTCCGCGGCACGCGACGCCCTCGAACAGGCGATGCCGCGCCTGCGCGAGATGATGCAGCAGGCCGGCATCAGCCTCGGCGAGACCAGCGTCGGCACGTCGGGCGGGCAGCAAGCCGGCCAGGAAAGCTCGTCCGGGCGCCACGCGCGAGGCCCTGCATCCGGCACCGCGTCCGGCGCAGGGGAGACCGGTGCGACGGCGCCGATATCCGTCGACTGGTCGCGCGTCGGCACGGGAAGGGTCGATACCTTTGCTTGAATCGTCTGAATTGCGGGCGCTGTACCCCACTTTTCGGCCCTTCGCGGGACGTCCGCCGCGCACATACTCTCAATTGTCGACACTGGAGAAATGATTCATGGCCAAGGCTCCCCCTGCCGCCCCGGCAGATGCAGCAGCAGAACCTGCACAGGTGCGCAGACGACCGAAGAAGCTCGTGATCATTGTCGTTGTGCTGGCCGTGATCCTCCTCTTGCTGGCTGCAGGAGTCGTCGGCCTGCTGATGCTGAAGAAAAATAACGCCGGGGCTGACGAACACGCCGAGGAGCACGTCGCCGCCCCGGTCTTCGACCTGAGCAAGCCGCCGACTTTCATCGCGCTCGAACCGTTCACCGTCAACCTTTCCCCCGAAGAGGGCGAGCGCTATCTCCAGGTCGTGCTGGCGTTGCGGATCGCGGACGCGAAAACCGGCGAAAGCCTGAAGGGCTTCATGCCCTCGATACGGCACGAGATCAACCTGTTGCTCACCGGCAAGCTGCCGTCCGAACTTTCGACACCCGAAGGTCGCGAAGCGCTTGCCGACGAGATCGTCGAACGCACCAACAGCACGCTCGGCGCCCCGCCGTCCAAAGGCGGCCGCGGGAACGGACCGGCCGGCCCGATTCAGGCTGTGCTCTTCGACTCGTTCATCATCCAGTAGGAGAAACGGCGGCGATGTCTTCCGATTTTCTGTCCCAGGATGAAGTCGACGCCCTGCTGAAAGGCGTCGCCGGGGAACCGGAGGAACTCGAAGAGGATACCGTCGAGCCGGGAGGCGTGCGACCGTACAACCTCGCGACGCAGGAACGCATCGTCCGCGGGCGCATGCCGACGATGGAGCTGATCCACGAGCGCTTCGCCCGCTACCTGCGCATCGGGTTGTTCAACTACATGCACCGCAACGCCGAAGTCTCGGTCGGGCCGGTGAAGGTGCAGAAATACGGCGAATTCGTCCGCAACCTCGTCGTGCCGACGAACCTCAACCTGGTGCTGGCGAAACCGCTGCGCGGCACCGGACTTGTGGTGTTCGACCCGAACCTGGTGTTCCTCGTCGTCGACAACATGTTCGGCGGCGACGGCCGCTTCCATTCGCGCGTCGAAGGGCGCGATTTCACGCCGACCGAGCAGCGCATCATCCAGGGCATGCTCGGCGTCGTGTTCGCCGAATACTCGCGCGCGTGGGCACCGGTGTTCAAGCTCGAGATGGAATACGTGCGCTCGGAGATGAACTCCCAGTTCGCGAACATCGCGACGCCGTCCGAGATCGTCATCTCGGCGAGCTTCTCGCTGGAGTTCGGCGGCTCGCAGGCGGACATGCACGTGTGCTTCCCGTACTCGATGGTCGAACCGATTCGCGACCTGCTGTACTCGACGATGCAGAGCGACCACCTGACCCAGGACAACCGCTGGATCAAACTGCTGACACGGCAGCTGCAGGCGGCCGACGTCGAACTCGTCTGCAACCTCGGCAACGCGCGAATCTCGCTGCGCGACATCGTCAACATGCGCGTCGGCGACGTGATCCCGATCGAGATCCCGGAACACGTGCACGGCGAGGTCGACGGCACGCCGATCCTCGCACTGAGCTACGGCCGGCAGGGCGCCAAGTACGCCGTGAAGGTCGAACGCTTCCTCGCCAGCGACAATGCCGACAACCCACCACCCGGAGGCCACCATGGCTGAGAACGACAACGATGGCCAAATTACCGAGGACGACTGGGCCGCGGCGATGATGGAGCAGTCCGCGACGGAAAACGGCGCGGACGCCGAAGCGCGGCGCGTGGCCGCCGACCTCGCGGCCGCAGCGGCGGCTGACTCGCCCTACCAGGCAAAGCCGGCCAGCCACCTGTTCCCCGATTTCGGCGCACCCGGCCCGCGCTCCGGCGCGCTCAACGATTTCGACATGATCCTCGACATTCCGGTCCAGCTGACCGTCGAACTCGGGCGCACGAAGATCTCGATCCGCAACCTGCTGCAGCTCGCGCACGGGTCGGTCGTCGAGCTCGACGGCCTCGCCGGGGAACCGATGGACGTGCTGGTCAACGGCACGCTGATCGCCCAGGGCGAAGTCGTCGTCGTCAACGACAAGTTCGGCATCCGCCTGACGGACATCATCACGCCGGCCGAACGGATGCGGAAAATCCGCGGCTGACGGCAGCGGCAAAACGCACTCGCATCACGACCCTGCGCCCGGCCGTTTCGCCCGGCGGCGCCTCAGCCACGGGCGCAGGCGAAGCGCCGAATAATCACCTTTTTGCCCGTCTTATCGCAGGCTGGCGGCGACGCGGCGGCGCTTAAAGTTCATCCATCCGCACAGCCGTCGAGCAGGTCGTGAACGCACGCAGCATCCTTCCCCTTTTCCTGTCGACCGCCGCCCCTGCGCTGCGCGCCGCCGACGCGAGCCCCGACTTTGCCGGCAGCCTCGGACAGACCCTCTTCGGGCTGGCGATCGTCATCGGGCTGCTGCTCGCCAGCCTGTGGCTGCTCAAGCGCCTGTCGGCACCGCGGGGTGCCGCGGCCGGCCTGAAGGTGCTCGGCGCGGTTGCGGTGGGACCGCGCGAACGCGTCGTCCTGGTCGAGATCGCGGGGCAGGTGCTGGTGCTCGGCGTGACGGCGTCGAACGTTCGCACGCTGCATACCGTCGCGGCCGCCGACCTCGCCGACGCAGCGCTTGCCGAGCCGCCGGCGCAGGCCGCCGGCGACTTTCCGGGCTGGCTCCGGCGGGCGATGGAGCGCCGCAACGATGCGCGCTGAGCGCCCGATGTTCGCCCGCGCCCTCTCCCGTGCCCTCGCCGCGCTGCTGCTGCTCGCGCCGCTGTCCGCCGCGGCGCAGGGCCTGCCCGCGATCACCGGCACGCCCGCCCCGGGCGGCGGCACGACCTACAGCCTGAGCGTGCAGACGCTGCTGCTGCTGACTTCACTGAGCTTCCTGCCCGCGGTCGTGCTGATGATGACGAGCTTCACGCGCATCATCATCGTGTTTGCGCTGCTGCGCACCGCGATGGGAACGCAGACCTCGCCGCCGAACCAGGTGCTGCTCGGCCTCGCGCTGTTCCTGACTTTCTTCGTCATGTCGCCGGTCGTCGAGCGCGTCTATGCCGACGCCTACCTGCCGATGTCGCAGGGCACGATCGGCTTCGACCAGGCACTGGAGCGCGGCACGGTGCCGGTCAAGGCGTTCATGCTGAAACAGGTGCGCGAGCCCGACCTCGCGCTGTTCGCCCGGCTGTCGAAGACCCCGCCGGTCGAAAAGGCCGAGGACCTGCCGATGCGCGTCGTCGTGCCGGCCTTCGTCACGTCGGAACTCAAGACCGCGTTCCAGATCGGCTTCGTCGTCTTCATTCCGTTCCTGATCATCGACATGGTCGTCGCCTCGGTGCTGATGTCGATGGGCATGATGATGATGTCGCCGGTGATCGTGTCGCTGCCGTTCAAGATCATGCTGTTCGTGCTGGTCGACGGCTGGACGCTGCTGATCGGCTCGCTGGTCCAGAGTTTCGCTCCCTAACCCCCAAAGGCAAGCCATGACCCCGGGCATCGTCGTCGATATCGGCCGCCAGGCCGTCGAAATCACGCTGCTGATGGCGGCGCCGCTGTTTCTCGCCGCGCTGGTCACCGGCCTCATCGTCAGCGTCTTCCAGGCTGCGACGCAGATCAACGAAATGACGCTGACCTTCGTACCGAAGCTCGTCGCCGTGTTTGCGACGATGGTCGTGGCCGGGCACTGGATGATCGCGCTGATCACCGATTTCACCCGCCGCCTGTTCGAATCGATCCCGACGCTGATCGGCTGAACCCATCGCGCAACACTCGCGGCGACGATGATCAGCCTGACTTCCGCCCAGCTCGATGCGTGGATCGCGGCGCTGATGTTCCCGCTCGCGCGCCTGCTCGGGCTGGTGTCGGCGGCGCCGCTGTTCGGCAACCGCATGGTGCCGGTGCGGGTCCGCCTGGCCGTCGGCCTGGCGATCGCGATGGCTGTGCTGCCGGCGCTGCCGCCGATGCCCCCCGTGCCGGGAGGCTCCATGGAGCAGCTGGCGATATTCGCGCAGCAGGCGTTCATCGGCATCGCGATGGGTTTCGTGATGCGGCTGGTGTTCGCGGCGGTCGACGTCGCCGGCGAGATGATCGGCCTGCAGATGGGCCTGTCGTTCGCCGTGTTCTTCAGCCCACAGACCGGCGGGCAGACCTCGGTGATCGCCGAATTCCTCGGCCTGGTCGCGCTGCTGGTGTTCGTCGCGCTCGACGGCCACCTGATGCTGGTCCAGGGGCTCGTCGCGAGCTTCGAGTGGCTGCCGGTCGGGGCGGTGCCGGGTGCGGAGGGCTGGCTGCTGATCGTGCGCTACGCCGCGGTGATGTTCGCGTCCGGCCTGATGATGGCGCTGCCGATGGTCGCGGCGCTGTTGATCACGAACACCGCGCTCGGCGTGCTGACGCGCGCCGCACCGCAGCTCAACCTGTTCGCCGTCGGCTTCCCGGTCACGCTGTCGGTCGGATTCCTGGTGCTGCTGCTGAGCCTCGACACGCTCGCGCCGGTGCTGCAGAGCCTTTTCGAACGCGGCTTCGGGGCGATCGATGAATTGTTCCGCGCGTTCGGCTGAACGGCCGGCGCCGCTACATCCCCGGCCAGATGTGCGAGCGCACGAGACGCACTTCGCCGACCGCGATGCGCTGGGCGAACGGCCAGCTCGATTCGACGCTCTCCTCGAAGCGCACCACCTCGAACCCGGCAAACCCTCCGGCGTCCGCGAACCGCTGCGCAGCGCGAGCGAACACCTGCCGCGCTTCGCCTTCGCCGCCGGTGACGAGCGACTTCATGCGCAGGTCGAAGCGCACGCGCTCGGCGTCGAGCCGCACGATGCCCAGGTCCCACGCGGGCGACTGCGGGTCGTGGGGCAGATACGCGACCGGAGGCGGCGTGGGGTAATCGGCGTCGTTCAGGCGCGGCGCCGCGGCGCTTTCCCCCGCTGCGCCCGCGCCGGCATAACGCGGCAGCGGCAACGCGAGGCAGCCGCCGGCGAGCGGGAAAATCAGGCACAGCGCAACACGGCGGACCGTCACTGTCGCTCAGCGCAGCAGATCGAACAGCGACAAACCGGTCGTGCGGACATACGACTGCTGCGCAGCCTCGAGGATCGCCTGCTGCTTCGAGAAACGCGAGATCGCCTCCGCATAGTCGAGGTCCTGCAGCCGCGACAGCGTCTCGGCATATTGCACATCCTGCGTCGCCGACATGTCCGCGAGCGCGTCGAGTTCGACCATCCGCGAGCCGACCGACGAGCGGATCGTGTTCACCTTGTCGAGCGCGGCATCCATGCCGCCGATCGCGCTCTCGACAACCGCGGCAACACCCTCCGCCGGCGGATTGCGCAACCCGTCGATGAACCCGGAGATCGAAGCGAACATTCGGGATTCGCCATTCTCGTCGACCATGAACACATCGCTGCCCGGCACCCCGACCGGCATCGTCCGCGACTCGGCGACCTGTATGCCGCGCACCCCGGCATCGCCGGTGTAGGCGATCCCGTCGAGGTCGCCGGAAAACGGCGCCTGCCCCGACTGGTAACCGGCAAAGCGGTATTCGCCGGTGCCGTCCTTGCTGTTCGCGATACCGACCAGCGCGTTGAACTGCGCCTCGATATCGACCGCGATCGCCTCGTGCTCGGTCGGCGACAGCGCCGCGTTGCCGGCCTGGATCGCCCGCGTGCGGATGTAGGTGAGGATGTCGCCGATGCTGCCGAGGCTGCTTTCAAGCGACGCGAGGGCGTCGTTCGCATAGCCCTGGTTCGTCTGGAACTGCTCGTTGATGCTTCGGGTCTGTGAAACTTCGAGCGCGCGCGCCGCCGCGATCGGATCGTCCGACGGCGCCAGCACGCGCTTGCCGGTCGAGAGCTGCTGCTGGGTATGCAGCAAATCCGCGCTTTGTCGCAGCATCGCGTCGCGGCCGGAGTCGAAGATCATGCTGGTGGAGATTCTCATGGTGTCACCCCGGCTCAGCGCGCGATCGAGAGGATTTCGTCGAACAGCGTGCCCGCGACCGACATCACGCGCGCCGCCGCCTGGTAGGACTGCTGGTAACGGATCAGATTGGCCGCCTCTTCGTCGAGATTGACGCCGGAAAGCGCTTCCTGCGCGGCAGTCGCCTGATCGAGCTGCGCTTCTTGGGCCTTCAAGCCGATCTGGACTTCGCGCGCCTTGTTGCCGACCGAGCTGACCAATTGTGAATACGCCGAACCGATGGCCGCCTTACCGGACCCGACCGCTACAACCGACTTGTCTGTCTGCAGCGCCGCCAGTGCCAGCGCATTCCGGTTGTCCGAAGGGCCGACGGGCCCGGGGTCTGAAGCGTCGGCGGCAGCGGCAACGGCCTGCGGATCGGACACCGCGATCCGGATCCCGGCGGCGGCCCCGGCCGCCGTCGTGCCGATCGAGAAAAAGTCCCCCCCCAACTGGCCGTTCAGCGCGAGGCCGCTGCGGTGCTGCTCGTTGAAGCGCGTCGCGAAATCGAAAGCGATCTGGTCGAGTTGGCCGCGCGTAGTGTCCAGCACCTCGCTGCGGAACTTCAGCAGTCCGCCGAGTTGCCCGCCGGTAAACAGCGAATCCGGCAGCGGCACCGCGCCGCCGCCGGCCGTCCTGAGCTCGATCGTGCCGTGCAGCGGGTCGGACGGATCGGGCTTGACGGCGAGCTCCGAAGCGGTGGCGCCGACAACGAGCGCCTGGCCGCTGCCGACGAACACGCTGAGCGAGCCGTCCCGCTCGGTCACCGTGCTGACCTTCACGAGCTTGTTGAGCTCGGCGACGAGAGTGTCGCGCTGGTCGAGCAGATCGTTGGCCTGGACGGAGGGCCCGGCGACCTGCACCGTGCCGATCTGCTGGTTCATTTCGGCGATCTGGCGCGCGTACGTGTCGATCGACTCGACCGCGCTGGCGATCTGACCTTCGGTGAGGCTGCTGATCTCGTCGAGGCGGGCATCGAGGCCGTTGAAGCGCGATGCGAGCGATTCGGCCTTGGAAATCAGCGCCTGGCGCCCCGGGATGCTCGCCGGGTTGGTGGCGACGTCCTGCACGCCCTTGAAGAAATCGGACAGCGCCGGCGCGAGGCCCGCCGACGGATCGGCGAGCAGGTTGTCGAGCTGCCCGAGTTGCGCGTCATATGCGGAAAGCTCTTCCTTGCGCGCCGACGCACTGAGCACCTGCTGGCCGAGGAACTGGTCGTACTGGCGACGCACGGCGTCGACCCTCGAGCCCTGACCGAAGAAACCCGCGCCGCTGAACTGGGGATCGTTCGTCGTGATGATCGCCGTCTGCCGGTGGTACCCGGGCGTGTTGGCGTTAGTGATGTTGTGACTGGTCGTCAACAGGTTCGCTTGCGAACTGTTGATGCCTGTCAGGCCAATGCTGAGGAGTCCGGCCATGCTCGTTTCCTTTTTCCTGCTGCGCTCGATGCATCTCTAAGCAAGACTTTTGCCAGACTGCGCGGCCGCCGGGATTCAGCCGGCGAGCGCTGTGCGCAGCGTGTTGCCGCCGATGATCCGCGTCAGCTTGTCGGCATACATCGGGTCGGTCGCGTAGCCGGCGTGCTGCAGGCTGCGGGCGAACCTGGCGGCGTCGGTCTGGCCCAGCACTTCGGCGTAGCGCGGACTGTTGCGCAGCAGGTTGGCGTAGTCGCGGAAGGCGTCGGCGTAGGAGCCGTAGGCGCGAAAGCGCGCGTTTTCGGTGTACGCCCGGCCGTTTGCATACTCGGTGACCGGCACTTCGACGACCGCACCCTGCCAGTCCGGTCCGGCCTTGATGTTGAACAGGTTGAAGCTCGGCGTGCCGTCGGCACGGAGCAGTTCGCCCCGCCCCCAGCCGGTTTCGAGCGCCGCCTGCGCGACCATGAAATGCGCCGGGATGCCGGTGGTGCGGCTCGCGCTGCCGGCGTGCGGCCACACGCGGTCGACGAACTCGCGGGCGCCGTTCGGCACGTTGCGCGCACCGGGTGCGGCAAGAGCCTGCGCCGCCCTGGGTGGGGTGGGCAACTCGGCGGGCACGTCGCCTGCTGAGGGCGGGCCGGCGTCGGCGACGCCAGGCGCGGCGGCGTTTGCCGGCGAGTGGGCGCGTGCGGCAAAGATTGCCGTGCGCGGCGGCACGGGCGGCGCGCCCGCGGCGGCAGCGTCGTGCGTCGCTGCCGGTTTTTCCAGCGCTTCACCGCCCAGCTGGCGAAAGATCACGTCGGCAAGCCCCGTGCCGCGGCCCTGGGCCATGTTCATCGCCGTCTGCTGGTCCTGCATCGCCTGGAAAAGCCGCGTCTGGTCGCTGTCGAGCATCCCTTCGGACGGCACCGCGTCGCGCATCGACTTCAACACCATCTGCAGGAACAGCGCCTCGAACTGCTTCGCCGTCGCGCGCAGCGCCGCCGGCGAGTCGCCGTCGCGCGACAGGCGCTTCAGGTCGGCGAGCGCGTTCGGGTCGATGGCGTTGATCTGCGCGGGGACGGTCATCCTCAGATCACCTCGAGTTCGGCGCGCAGCGATCCCGCCGCCTTCATCGCCTGCAGGATGCTGACGAGGTCCATCGGCGTCGCGCCGAGCGCATTGAGCGCCTTGACGACGTCGGCGAGGTTCGCGCTGGCGCGCACGTTGTGCAGGCTGCCCTGATCCTGCTGGATGTCGACCGAGCCGCGCTGCGTGATGACGGTTTCGCCGCGCGAGAACGGCTGCGGCTGGCTGACCGCGGTATCCACGCCGACCGTCACCGTGAGGTTGCCATGGGCCACCGCGACGTTCTGCAGCGTCACGCCCTGGTTCATGACGACCGAGCCGGTGCGCGAATTGACGATGACCTTCGCCGCCTGCTGCACCGGGGTGACATCGAGGTTCTCGAGCTTGCCGAGGAAGCCGACGCGATCCGAGACATCAAGCGGCGCGCGCACCTGGATGCTGCGCCCGTCGAGCGCCTGCGCGGTGCCGGCGGAGGTTGCGAGGTTGATCGCATCGACGACGCGCCGCGCGGTGCCGAAGTCGTTGTCGTTGAGTTCGAACAGCACGAATTCGCCCTGTCCGAGCATCGTCGGCACCGCGCGTTCGACGGTGGCGCCGCCCGGCACGCGGCCCGCCGACAGGTGGTTGATCGTCTGCGACGAGCCGGCCGCCGACGCGCCGGCGCCGCCGACCAGCATGTTGCCCTGCGCCATCGCATAGACCTGGCCATCGGCCCCTTTCAAGGGCGTCATCACCAGCGTGCCGCCACGCAGGCTCTTCGCGTTGCCGACCGACGAAACCGTGATGTCGAGTTGCTGGCCCGGACGCGCGAACGGCGGCAGGCTCGCGGTCACCATCACCGCGGCGACGTTCTTGAGCTGCAGGTTCGTGCCGGGCGGCAGCGTGACGCCCATGTTGCCGAGCATGTTGATGATGCTCTGCACCGTGAAAGGCGTCTGCGTCGTCTGGTCGCCGCTGCCGTCGAGGCCGACGACGAGGCCGTAGCCGACGAGCTGGTTGTCGCGCACGCCGGCGACCGACGCGAGATCCTTCAGCCGCTCCGCGCCCGCCCCGCCGCAGCCGAGCATCAGCCCGAGCGCGCAGGCAGCGGCGCGAAAGAGCTTGCCCGGAGTCTTCTGCGCGTCATTGCGAAACATCATTCACTCCCCGATCAGCAGCGGCCAGTCAGAACGGCAGCACGATGTTGAAGAAGCGCTGCATCCACCCCATCGTGTTCGCCTCGTCGATATAGCCGCTGCCCTTGTATTCGATCCGCGCATCGGCGACCTGCGTCGACTGCACGGTGTTGGCGGCAGTCACCGTGGTCGGGTTGACGACGCCGGAAAAGCGGATGAACTCGTTCCCCTGGTTGATCGCGACCTGTTTTTCGCCCGACACCAGCAGGTTGCCGTTCGGATACACCTCGATGACGGTGACGGTGATCGTGCCGTTGAACTGGTTGTTCGCCTTCGACGCGCCTTCGCCGGAGAACTCGGACTCGACGCCCGCTTCGACATTCATCCCCGCGAGCCCGGCGAAAGGCACACGCGACGCCGCCGTGATGCCGCCTTTGACGTCCGAGTCGCGCGTCGCGCTGCTGTTCGCGGCCTTCTGCGCGGCGTTGCGTTCGACGAGGTTGATCGTCAGCGTGTCGCCGACGAGCCGCGCTCGCCTGTCCTCGAACAGCGGCCTCGCCTGCCCCGGCTGGAAGATCGCGCCGGTTACCGGAACGCTCTGCGCCCGCCCTTCCGGCCGCGCGGTCATCGGCTGATGCACGGCCGTCGGCGGCGTGGAATAGATCGACGCGCAGCCGGGCAGCAGCGCGGCAACGAGTGCCGGAAGGACAGCCCGCCCCGCCTTCGTCGCGCGAGCGCTCACAGCTGCGTCAGCCTGCCGAGCATCTGGTCGGAAGTCTGGATCGCGCGCGAATTGAGTTCGTAGGCGCGCTGCGTCGCGATCATGCTGACGAGCTCCTCGGCGACGTTGACGTTCGAGGTTTCGACATACTGCTGATTGATGACGCCGGCGCCGTTCGTGCCCGGCGCATTCGGCGTCGCGACGCCGCTCGATGCAGTCTCACGGAACAGGTTCTCGCCGGCGCTCGCGAGCCCGCCCGGGTTGACGAAAGTCGCGAGCTGGATGTTGCCGACGACCGTAGGCGCCGCCTGTCCGGCCTGCAGCACGCTGACCGTGCCGTCCTTGCCGATCGTCACCGACTGCGCGTCGTTCGGGATGATGATCGCCGGTTCGAGCGGATAGCCGCTGGCGGTGACCATCTGTCCCTGCGCGTCGAGCTGGAACGCGCCGTCGCGCGTGTAGCCCGACGTGCCGTCGGGCAGCGTCACCTGGAAGAAACCGGCGCCCTGCACCCCCATGTCCATCGCATTGCCGGTCTGCTGCAGGTTGCCCTGGGTGTGGATGCGCTCGGTCGCGACCGGACGCACGCCGGTGCCCAGCTGCAGGCCGCTGCCGATCTGGTTCTGCTGCGTGTTCTGCGCGCCGGGCTGGCGGATCGTCTGGTACAGCAGATCCTCGAAGATCGCGCGCGAGCGCTTGAAGCCGTTCGTCGAGACATTCGCGAGGTTGTTCGAGATCACGTCCAGCTGCGTCTGCTGGGCCTCGAGGCCCGTCCGGGCGATCCACAATGAACGAATCATGATGCTGGCTCCCTTTCCTGGGCAGGCAGGCGATCTGCCTGCAAGTGTCGTGGCCAGTCTAGGCGGCGGCCGGCCGCTTCAATCGCCGGAACACCCGCCCAAAAGGCCCGTTAATTCCGTCGCCGGACGACGCCGCCGGCTAGCGGGCCGCGAGCACCTGCGCCGCCGCCTGGTCGTTCGACTGCGCGGTCTGCAGCATCTTGGTCTGCATGTCGAACTGGCGCGCCAGCCCGATCATCGACACCATCTGGTCGACGACGCTGACGTTGCTGCCTTCGAGGTAGCCGCCGGCGACCTGCACGGCCTCGTCACGGGGCGCGGCCCCACCGTCGCGCAGCCGGAACAGCCCGTCGTCGCCGCGCACGAGCGAAGTCTCCGGCGGATTGACGAGCTTCAGCTGGCCGAGGTTGTTCACGACGTTCTGCGCGCCGCCGCCGCGCATCGCCGAGATCGTGCCGTCCTTGCCGATCAGCACTTCGTTGTCGGGCGGAATCGTGATCGGCCCGCCGTCGCCCAGCACCGGCAGTCCGTTGCGCGTCTGCAGCACGCCGTTCGGGCTGACTTCGAGGCTGCCGTTGCGCGTATAGCCTTCGGAGCCGTCGGGCAACTGCACCGTGAGCCAGCCCTTGCCCTCGACGGCGACATCGAACGCACGCCCCGTCTGCTGCAGCGGTCCGGTCTCGAAGTTCGTCGCGATGCTCGCATCGACGACGAACGCGCGCGTCGGCAACCCCTCGCCCTGCACCGGCACTGCGCGCAGCTTGTGCATCTCGGCGCGAAAGCCGGTGGTGGTCGCGTTCGCGAGGTTGTGCGACACCGCGGCCTGCTGGCCCATGGTGTGCTTCGCCCCGGTCATCGCGGTGTAGATCAGACGGTCCATGGCCCGCTCCCTTTTTTCTTTCCCTCTCCCTGCCCGCCACCCCGCCCGCCACCCTGCCCGCCACCCGGCACGACACCGGGGAGTCATTCAGGCGGTATTTATCCGAGATTGACGATGGTCTGCAGGATGGTGTTCTGGGCCTGCACGGATTGTGCGTTCGCCTGGTAGTTGCGCTGCTGGACGATGAGCTGCACAAGCTCCGCGGTGAGATCGACGTTGGCTTCCTCGACCGCGCCCGCGTTGAGCAGCCCCAGGTTGGCACTGCCGGGCACGCCGACGCTGGACGGCCCCGAGGCCGGCGACTGGGCCCACATGTTGCCCCCCAGCGACACCAGGCCGTTCGGACTGCGGAAGTTCGCCAGGACAACTTGCCCCAGATCGCGGGACTGGCCATTGCTGTAGCGACCTTCAATGACTCCGTCATCGCCGACGGAGACGCCCGTCAGCCGGCCCGGTGCGAATCCGTCCTGGTCCGAGGGGACATTGATCCCGAACTCGCCGCCATACTGGGTCGTACCGCTGAAGTCGATCCGCAAAGCGGGGGTTTCGAGGCCGGGTACAAGGTTGTCGCCGAAGAGATCCTTAAAAGCGGGACCGGTCACGGGCAATGACGTAGTCAACACGCCGCCAGTATTGAACGACAGCGTGTGGTTGAACGTCGGGTTCCCGATGTCCTTGCCATCGAGTTGATAATGGACAGTCCAGTCGTTCTTCACCTCTTCGAGCTTCGGCGGGCTGGCCGCCGGATCCGCCCGTGTGCCGTTGCGGACGAAATACATCGTCAACGTCTTGGGGTTGCCGAGGCTGTCGTACAGGGTCGCCGACGTGGCGTTGTTGTATGACTTGGGGTCCGCGGCCGAAAACTTCGGCTTCTCGGGCAAGTGTTGTCTGGAGTCGAGATTGACCCCGAGGCTAAGCCCCGCCGTGTTGTCAGGGAGGGGGCGCTGCGAGACGCCGGTTTGTTGTGGCGCCCCTCCCGCCAGCGACGGGTTCACGACGATGTCACTGACGACGCCCGTCAGGATGTCCCCATTGACGTCCGCGCCATAGCCGGACAGCCGATATCCTTGAGCATTGACGATGAACCCGTCCTTGCTGATGTCGAACTGGCCGTTTCGCGTGAAAGCTTCCGTTCCATCCGGCGCGCTGACGCGAAAGAAGCCGTTGCCGTTGATCGCCAGGTCCAGCGGGTTGTTCGTGACGGTCACGTTGCCCTGGGAGAAGTTCTGGCTTACGGCAGCAATCGTCGTCCCGATTCCGACTTGCGAATTGCCCCCCGTACCATTGAAAGAAGCAGCGAAAACATCCGCGAACTCCGCACGCCCGGCCTTGAAGCCGATGGTATTCGAGTTCGCGACGTTGTTGCTGATGACGTCGAGGGCTTTCGACGCCGAAGCGAGGCCGCTCAATCCTTGCTGGAATGCCATGATCCTGTCCCTTGGAGTTCGGTAATCAGAGAATCTGCCGGATCTCGGACATCTTGAAGATGCCCAGATCGCCTATCTGCAGGTCGGTGCTTTTCGGTCCGCGCACCACGCTCGACACCGCGCCGAACTCGAGCGATTCGGCCGCGGCAGTCGTGTCGCCCGCCGTCGCGGCGAGGCTTACGGTGTATTTGCCGTTCGCCGCACGGGTGCCGTCGGCGGCGGCGCCATCCCACTGGAAGTTGTGCGTGCCGGCATCGAACGCGCCCAGATCGACGTTCGCGACTTCGAGGCCGTTCGCATCCTTTATGCTCATCGTGACCTTGTCGGCGGGCGCATCGAGCGAGAAGCCGCCGACCGCGCCGGCTTCGGTGAGCAGCAATCCCTTGCCCGGCACCAGCACGCCGCGGCCGACGAGCGACGCCGCCTGCATCGCTTCGGAGGACTGCTGGCCTTCCATGATCTGGCCGAGCATCGTGTTGAGCCGCTCGATGCCATCGACGGTGCTGATCTGCGCCAGCTGCGAAGTCACCTGCGCGTTGTCGAGCGGGTTCATCGGATCCTGGTTCTTGAGCTGCGTGGTCAGCAGCTTCAGGAAACGGGTCTGGCTGAGCTCCTCGGATTTTTCGGGGGCGGCGCTGTTGCGCGCGAGATTCGACATCACGGCATCGGCCGCCGAGGAGGTCGCGCTATTGACGGTTGTCATGATTGCTCCGGTCGCCCGCTCACTGGCCGATCGCCAGCGTGCGCTGCATGAGGGTCTTCGCCGTGTTCATGACTTCGGCGTTGGTTTGATAGGCGCGCGAGGCCGAGATCATGTTGGTCATCTCCTCGACGACGTTCACGTTCGACATCTCGACGTAGCCTTCGGGGTTGGCCGCGGGATTGCCGGGGTCGTACGTGAGGCGTCCCGCCGCCGCGCTCTCGACAACCTCCGTGACCTGCACCCCCACTCCGCCCGGCCCGGCCACCGGCGTGGCGGTAAACACCACCTGCTTGGCGCGGTAGGGCTGGCCATCGGGGCCCGCGACGCTGTCGGCGTTCGCGAGGTTCGACGCGGTCGCGTTGAGGCGAGCGGACTGCGCATGCAGCGCGGAGCCCGCAATCGTGAAGACGTTCAACATGCTCATGGTCCACCCACCTCGCTCACTGGCCGTTGATCGCGGTCTGCATGCCACGCAGCAGGCTGTTGATGAAAGTCACGCTCGCTTCGTATTGCACCGAGTTCTCGGCAAATGCCGCGCGCTCGACGTCCATGTTCACGGTGTTGCCGTCGACGCTCGACTGGAACTCGCCGCGATAGCCGACATGAGGCTCGAGGGGCGTCCCCTGCCCGCCGGGGAGGTGGCGCGCCGAAGTGCCCGCGAGCGCCAGCGGTCCGCTCCGCCCGCCCGTCGCACCCTTCAGCGCGGCGGCGAAATCCAGGTCGCGCGCCTTGTAATTCGGCGTGTCGGCGTTCGCGATGTTCGACGCCAGCATCTGCTGGCGCCGGGCCTGCACGTTGAGCGCCGTCTGATGAAACTGCAGCGCGCTGTCGAGTCGGGATTTCATGGCATCACCTCAAGGTCCTGCTGTAACCGCCGTTACCGAAGGCAGGTGCGGGCATTGATCCATCGCACCTTCCATGCCAGCGATCTTAGTCGTCACATCACAATGGGCTTGCTCCGATAAGACTGGAAATTACCGGTCAATTTCGCCGCTTTCGCTGCCGGCTTCGGCGTCGTGCCTGCCGGCCGGCGGAAAAACTTGCCGCCCGCGAAGGGGGCGAAGCGGGAATGCGGCGGCGGTTGCCGGGCGCACGCAGGCGTGGTGCAATCGCCCCATGCTGAAAAATCGATCCCTCCTTTGCCGATTTCCTGCCGCCGCTATGGCGGCCGTCACGACCGCAATGCTGCCCCTGCCGGCAGGCGCGCAGCAGCCTCCCGAACCCGTCGAGCGGACAGTGACGGCATTTCTCGAGCAGCAGACTGCCGGCCTGCCGGGAAAAGTTGAAATCTCCGTCAGCGCGTTCGATGCGCGGAACAGTCTCCCGGCATGCGCAGCGCTCGAAGCCTTCCTGCCGGCCGGCATACGGGCGTGGGGACAGATCAACGTCGGTGTGCGCTGCGACTCACCGGCCCCTTGGACCGCCTATGTGCCGGCGCGGGTCGCGGTGATGGCCGAGTATCTCGCCACCGCCCGCGCGCTTCGCGCCGGCCAGACCCTCGGCCCGGCCGATATCGAACGGCGGCACGGCGATCTCGCGGCGGAACCGCCCGGCACGCTGACCGACCCGACGCAGGCGGTCGGGCACCCCGCCCGTTACGCCGTCGCCGCCGGCAGCACGTTGCGCGCCGGAATGCTGCGCCTCCCACCCGCGGTGCGGCAGGGCCAGGCGGTAAAAGTCGTCGGCAGCGGCAACGGCTTCAGCGTATCGAACGAAGGACGCGCCCTCAATGCCGCAGCCGAAGGCGAACCCGTACGGGTACGGATCGGCAATGACCAGGTCGTTTCAGGCCTCGCGCGCGCCGGCGGGGTCGTCGAAGTGCAATTTTGAGTGCAGGGCCGATGAGCAAGCGGAACAGCCCTTGCTTTCGATCGCCCGGGTTCCCGATCGGCCCCGGTCGCCCAGCGCCACGGGGTTAAAGTTTTCGCTGTGCGGACCGTTGACACGGTTAGAGAATATTCAATGGGAGTTGCGCCGTGAAGATCGAAGGTACCCCGAAGCCAGCCGGCTCCGTACCTGCCGCGGAGAGCCGGCCACGGTCGCAGCCCGTGGCGTCTAAACCCGTCGGCGACGACGAGAAGGTGCAGCTGTCGTCGCTGTCATCGAGCTTGAACAAGGCCGAAGCGGCAATGGCTTCGACTCCGGTCGTCGACCGTGGCCGCGTAAACGAAATCCGCCAGGCAATCAGCGAAGGGCGCTTCAAGGTGGACGCCGACCGCATCGCCGAAGGCCTGATCGACTCCGTGCGCCAGATACTCGACACTCGGCGCGAATCGTGACTCCGCAACCGGAACTGCAGCGCCTGGCGACGCTGATCGACACCGAGGCAGCCCTGCTGCGTGCCTTTCTCGCGCTGCTCGAACGCGAGGAAACGCTCCTGATCGCCGGCGAGGCCGACGCGCTGCTCGCTCTGACACAGGAGAAATCGCAGCGCCACCAGCAGTTGCAACGCGTGCACAACGACCGCGCCTTGCTGCTCGGCCGCTTGCGGCGCCCGAACGACGAGGCGTCGATTCGCGAACTATGCCGGCCGCTGCCCGACACCCTGGCCTGCTGGGACGAGATTCGCGAACTCGCGCGCAACGCACAACACCGCAACGAGAGCAACGGCAAGCTGATCGTCGAACGGATGCAGCACAACCAGTCAGCGCTCACCGTGCTGCTCACGGCGGCCGGCCAACCCCAGCTCTACAATGCCGCGGGCATGACACGCCCCCGCAGCAGCGGGCGCCATCTCGGCAGCGCCTGAACTCCGCCAGATCCCTCGCCTTCCCCGCCGCACCGGCTTCGCTCGCCCTCAGCCATTCCGCTCGTCCCCCTGTCACCCCGTTGCTGCGACAGTGCGGCGCGGGCAGGTGCTGGTGGGCTCCCCCGCTTTGAGCCACTGTTACACACTGAGTGTTTGACTTTCTTTCAATCTGTTGCTTTCATTATTGCCTTTCGTCCTGCGTCCGATCCGCTGGACGCTCACCACGCGACGCCGATTTGACGAGGACGATCCGATGCAGAAGTTCATGTGCCTGCTACTCACGTTTTGGGCGGGCACCTCGTCCCTTGCCTGGGCCGGGCAATTCGATACCACTGTGGCCATGCGCGCGAACAGCGCGACGACTTTCTACGTGCAGGGCAATATTGGCGGGCTGGGTCCTGTCGACCTCATGGTCGACACCGGTTCAGGCTACATGACCATCAACGAGGAAATGCTGGCCACGCTTCAGGGCGCAGGCCAGGCGCAATACATCAGGCAACTGCGCGGCCGGCTTGCGAACGGCAGCGAACTGGACGTGCCGGTCTATGCGATCAAGGCCGTGAGCATCGGGAACGGGTGCTGGATCAATAACGTCGAGGCAGCCGTATTCCCGGGAAAGACCCGCGCCATCCTCGGGCTCAATGCCCTGCAACGGGCGGCGCCGTTCATCTTCTCTTTCGATCCGCCACGCCTCGTCCTGAGCAATTGCGGCGCCACCACTGCCGCCCAGACGAAGGCTGCCGACCTCGCAGCCTTCGATCATTGAGCAGCACCCTCAGGGAAGCGGCTCCCTGCTCGTATCGCTGCCCGGCGTCCAGTCTCCCCGCTCAGAGTCTTGCAAGCGAGGCGACTGGTCTTGCGACCGCGGCGCGGCCTTGCGGCTCGACTCCTCCAGTTCGAACGCCGAGAACTCGGTGATCGGCTGATCGGCAGGCTCCAACTCCACGAACTGCTCGGGTTGATACTCGGGCCTCGCCTTCAACTCCTCCTCGCTCGCGCTGACGCGAAGCTTGCCATCGACAAACTGCAGCCTGTCGAGGGGAATAGTGATTTCCTTGTCGCCGACCCCGAGGAAGCCGCCAGCCGAAATCACGGCCTGGATATCCTTCTCCCGGCGGCTATGCACGACGGCCTTCACCGAACCGATTTCATCGCCTCCGGGTCCGATAACATCCTTCCCGCGTAGTTCACGAGGCGTCATGGTGTAGACCACGCTGCCAGGATTCGCCCGCGAAGTGTCCATCCGGGGATTCATGGTCTGGGTGCCCTCGGCCCGCGGCATGCTGTCGTTAGTCTTCGAGGCATCGGTGCCAGCCCATCCTGGCGTCGCGACCAATGCGGCAACTGCACCGGCGAGCAACGACTTGCGATAGCTGATCTTCATCTCGTCCTCCTGCCTTGCGGCTCTGGTTGACCGGTTCCCCCTCCACGGAGTGCGAGGGGCGTCGGGATGTCCGTCCGCCAGAATCTTGCGCAAAAAGCACGCCAGGAGAGCACGCATGCTCGTGACGTTAACGAATGCATTCATGCATTTGATTTCATTCATTTTATTGAAATGAGCTGCAGCTCCAGACTTTTTCGTGCGGACGAAGGCCGTCGGCAAGACTGCTGGGCGCTTTCCAGGAACGCAGCATCAACAGTGCGCAGAATGCGTACAAGCATCTGAATAATAAAAGTTTTCGCATTTCTCGGTGGGCCGCTCTGCACTTTCGCAATCTTTCGACGAACACGACTCAACGCCTGCTGTCGTTCATGGGCGACAAGCCATGCCCAGTATTTTCAGCCGCTTACGCTCATACTGCCGACCGCATGACACTCGTTCGATTCTGTTATTTTCATTGTTTTTCAACAACTTGTATTCTTCATGGAGTGATGACCGTCGTCGTGACACGACAGATTCCCGACGCGCCCCAAGTTGCCGACCGCGCTTGAATGGCGCTTGAAGGCGAGGATCGGCAACGTCATCAAAGCATTTTCATGGAACATTCCCGGCTCCCATTCGTTTCATTAAATAAGACAGCAGGGACGCCGATGTAGCCGCGGCGGGCCAGTTGGCTCTTCAACCAACCCGAGTGGAATACGGAAAATGAAAATACGCACTGCAACGACCTTGCTCGCAGCCTGCCTCGTCACCGCGAGCCTCGCCGGAGTCACCCCCGCCATTGCGGCCGGTGGCCATGATCACGACAGCGGCACAGCCGTCCTCAGGCTCAATGCCGGCAGCAAATGGCATACTGACGCCGCCTTGCAACACGGCATGCTGAAAATCCGCGCCGCCGTCGAACACAGCCTCCCGGCCGTTCACGGCGGCACGTTCACCTCCGACCAGTACCGGTCCCTGGGCCACACGGTCGAAAAGGAAATCGCCTACATCGTGCAGAACTGCAGACTTGCGCCCGAAGCCGATACGGTGTTGCACGGCATCATCGCCGAACTGGCCGACGGTATCGAAGGAGTCACTGGCACGAAGGCCGGCGGCGACCGCAGCAAGGGCGTGG